>JBAUYT010000266.1:0-29227 GCA_049584935.1 Steroidobacteraceae bacterium
CGGCGCTCAATCCCCTTCTGAGCGAACACGCCCAGCTGCGAACTGAATTCGGCGATCAACCAACCGGCGTCGGTCCACTCGAGCATGGCGAGGATGAACGTGCACCGCAGGTCAGTCTCGGACGGCAACGGCGGGACCTCAAGCACCGCGCCGTGCATATTGCGCACGACTAGTCAGCGCGGCTCTCTTTTGGGATTATCGAGCGGGTCGAACTGGTAGCGGCGCCGGACCATGGCCGACCGTCGCAGCTCGGGGGGTCGAGCCGTCCATTCAGTAGACGGGGCAGTGCGTCGAATTGCAGAAGGCAAGTCCGGGCAGTTTGAGCCAATCCGATGACGTTCCAGACGACGTGCGCGTCTTTCTCGCTGAGCACATAGAATCATATGAGCAACTTGAAATCCTCTTGTTGCTGGGCGATGAGCGTACCGAGTGGACTGCTCAGCGCCTGAGCTCGCACTTAAAGATCTCACAGGCAATGACCGAGGCGGCGCTCTCTGAACTGCATTCGCGCGGTATCTTGGAATTGCCATCTGGCGCGTCGAGCATACGCTGCACAGGCAACGCGCGAGTGCCAGAGTTTGAGGTGACACTGACTCGCTTGGCAAGAGTCTATGCGGAGCGACCGGTCGAAATCATCCGGCTCATGACTGCGAATGCCATCGAACGGGTGCGCACCGCAGCACTTCGAACATTCGTTGATGCGTTCGTGTTGCGGAAGGATTAAGGACAATGGCTGAACTTGTGTACGCACTCTGCGCGGCGACCAGTGTCTTCTGCGCGCTCTTGCTCTTCAGGGGTTACAGCGCCAGCAGAACCAGGCTGCTCTTTTGGGCAAGCCTCTGCTTCATTGGGTTGGCACTGAACAACGTACTGCTTTTTGTTGACTTAATCCTGCTACCGCAGATCGACCTGTTTGCCTGGCGCTCGGCGGCGGCGCTATCTGGAATGAGCGTTCTCCTCTATGGACTAATCTTTGAATCGAAGTAGGCGGCCAGACTATGAGGCAGTTCGTTTGGGGTATGCTAACAACTGAAACAGCGGTGGCGGCGCTGTTTTTTGTGCGTTTTTGGCGCTTGAGCGGCGATCGCCTGTTTGCGTATTTTGCGCTGGCGTTCGCTGTCATGGCCATCAATTGGATCGGCCTGTCTACGGTAGATCCCGCGTTCGAGCTACGTCATTACGTTTTTTTGTTTCGCCTGCTCGCATTCATAGTCATCATTGTGGGCATAGTTGACAAAAATCGCAGGAATAGAAATTTTCGAGGGTAGTCGGCGATCGAATCGTGGAACGCCGGATTCGATTGCCTGGGACGATTAAAGGGATCACGCAGTGCGTGGGTGCCACAAACCAGCGGGGAGCCTTTCAACGACACTGTCTCCCAAGTGCAGCCCGCTCCGCAATGGCTTGTTCTCTTGAGCACCTTCACCGGAAAGGGGGACGCTTTCTGCCGAGACTAGATGAGTGGCTGGCGGACGCGCGAGCCCAGGCCATGCAAGCTCGATGCGTACAAGGGTTCCTGCAGGAGCGCGTTGAGCAGGCCAGCCCCGATTGGATTCCGGCCACCGTGCACCGTGCTGCCGCGCGAGATCCGGCCGGCAGGCTATGCCGGGGGGATCAGCCAGCTCAAGGCCTATCTGGCACCGATGAAGGCGATCGAACCTAGAAAGATAGTTACTGAGATCATCTCAGTTGCCCGGCAACGCTTCGACACGGACTGCGGTGCCGTAAACGATGACCTCCGTAATCCCCGCCCCGACCTCGGTGGCGTCATAGCGCACACCGATGACCGCGTTGCCACCCATCTCACGCGCGTGATCGAGCATGAGTTGGTAGGCGTCGTCGCGCGCGCGCTCACACAACTGCGTGTAGAGCGTGATGTTACCGCCAAACAGCGTCTGCAACCCGGCACCGATCGAACCGACGATACTGCGCGAGCGCACGATCAGACCGCGCACGATCCCGCAGTTCTTCGTTACCCGATGGCCCGGCAACTCGAAAGCCGTCGTTACCATGTCGCTGAATATGGCCATGCGTCCTCCGTAACGTGACCGCCCCGCAATCGCTATAACATAGCGCCTTCGAACCTGATCAGGTGCGCTCAACATGCATGCCGGAAAATCCCTCATCCTGCCGATCGTACTGCTGCTGTCCGCCTGCGCCTCGGGGGGCCAGGCCAGCAGCGGGCGCCACTACAGCAAGGGCGAAGTCTCGGCGCACGACCAGGTGGTCGGCACCGAGCGAGCGTTCGCCAAAACCATGGCCGACCGGGACTTCAAGGCCTTTTCGGCCTTCCTCTCGGGCGAAGCCATTTTCTTTACGGGTAGCAGAGTGGAACACGGGCCCCACGAGATCGAGGCCACGTGGAGGCCCTACTTCACGGGCGCCGCGGCGCCATTCTCCTGGCTGCCGGACAATGTGCAGGTGCTACCTTCCGGCAAGCTGGCGCTGAGCACCGGGCCGGTCTATGTTCAGGGCAAGGAAGTCGGGCGCTTCAACTCGATCTGGCGGCTCGAAGGCGCTCACACCTGGCGCATCGTGTTCGACAAGGGCGAGGCCGTCTGCGGCCAGGAATGAAGCTCAGCGGCCGACATGCAGGCGCCGCCGCAGCACGCTGATCAGTTCCTGGAGTTCTTCGATGCGCAGCCACACGCCGGTGATGACGAAGGCGGCGGCGCCTGCGAGCACGGTGCCCAGCAGGGCAGTGAGCCTGGACCAAAACGGCTGCGTCGCCCATCCGGCAAGCAGCCAGTGCGCCGACGCCCCGCATAGCGCGACCAGCACCAGCGAAGGTACCGCCAGCTTGAGCAGCATGCGCCACATGCGCCGCGACTCGAGCCCGCGCAGGTGCCGGCTCATCAACAGGTAGAGCAGCAGGAAATTGCAGCTGGCGACGCAGCCGGTCGAGAATGCGAGGCCGCGAACACCCCAGCCGAGCCTGAAGGTGAAGGCCCAGTTGAACAGCAGGTTCAGAGCCACGGCCAGGAAGCTCACATACATCGGCGTGCGGCGCTGATCGAGTGCGTAGAATGCGCTCACCAGCACCTTGAGCGCCGCATAGCCGCTCAAGCCCACGGCGTAGAACCGCAGCGCCCCGGCCGCCTGCGCTGCCTGGGCCTGGTCGAATTTGCCGTGCTGATAGAGCACCGAAATGATCGGCTCTGCCAGCAGCATGAGACCCAGCGTCGAGGGCACGGTCAGTAAAAGCGCCAGGCGCATACCGCGCGCCAGTTCCCCCCGAAACGTGTTCATGTCGCCCGCCACCACCAGCCGCGACAGCAGCGGCAGCGTTACAGTGCCCAGGGCAACGCCGAACAGTCCCAGCGGCAGCTGCATCAGGCGGAACGCAATCGAGAGCCAGAAGATCGGTCCGTCGCCTAGCGTGGAGGCGAACATGGAATTGACCAGCACGTTGACCTGGGTAGTGCTCGCCGCGATCACTGAGGGACCCATCAGCGCCAGAATGGCGCGCACCCCGGGATCCCGCCAGCCGAAGTCGGGGCGGTAATGATAGCCGAGACGGCGCAGCGCCGGCAGCTGCACGCCGAGTTGCAGACCGCCGCCGATCAGCGTGCCGATGGCCAGTCCGACCAAGGCGCCGGGTCCGAAGTGCGGATCGATCCAGGCGCCCAGCGTTACGCCGCCCACGATGGCGCCGATGTTGAAGAAGCTGGAGGCCATCGCCGGCATGCCGAACAGGCTCTTGGCATTGAGCACGCCCATGACCAGGGCCGCCAGCGACACCAGCAGGATGAACGGAAACATGATGCGCGTCAGCTGCACGGTGAGCGCCGCCTTCTGCGGGTCGAAACCGGGCGCAATCAGCGCTACCAGCTGGCTGGAGCCCAGCATGCCGAGCACGCAGATCGCACCCAGCACGATGGCCGTCAGCGTGACTACCTTGTTGGCCAGCTGCCACGCTGCACCATCGCCGCCGCGTACGATGGTCTTGCTGAAGGTAGTCACGAACGCGGTGGATAACGCGCCCTCGGCAAACAGATCGCGCAGCAGGTTGGGAATGCGAAATGCCGCCGTGAACGCGTCCATGGCGCCGCCACCGCCGAACAGCGCCGCACAAACCTGCTCACGCAGCAGTCCGAGCACGCGGCTGCACATGACGGCGAGACCGATGACGCCGGCGGCGCGGGTATTCAGGCGTTCGGTGCGGCCGTCGGGCGCGATCGCGGCCAACGCGGGTACGGACGACTCGGCAGGGGGAGCCGCTCCGCGAATTTGTCTCATGGGCGCCGGGTTGCCGTGGCGGGCACCCTCAGCCGGCCCACTCGCGCACGGCGCTGGCGCGGTCCAATCGTCGCGGCGGCGCATCGAAGCTCGGCAATGAGCCGACGTACACGAATCCCAGGCTGCGTTCGTCCGGTGTGAATTGCAGTGCCCGCGCAATCTCCGGATCGTAGGCATTGCCCCCCGTGAGCCAGATGGCGCCGAAACCCTGCGCGTGGAAGGCATTGAGCAGATTCATGACGCCGGCGCCGACAGCGAGCAACTGCTCGAGTTCAGGCACCTTGTGGGGCACCACCACGCGGCCGCCGACGGCGATCACCAGCGGCGCCGCCAGCGGCATGCGCCGAGCCTTGTCGATTTTGCCCGGCGGGATGCCGGCGTCGCGCTGCTGCATGCGGCTGACGAACAACTCGGACAGGCACGCGCGCGCCTCGCCGCGAATCAGGACCAGCCGCAACGGTTTGAGTGCACCGTGATCGGGTGCGGACAGCGCCGCATCGACCGCGAGTTCGATCTGCGCCTGCGAAGGGCCCGGCTCGCGCAGCTGCAGTGCCGGGGCGGAACGGCGCGACAGCAGCGACCGCAGCGGGTCGAAGGCTTCAGCGGCCATCGAGCAGCCGCAGCACTTCGGCGGTCTTGACCTTCATCAGCGCCACATCGCCGCGCGACTCGATGTTGAGACGCACCAACGGCTCGGTGTTGGAACCGCGCAGGTTGAAGCGCCAGTGATCGAACTCCATCGATAGGCCGTCGGTAAAATCGGTGGTCCGGGCACGCGCCTGATAGTGCTGCTGCACCTTCGCCAGCACCGCGGACGTGCCGCCCATGTCCGCCTGCAGCTCGCGATTGATCTCGCCGCTGGCGGGGTAGAGACGCTGGCGCTCGCCCACGAGTTCCGAAAGCGACTTGCCCGTCTCGCTCATGATCGCCAGCACCAGCAGCCATGGAATCATGCCGCTGTCGCAATAGGCAAAGTCGCGAAAGTAATGGTGGGCGCTCATCTCGCCGCCGTACACCGCGTCCACTTCACGCATCTTCTGCTTGATGAAGGCGTGGCCGGATTTGCACAGCACCGGGGTGCCGCCGCACTGCTGCACGATGTCGATCGTATTCCAGGTGAGGCGCGGGTCATGCACCACGCGGCCGCCGTGGTGGCGACGCAGGAATGACTCCGCCAGCAATCCGACCAGGTAATAGCCCTCGATGAAGCCACCGGCCTCGTCGAAGAAGAAGCAGCGGTCAAAATCGCCGTCCCAGGCCAGGCCCAGGTGCGCGCCGCTGGCCATTACCGCCTGGCTGGTCGAGGCGCGGTTTTCCTCGAGCATGGGGTTCGGCACGCCATTAGGGAAGGAGCCGTCGACTTCGTGATGGATCTTGACGAACTGCACCGGCAGATGCGGCTCAATGGCGTCGACCACCAGACCCGCTCCGCCGTTGCCGGCGTTGACGACCAGCTTCAGCGGCTTGAGCCTGGTGACATCCACGTACGACAGCAGGTGCTCGATGTAGGACGCGCCGGTGTCGAGCGTGCGTACCGCACCCGGCCGCGCCACCTTCGGCGGCAGCGTGTCCTGCTCGATCATGCGCTGCATGTCCTTGAGTCCAGTATCGGCGCTGATCGGCCGGCTACCCTCGCGCACGAACTTCATGCCGTTGTAATCGGGCGGATTGTGGCTGGCGGTGACCATGATGCCACCGTCGAACTTGTGCGCGAAGGTGGCGAAATAGACGCCTTCGGTACCGCACAAACCGATATTGGTCACTTCCACTCCGCAGTCGGACAGTCCGCTGATCAGCGCCGCCTGCAGCACGGTGCTGGAATGACGTATGTCCCGGCCGACCGCCACGCGCTTGGGCTTTATCAGCGCCGCATACGCCTGGCCGATGCGGTACGCCAGCGCCTCGTTGAGCTCATCGGGAACCCGCCCACGAACATCGTAAGCCTTGAAGCAACTCAACTTGGACATGGCATCCCCGGAAGGTCAGTCGGTTTCGTGGCGGCCGTAACGATCGTCGAAGCGAACGATATCATCCTCGCCCAGATAGCCGCCCGACTGCACCTCGATAATGTGCAGCGGAATGCGGCCGGGATTTTCGATGCGGTGTTGCACGCCCACGGGAATGTAAGTCGATTGGTTCTCTTCCAGCAGAAAAGTCTCGTCACCGCGGGTGATGCTGGCCGTGCCAGAAACCACCACCCAGTGCTCGGCGCGGTGGTGGTGCATCTGCAGCGACAGCACGCCACCCGGCTTGACCACCAGGCGTTTGACCTGAAACCGCTCGCCGGAATCGACGCTGTCGTAGCTGCCCCAGGGACGGAACACCTCCCGGTGCAGGGCGTGCTCGTAGCGCTTGTCGGCCTTGAGCCGCTCGACCAGCTTCTTGACCTCGTGCGCCTGGTTCTTCGGCGCCACCATGACGGCGTCCTTGGTCTCGACCACCACGTAGTCGTGCAATCCGACCGCCGCCACCAGCCGGCTCTCCGAATAGAGATAGCTGTTGCGGGTATTCTCGACAATGACGTCGCCACGCAATGTGTTGCCGTTGGCGTCGTGATCGCAGGCGTCGTGCAGCGACGCCCACGAGCCGACATCACTCCAGCCCGCATCCAGCGGAATCACCACCGCGTCCTCGGTCTTCTCCATGACGGCATAGTCGATCGACTCGCTGCGGCAGGACGCGAACGTGCCCGCGTCGATGCGCGTGAAATCCAGATCACGCGTGGCGCGCGCGAACGCGGTGCGGACCACCGAGGCGATATCCGGCGCAAACTTCTCCAGCTCCTCGAGATAGCGGCGCGCACGGAACAGGAACATGCCGCTGTTCCAGTAGTACTCGCCGGAATCCAGATAGGACTGCGCGCGCGCCAGGTCAGGCTTTTCGACGAATTGAGCTATCCGGAACGCGTCGCCCTCACGCCGGCCGCGCCGGATGTAGCCATAACCGGTTTCGGGAGACTTGGGAATCACGCCAAAGGTGGCGAGCGCGCCGTTGCGTGCCGTCTCGGTGGCGATGGCGACCGCCTGGTGAAACGCCGCAACATCCCGGATCAGGTGGTCGGCGGGTAGTACCAGCAACAGCGCGTCGCCCTCGTCCGCGGCCAAAGCCGCATGCGCCGCCAGCGCTACCGCCGGCGCGGTGTTGCGCCCCTTGGGTTCGAGCACGATGGCACGCGGCGCGCACCCCATCTCGCGCAGCTGCTCTGCGACCAGAAAGCGGTGAGCCTCGTTCGAGACCACGGTGGGAGCTGCGGCGTCCAGTCCCGCAAGTCGCTGTACGGTCTCCTGCAGCATGGTGCGGCTGCTGACCAGCGGTAGCAATTGCTTCGGATAGAGTTCTCGCGAGAGCGGCCACAAGCGTGTGCCCGCACCGCCCGAGAGAATGATCGGCGTTAGCATGTATCGCGAATAAGATCTTGAAATGACAGTAAATCGCAGCCTAGCGGATGCGAGTGGACAAGGCAAAATATCCTATGCAGACCGTGATCGATCCCCGCTTTACCGGCGCTCTTGCAATCGATTGCGGATCAAGTCAAAGTCCGCCCCACAATTACAACCTGTGTCGCGCTCGGGGCTCAAGCCCTGAGCCGCTCCGCACCGGATGCTGCGCCCAGGGCTCAAACTCAGGGAGGGAGGAACTGCCAAGGATGGCACCCCCCCTTCGCAACGCGCACGGTGCAACTGAAGGGTTCTTCCGCACATGAAGATTTACGGCGCCGACAATCGGGAAATGATGGACATCACGGCGCTCGAACGCGACGGCGCGCAACTGCTGATCCGGGGCAAGATATTCGGCGCCATGCCGCTGACTGCCAGGCTGCGGCCCGAAGAGGCCCGTGCTGCGCTGAAACTCCTGGACTTGCCTACCTTCCTCTTCCTGCTGACGATCTTCTTCCGCCGCAAGAGCCGTTGAGTCATGCAGCGCCAGCCAGGCTTCCTGCAGGGCATCATGCTGCTGCTGCCGATCACCATGGCCGTCATGGGCGTATCGCTGCTGACGGCGGTCGTGCCGCTGATGTATGCGCACTTCCGCGAGATACCCAACTACGCCTACCTGATACAGGGTGGCGTCATGACTATGCCGTCGATCTGGATCGTGTTGTTCTCGCCGGTCGCCGGCTGGCTCGCCGACCGCTTCGGCCGGCGCAACATCCTGCTGGCGGCGATGACCGCCTACGCCTTCGTCGGCATTGCGCCGACGTTCCTCGACAGCCTGAATACCATCATTCTCTCGCGCGTCGGCGTCGGCATTTGCGAATCGATCGTCATGACGGTGTCGACCACGATGATCTGCGACTATTTCAGCGGCAAGTCGCGCGAGCGCTGGCTCGCCGGCCAGACGGCGACCGCCTCGACCGCGGCGCTGCTGATCATTCCGCTTGGCGGATTCCTCGCCAGCCGCTACGGCTGGCGCGGTCCGTTTTATCTGTACCTCTATAGCCTGCTGCTGGTCGCGGGCGTGTGGCTGTTCATCTGGGAGCCGGTCAGGGAAGGCACCGGCCTGGGCGCCAGCAGCAGCAGCACGGGAGAATCGGCTGCGACGAGCGCCTTCCCCTGGGCAAGGATGCTGTCACAGTGCGGTCTTACCATCATCGCGGCCGTCATGTTCTATTCGATCATCACCCAGAATGGCAACGCGCTGGCAGCGCTCGGCGTACACGACCCCAGTCGCATCGGGCTGCTGACGATGATCGCGAGCCTCGGCGTTCCGATCGGCACCTTCGGTTACTGGATCGCCTCGCGCTTGCCGATAGGCCGGCTGCTGTGCCTGGACTTCGCACTGATCGGCGCCGGGTTCTATGGCATGGGTCACGCTGGTGCTCCCGCCGATTACGTCGCCTTCGCCTTCGTCAACCAGGTTGGCTGCGGCCTGGTGCTGCCGACCATGCTGGTCTGGACTACGCGTGACCTGCCGTTCGCGATCCGCGGCCGCGGCAATGGCATGTGGCAGGGAGCATTTGCGATCGGACAGTTCGTCAGCGGCATGGTGCTGCAGCTGCTCGGCGATCAGTTCGGCGGGCGCCTGCTACCCGCGTTCAGCGTACTCAGCGCTATCTGCGTCGTCGTTGCGGTCGTTGCGTTGCTGGGTGCGCTCACCCGGGGTCGCGGCGCCACGGCCCTGGCCGCCCACTGAGAATTCCGGCACTGGCGGCCGGCCGCTGTCCTTACCAGGCCGTCGCGCCGCCGTCGATGCGAAAATCGGCACCAGTCACCCAGGTAGCCTCATCCGAGACCAGGTAGGTGGCAAACCAGGCGATGTCGTCGGGCTGCCCGAGCCGCTTGATCATGAGCTTTGCCAAAATACCCTCGGTGTAGCCGGGCTTCTCGAGTTCGGCCCGGGTGGCGCCGGTGACGATCATGGCCGGAGATATGCTGTTGGCGCGGATGTTGTGCGGGCCGCCCTCGGCGGCGAGCTGGCGTGTCATGGCCATGACACCCCCCTTACCGGCGCAATGGGCCAATGCACCCGCCACCGGGTGCGCCACATGCGCGTTGGCACTGGCGAAGTTGACGGTCGAGCCGCCGCCGCGCTGCTTCAGGTAGGGCCACGCGGCCTGACAGCCGAGAAACACCACGTCGAGTTCGCCGCTCAAGGTACGCTTCCAGTCGCGCTGGAAGTCGAGCTGTTCGATGAATGCGAACGCGCCAAAGGCGCCGGCATTGACCAGCATGTCGATGCCGCCGAAGCGCTCGGCGGCGCGCTGCATGAGCGCGTGAACCTGATCCTCCTGGGTCAGATCACATGGATGCAGGCTGTCGAACTCGAGATTCTCGGCACGCGCCTGCTCGAAGGTGGCCTGCGCCGCCGGCACATTGATATCGCAGCCCATGACGCGCGCGCCGTGCCGCGCAAACATCAGTGCGCAACCCTGGCCGATACCGCTGCCCGTGCCGGTGACAACCGCCACCTTGCCACGGAGACGGTCCGACAGCCGCACCTCAGGCAGCCTTGTTCTTGCCGTAGCGACGCACGCGCAGATCGGCCTGTTCCTTGTGGCCGGCAAAGCCCTCGAGTTCGCACAATCGCGAACAGTAGCCGCCTATCAGGGCGCTGGCCTCGTCGGTCAGCACGCGTTGATAGGTACAGGTCTTGATGAACTTGCCGACCCACAGTCCACCGGTGTAGCGGGCCGCCTTCATGGTCGGCAGTGTGTGGTTGGTGCCGATGACCTTGTCGCCGAAGGCGACGTTGGTACGCGCGCCGAGGAACAGTGCGCCGTAGTTGGTCATGCGCTGGAAAAAGTACTCCGGATCTCGAGTGAGCACCTGCACGTGCTCGGAGGCAATCTTGTCGGCCTGCGTCACCATCTCCTCGAGCGAATCGGCAAGGATGATTTCACCGCAGTTCTGCCAGGCCACGCGCGCCACATCGGCCGTGGGCAGCCACGACAGCAGTTGCTCGATGGCCGCTGGCACGTCCTGCGCGAGCTTGGCGCTGCTGGTCAGCAGCACCGCGGGGCTTCCCGGGCCGTGCTCGGCCTGGCCGAGCAGGTCGACGGCCGCCATCTCCGCATCACAGCTGTCATCGGCGATGATCAGCGTCTCGGTGGGGCCTGCGAGCAGATCGATGCCGACGCGCCCGAACAGCTGCCGCTTCGCTTCGGCAACGAAGGCGTTGCCGGGACCGACCACCATATCGACCGGCGCGATGTGCTCGGTGCCCAGCGCCATGGCCGCCACGGCCTGCACGCCACCAAAGGCATAGATCTCGTCGGCGCCGCCCATGTGCATGGCCGTCACAATGGCCGGGTGTGGCTTGCCGCCAAAAGGCGGCGCCGTGGAAATGACACGCTTGACACCGGCCGCCTTGGCCGTGACCACGCTCATGTGGGCGCTGGCCACCATCGGATAGCGGCCTCCAGGTATGTAGCAGCCCACGCTATTGACCGGCACGTTCTTGTGTCCCAGCACCACCCCGGGCAGCGTCTGCACCTCGACGTCCCGCAGCGCGGCGCGTTGCGCGAGTGCGAAGTTTCGGATCTGCGACTGCGCGAATTCGATGTCCTGCTTGACCGAATCCGGCACCTGGTCGAGGCAGTGATTGATTTCGGCGTCGCTGAGGCGAAAGCTCTCAGGTGACCATTGATCGAACTTCTGTGAGTACTCGCGCACCGCGCGCTCGCCGTTCCTGGCGATGTTGTCGAGGATGCCTTCGACCGTGCGGCGCACCTCGGCCTGCTTTTCGGCGGTTACTTCCGCGGTCTGACCGGTTTTCAAATGGCGGATCATGCTTGCTCCTGCGCGTGATGCCGCGCTTGCAGTGGGCTGGTGCGGGTCGATGATGCTGTGGCCGACCTGCCTGCCCGGTGCCAATCAGCGTATCACAGCGTGCCACAGCCGCGTGTCGTGCGTGACACGCGCGCGCACGCGTTGCGCAGCCGGTGCGCGCATGCGATAAGTGGGCACCGAACAAAAATGTGCCCAGCCTCCATGAGTGTTCCGATTTCTGCCAAGCCGCGCGCCCGCAAAAGATCGAAGAAAAGCCCAACGCGCACGCATCGTGCCGCCGGCCGCCGCGGCATTGGGCGGCCGGCCGCCGGTCCACACACCGTGGGACGCGAGGCGCTGATTGATCGCACCTGCGAACTGCTGACGCAGTTGCCTCCCAATCGGATCACCCGGGCGGAGGTCGCGCGCCACATGGGTGTCGATCCGTCATTAATCCGTTATTACTTCCGCGACCGCTCGATGCTGCTGCTGGCGGCCATGGAAAAGTTGACCGAGCAGTTCTCACGCATTCTCGAGCAGGAATTGCAGCAGGCCGGGGCCGGACCGCAGAACGCGCTGCGCGCGCGGATCGCGGCACTACTGAAGTTCGAGGTTACTTATCCGTTCTTCCATCGGTTGCTGATCGACGAATTCCTGCAGTTGAACTCGCCGGCGGCCGGCCGCTTCCTGCAGCAGTTGACCTCCAACGCCGTCGCCGGCTATGGCGCCATTCTCGAGGCCGGCCGCAGCTCCGGCGCTTTCCGGCGTGCGGACCCGGCCTTCCTGTTCCTGGTCGTGGTGGGAATGTGCGAATTCTTCGTCAACGGCATGCCGGTGCTGCGCCTGGCACTCGGCAAGAACTTCGACGAACGTGGCGCCAGCAGCCGCTACCGCGACTTCATCTGCGAGCTGGTGCTCAACGGTCTGCGCCCAGACTGACCCGGGATCTTATTCCCGTATACGGTAATTTGGGATAAAGTAGCTCTTCTCCAAGGAGAGCCTATGCCCAAGCCTGCACGCCGGGTGGTCACGGGGCACGACGAGTCCGGGCGCTCGGTGGTGCTGAGCGATGGCATGCCGCCCAACGTGCGCGACAAGGGCACGGGTGTCGACTTCATCGAGATCTGGAACACCGGCGCCACCCCGGCACCGATCAGCGCGCGCGAGGTCGAGCCGACCGACGGCCCGCTGCGGGTACCTCCGCCGGCGCTGGGGACGCGTATACGTCTCAACGACTTCCATCCCGGGCACATCCAGAATCTGCCGCAGCGTGCCGACGGCCGGCATCCCATGATGCATCGCACGCGTTCGATCGATTACGGCATCGTGCTCGAAGGCGAGCTATACATGATCCTGGACGACGACGAGGTGCTGTTGCGCGCGGGCGACGTGGTCGTGCAACGCGGCACCGACCATGCCTGGGAGAACCGTTCCGACCGCGTGGCGCGCATGGCTTTCATTCTGATCGATGGCGCGTTCAGCGATGAGCTGCGCAGGCGCCTGCCGGCCGAACTCGAGCTGCGTAGCTGATGGCCTTCGCACCCAAGCCGGGCGACTACTACCGGATGCCGGTGTTCTTCGGTCCCACACCGGGCCCGCGGCAATTCCGCGGTCTCGAACGATTCGACTGGCAGACGCAGCCGAAACGCCGGGTACTCGGTGCGCGCTTTCTGTCGGATGCGGCCGTGCTGCAGAGCTGGCTGCCGCCGGGGTTCCGGACCTGGGGAGAGCCGGTGGTCACCTGTGAAGTGACCTATTTCGACGGCTTCGGCTGGCTGGCCGGTCGCGGCTACAACATGTGCGATCTCAAGTTCAACGCCGTCTACCAGGGTGCCTCGGAGCCCGTGCACGGCACGCTACTCATCGTCCGCTACGAAAATCTCTGCGACCCGATATTGTCCGGGCGCGAGGAACTGGGTCACAACAAGCTCTGGTGCGAGATCCCGCCGATCCGCGAGCACCAGGGGCGAGCCGCTACCGAAATGTCCTGGCTCGGCTGCACCTTCTGGAAGATTGCCGCGTGGGATCTGACCGAGGCGGCGGAGCTGCCGGCAGCCGACCCGCTGCACCGCGGCCTGTTGTCGTACAAATATGTGCCGAAGACGGGGGACTGGGGTACTGCCGATGCGGCCTACGCCACTCTGACCCCGCCCGCGTGGAACGGCCGCCTGATTCGTCGATTGGTAGGACGCGGTCAAGTTCAGTTCGTGCGTCCGCAATGGCAAGAGCTGCCCACCATGTTCCACATGATCAACGCGTTCTGCGACCTGCCACAGCTCGAGAGCCGCGGCGGCTACCTCTACGACATGCAAGGCGGAGCCAGCGGCAGCGAGACGCACATCGTCCCCTGATGACCGCCATCCGCACAGCGTTGATCATCGGCGGTGGCATCGGCGGACTATCGAGCGCCATCGCGCTGGCGCAGGCCGGCATCGACACCTGCGTTGCGGAGATCGAGCGGGACTTCAAGGTCTACCAGGTCGGCATCGTCGTGCAGGCCAACTTCATCCGCGCCATGGCCGCCCTCGGCATTGCCGATCAGGCGGTGGCCGCAGGCTTTCCCTACGACGGCCTGGTGTTCCAGGATCTGCACGGACACGTGCTGCAGCGGCTGGCCGGTGCCAGGCTCGCCGGCCCGCAGTATCCGTCGCATCTGGGCATTACCCGCCCAGCGCTGCATCAGGTGCTGATCGAGGGAGCGAAGGCTGCCGGCGCACACCTGCGCCTCGGCACTACCTTTCGCCGGCTGCGCCCGATGGACCGGCAGGTCGAGGTGGAATACGACGACGGCACAACCTGCGCCTATGATCTGGTCGTGGGCGCGGATGGTATCTACTCGCAGGTGCGGGCCCACCTCTTCGGCACTCGTTATTGCCCGCAATTTACCGGCCAGGGTACCTGGCGCTGCAACGTCAGCCGGCCGCCCGAGATCACACAGTCCTTCCTTTGCATGGGTGATGAACTGCCGTATGGCAAGTGCGGTTTCATTCCGCTCAATGCAGAGACCGGCTACGTCTGGCTGGTGCAGAGTGAACCCGGCAACCCGCGCCACCCGCCAGAAAGCCTGGCGGAGCTCTTTCGCGCGCGGCTGCGCGCCTGTACCGGCATCATGGGACGGATGCGTGAGCAGATTCGGGATCCGCAGCAGGTGGTCTACCGGCCGCTCGAGTCGCTGCTGCTGCCGCAGCCCTGGTATAACGGCCGCATCGTACTGATCGGTGACGCGGCACACGCCACCACGCCGCATCTGGGCCAGGGGTCGGCGCAGGCAGTTGAGGACGCCGTGGTGCTCGGGGAACTCATGCAGCAGAACAGATCGGTCGCACGCTTGCTACAGCAGTTCATGCAGCGGCGCTTCGAACGCTGCCGCTTCATCGTCGAGAGCTCGCTGCAGCTCGGCGAATGGGAACAGCACCCGGTGTCCGCGGCCGATCCGGTAGGCCTGACCGCGCGCATGCTCGAGACCGTGGCGGCGCCAATCTGACCGGGTCTTAGCGGCCGTGCCTCAGCAGCCGCCGAGACTCGCGGTGAGCTGCGGGTCCAGCGTCGCTTGGAGGAATTCGATCAAGTTGCCGGCGTTGTCCCGGATGAAGATGTTGGCGCCGCCATGTTCGAAGCGCTTGACCCAGACTACATCGGCGCCGCGGCGCCGCAGCTCCGTCGCAAACGCCTCGACATCGGCGACACCGAAGGCGACGTGCTTGTTACCGTGCGTGCGCACATCCGAATCCGGTTCGCGCCGTTCCGGCGGCAAAGGGCTCGCGTCCTGCGCCTGGAACAGCTCGATATGCATGGCGCCGTGTTTGAGGATGGCCACGTCTGCCGGAATCGTCTCGATCCGCAGCCGCCGTACCAGCGTGAAACCCAGCACGCGCTGATACCAGTCGATTGAAGCTGCCAGATCGGGCACGCTCACCCCTGCGTGGTGGTGCCAGAACTCGAGCGCGCTCACAGGTCCGCCACGCTGACGAAGCGCGGCTGCAGATAGGCTTCAATGGCCTCGCTACCGCCTTCGAAGCCGTAACCGGAGTCGCGCACGCCGCCAAACGGCGTCTCGGGCGTACCGAGCCCGAAATGATTGATCGATACCATGCCGCTTTGCACGCCCTCGATCACGGCGCGCGCACTGGCCGCCGAGCGGGTGAATGCGTACGCAGCCAGGCCATAAGCCAGCCGGTTGGCCTCGGCGATGGCCTCGTGCAGGCCGTTGACGGATCGCATGAGCGCGATCGGGCCAAATGGTTCCTCGTTCATGGCACGCGCCGACAGCGGCACGTCGCTCAGCACCGTAGGCTCGAAGAAATACCCGCGCTCACCGATACGATGCCCGCCCAGGCGCAGCCTGGCACCCTGCTGTACGGCATCCGCGGTCAGCGCCTCCATCGCCTGTAACCGGCGGACATTGGCCACCGGCCCCATGGTGCTCGCCGGATTGAGCCCGTCTCCGACCCTGATATCGCGCGCAGTGGCGACGAACGCTTCTATGAAACGCGCATAGACCCGTTGTTCGATCAGGAATCGCGTTGGATTGATACAGCTCTGCCCCGAGCAGCGGAATTTATTGCCGCAGAGCGCGCGTGCTGCGGCCTCGATGTCCGCATCGTCGAATATCAGCACGGGTGCGTGGCCGCCGAGCTCCATGGTGACGGGCTTCATGTGGCGGCCCGCCAGCGCGGCCAACTGTTTGCCAACTGCGGTTGACCCGGTGAACGACACCTTGCGCACCGCTGACTGCGGAATGAGGTATTCGGAGATCTCGGCCGGCGTGCCATAGACCAGATTCATTGCGCCGGCGACCACGCCGGCATCGGCCAGCGCGCGCACCAGCTCGGCGCAGCAGGCCGGCGTCTCCTCCGGCCCCTTGACGATGATCGCGCAACCGGCAGCCAGCGCTCCCGTGAGCTTGCGCACCATCTGGTTGATCGGGAAGTTCCACGGTGTGAACGCGGCGACGACGCCGATAGGTTCCTTGAGCACGGCCTGAGAGATATTGCCCGCGCGACCGCCGATCGTGCGGCCCTCGATCCGCTGCGCCTCGCCGGCCATCCAGTCACAGGTTTCGGCACCGCGTTCGACCTCCTGGCGGGCTTCGGCGATGACCTTGCCCTGCTCGAGCGTCATGAGCTCGGCGATGCGCTCGGCGCGCTCCCGCAGCAACGCCGCCGCCCGGCGCAGGACACGCGCCCGCTCGAAGCCGGTGCTGTGGCGCCATTGCGCCAGGCCGCGCTGCGCCGCGGCCAGAGCGCGATCGAGATCGGCCGGCTTGGCGTGCGCCACCGTACCGATGGCCTCGCCTGTGGCCGGATTGAGCACCGGCAGCGGTGCACCCCGGCCTGCACCCCAGGCGCCATCTATGAACAGGGCTACGTCCGGATAGATGATGTCGTTGATCCTCAGTTGGCCATGACGCCGCCGTCGACCGGGAAGTTTGCACCGGTGACCCAGCTTGATTCGTCCGACGCCAGGAAAACCGCGCACCAGGCGATATCCTCGGGCTGCCCCAGGCGCCGCATCGGCACTCGCGCCAGGATGGCGTCGCGGATCGGGCCCGGAACCGACGCTCCGGCTGCCTGCGTCGCAGGCGTCACCACCATGCCCGGTGAAATCGAATTGGCGCGGATGGCCGGGCCGCCTTCAATCGCGAGTTGCCGCGTAAGCGCCAGCACCGCGGCCTTGCCGGCGCAGTGCGGCCCCATGCCCATGGTCTGGCTGCCGCGGAAGGCGGATACCGATGCAAAATTGATGATCGAACCGTTGCCGCTGTTCAGCAGGTGTGGCCATGCAGCCTTGCAGGCCAGCACGACGATGTCGACTTCTCCAACGATGGTTGGAATCCATTGGTTTTGATAGTCGACTTCCGACATCTTCGCCATGTGCGGCTGGATCGCAGCGGCATTCACCAGGACGTCGATACGGCCGTGGCGCCCGGCGGCATGATCGACGTAACGTTGAACCTGCTCCGGAACGGTCAGATCGATCGGTGCCAGACAGTCGATCTCGAATCCTTCGGTGCGCGCAGCCGCCACGGTATCCGCGGCGCCGCGAACGCTGATGTCGCAACCGATGACCGTAGCGCCGTGGCGCGCAAACATGAGTGCGCAACCGCGGCCAATGCCGGCGCCGACGCCAGTGACCAGTGCGATCTTGTCCTGCAGGCGCGACCTCAGCATGGCGTCACCTCGTAGACGAACCGGCCTGCGCGCGCGAACCAGCTCTCCTGCTCCAGCCGCGCGCGCCAAACCGTGGAGCGGGCCAGAGCGCGTTCCGCGGAATCGAGCACGGCGGCGTTCCGCAGCTCGTGCAGTGCCAGATGGGTCCAGGGCGGTCCGCCGGCGCCGGCATGCAGGCGATAGCGGCGCATGCGCAACCATCCCGGGGCACGCAGCAGCATGGGGCCGTGTTCCTCCCGATACCAGCGCTCGACTTCGTCACCGCGATCTTGCGGCACCTGGAACGCCACGATCATGAGTACAGCGTGAACACCGGTGTAACTGCCACTGTCCTGGGTCTCGACGCACAGGTAACGTGCCACCCCAGGCGGCAGCGCCGCCGTGGCTCCGGCGCAGTTGGCGATAGTGGCGGCCAGCTCGTCGGCATAATCGATCGAAGCGGTCGCGGCACTTCCGTCCGCAGCCCGGTAGCAGACGCGCCGGAGAACACCGGCGGCACTGGCGCTCGCCGGCATTCTCCCGGTGACTGGCGCAGAATATTGAGTGAGAACGATGGCTTTGGGCATGGGATGGCCGCGGAGGGCCGCAGATGCGATTATTCCCTGATTACGGAATAATACACCGATCCGGACCGGGCCGATGACTGAAGCCAGCGACACCTGCCGCCTGCCGCCAATTGCCGAGGTACATTTAACCGAGGCGCAGCGCCAGGCGCGCGCGGCCATCATGCAGGGTCCGCGCGGCCGCCTCAGCGGTCCGTTCGTTCCCCTGCTGCGCAGTCCGGAGCTGTGCCAACGGACGCAGCTGCTCGGTGAGTACCTGCGCTTCGGCAGCGTCATACCACAGCGGCTGCGGGAGCTTGCCATCCTGTCGACCGCGCGCCATTGGCGGCAGAGCTTCGAATGGCAGACACACGCGCCGATCGCTCAGGGCCTGGGGCTTGCAGCAGGCACCCTCGCGGCGCTCGCCGCCGGGCTTGCGCCGGACGCGCTCGCAGCCGATGAAGCGGTGGTGCTGGAGTTCTGCCATCAGCTGCATACCACTCACGCGGTCAGCGATCAGACCTACGCCGCAGCGCGCGACCTGCTGGGTGAGCCCGGGGTGATCGAGTTGTGCGGCCTCTGCGGCTATTACGCCCTGCTCGCCATGGTGCTCAACGTCGCGCGCACACCACCGCCGGTGGGCGGCCCAAGCCCGTTCCCAGAGTGACTGGCCGCCGAAAAATCTTACCTGCGCATCCTTCAAACCCTGCAAGGCTTACAGTGCACTGCGCGCTGGGCCCGGCGATACGGGCAGGCCCTGTTACCGATTGGGGACTGCGACTTTCCAATAGGTCCCATGTTTGTGTAGGGGAACTCCTACAAGTTCCTTCAAGTGGTTGATCGGATAAAAGCGCGTTGTCCGCGTTCGCTGCTCTGCATCACACGGCCGCTTGCCTGGCATGCAGCCTGCTCTGTACTGTCCACTGGCCCGCAGCGGGCAAGTCTATTTGACGGTTATCCCTCCCTGTCGAGCCGTCAAGCTGCCCGGTCTGCGATATTAGGCGCATCGTGGCCACTCCCAGGCGATGCGCCTATTTTTTTGTGCGCTCCCCGGCTCCTGCATCGCCGCCCCTACATCCGCAACTGACCGGATACCGCAACGGCCACGTCCCCAGGGACCGTCGCATCGGGCGCAATCGCGGGCTGCCCGGCGTGGCGTCGATAGATCGGTGCAAAGTCGGTGTCGTAGCAGGCCTCGAACAGGTCCTCGAAGCTGTCGATGACGAAGTAGCTCTGCTGATACGCGTCGATGCGATATTCGGTGCGCATGACCCGCAGCAACTCGAAGCGCCATCGACGCGGCTCCGGACTCTCGACGCTGTAAACGGTTTCGCCCTTGGACGAGAGGATGCCAGCGCCGTAGACGCGCAACCCCTGCGGTGTCGCCATGAGGCCGAATTCGACCATGTACCAGTAGAGGCGGGACAGCATCCCAAGCGCACCCGGTATGGCAAGCGCCTTGGGGCCCGCCTCTCCGTACGCCTGCATGAAGCGCGCAAACGCCGGGATCGTCAGCAGCGGCACGTGGCCGAAGAAATCATGGAACACATCTGGCTCGACCAGGTAGTCGAGCTCGTCGCGGCGGCGAATCCACACCGTGACCGGAAAGCGCCGGTGGGCCAGGTGATCGAAGAAGGTCTCCTCGGGTATGAGGCCCGGCACGGCGACGATGCGCCAGCCGGTGGTGTCGGCCAACACCCGATTGGCGTCCTCGAAGCGCGGAATGCGGGTGCTCGAGGCGCCGAGCGCACGCACGCCCTGGAAAAATTCCGGCGCCGCATAGCGCTGGATGAGCTCGATCTGGCGCGCGTACAACAGCGCCCAGATGGCGTGGTCGTCCTCCGAGTAATCCTGCCACTGCTGCTCGACGGTGTAGTCGGGCGCCGCGCGCGAATAGTCGCCTCGCAACGCCTGGGGTTGGTGCACGGGTGCTGAGGGTGGTTGGACCACTGTCCGGCTCCATGGAAACGATACTGCTAGTGTAACTCCGTGCCTGCGCGGCTGACCGCCAAACGCGCGTCGCCGTTGCATAATCCCGGACGGTGGAAAGTGCCCGCCTTAACGGAGATACTGGAGCCTTCAATGCCAAATCGATCTACTACGCTGCTGTGCGCGGCTTCGTTTCTGCTGCTCGGCGCGTGCAGTCCACCCGAGATTCATCAGCCGATCGGAGCCACTCTGCAAGTCCGCAGCACGACCATTGCCGACGGCATCATCCCGGACAAATGCGGCTGCAAGGGCCCCGGCATTTCACCCGAGGTCGAATGGAGTGACCCGCCTGCAGGCACCAAGAGCATCGCGATCATCATGGATGATCAGGCCATCTCGGGGCATCTGCATCGCAAGCATTTCGTGCACTGGGTGGCATTCGATCTCAAGCCCGACCGGCGTCAGTTCGCCGAGGGCGCATCGCAGTCCCTGAACGCCGGCGAACTGGCCGGCAAGAACGATGTGGGGCAGTTCGGCTATTCAGGTCCCTGCCCCGACGCCGGCACCACGCATCACTACACCATTTCCGTGTACGCGCTCGACAGCACGCTGGGGTTGCCGACCGCGACCAATGGTCGCCAGCTCATGACCGCCATCGACGGGCACATACTGGCTCGCGGCACGCTCGTCGGCGCGTACACGCACTAGCAATTTTTGAGTCATGGGTCGGGTGGGGCTCGAACCCACGACCAACGCCTTAAAAGGGCGCTGCTCTACCGACTGAGCTACCGACCCGCGGGGCCGCGCATGATACCGAAAACGGCGTGCGCCGGCACCGCGCAGCAGGTGCGAGCGGCTCAGGCGTAGCGCGTCGGATCGGCAACCCCGGCGGCGGCGAAGCCCTCACGCCGCAGGCGGCAGGAATCGCAGCGACCGCACGCCCGGCCATCAGCATCTGCCTGGTAGCAGGATACGGTGACGGCATAGTCCACACCCCACTCGAGCCCGCTGCGGATGATCTCGGCCTTGCTCATTGCGATCAGCGGTGCATGAACCGAGAAGCGCGCTCCCTCGACGCCAGCCTTGGTGGCAAGCGCCGCCAGCGCCTCGAAGCTACGGATGAATTCGGGGCGGCAGTCGGGATAGCCTGAAAAGTCGATACTGGTTACGCCGATAACCAGATCCCGCGCTCCGAGAACTTCCGCCCAGCCCAGCGCCAGAGCCAGCAGCATGGTATTGCGTGCCGGCACGTAGCTGACTGGAATGCCGGGCGCAGGCGCTTCGGGCAGCGCGATGCGCCAGTCGGTTAATGCGGAACCGCCGATGCCGGCCAGATCCACGCGCATGACGCGATGCTCCTGCGCGGCCTGCAGCCGCGCCACGGTCACGGCCGCGGCCAGCTCGGATTCGTGGCGCTGGCCGTAGGCAACCGACAATGCGTAGCTCTCAAATCCAGCCCGCCGTGCCCAGGCCAGCGCCGTGGCGGAGTCGAGCCCACCCGACAGCAGCACCACCGCGCGGGTGCCGGGTTCAGCGGCCGGGCGCATTGCCCCAGAGATACTTGTGGAGCTGGATCTGCATGCGCACCGGCAATCGGTCCTCGAGAATCCACTCGGCCAGCTGCCGCGCCGGCAGCTGCTCGTGACTGGGTGAGAACAGCACGTTGCAGCGCTCCGTGAGCTTGAGGTGCTCGAGCGTGTGGCGGCTCCAGTCGTAGTCGGCCCGGTCACAAAGCACGAACTTGATCTGCTCCTCCGGCCGCAGCAGTGCAAGCTGCTGGTAGAGATTGCGATGCGATTCCCCCGACCCTGGCGTCTTGACGTCGACGACGCGGATCACGCGGGGATCGACCGTATCGAACGGCAGTGCGCCGCTGGTCTCGAGCGATACGCGGTAGCCGTTATCCGCCAGTGCGCTCAGCAGTGTGAGGCAGGCGTGCTGCGCCAACGGTTCACCGCCGGTGACGCAGACGTAGCGTGCACCGAACTGCGCGACCCGCTCCAGTATGGCGTCCAGCTCCCACCACTCGCCGCCGCTGAAGGCGTACGCCGTATCACAGTAGCCACAGCGCAACGGGCAACCGGTCAGGCGCACGAATACGGTCGGGATGCCAACCGTATCGGCCTCGCCCTGAAGCGAATGGAATATCTCGGTGAGTTTGAGCCGCACGCCTGAGACCGCGCGCTTCCTGACCGTGGGTCAGGGCGCGTCCGGCGGGATCTTGGTCAGCCGCTCCGCTGCCAGCTTGGCGGCATCGGTGCCCGGATATTTCTGCACCACCTGGCCAAGCGTTGCGCGCGCGTCGCCCAGGTGCTTGAGCTCGTACTGCGCGTAGCCGAGCTTGAGCAGCGCGTCCGGAGCCTTGCGGGACTGCGGGTACTGCTCCACCACGGTGCGGAATGCAATGGAGGCATCGTCATAGTCACGCGTGACGTAGTAGCCCTCGCCGAGCCAGTACTGCGCATTGTCGGCCAGCGCGCTCTTCGGATAGAGGCGCAGAAAATCCTTGAACTGCGCAATGGCGCCGGTGTAGTCCGAGTTCTTGAGGGCGTCGAACGCATGGTTATAGGCAGCCTGATCCTCAGGCCCCGCTGCACCGGCGCTTCCACTGGGACCCACCGGCGCTGACACGCCGCCGATCGCAGCGCCCGCGGCAGGCCCGGCCGCGCCGCCCTTGAGCGCGGTTTCCAGCAATTTGAGTCGACGGTCGAGATCCGCATAAAGATCCCGTTGCTGCTTGCGCACTGACTCGTTGCTGTTCTGCAGTTCCTCGACCGTGCCGCGCAGTTCCCGCACCTGAGCCTCGAGCACGTCGATACGCTGCGACAGCGTCAGCAGACTCTGATTACTGACGACGCGCTCGACCCGTCCGAGGCGCTCGTCGATGTCGTTGAGCTTGACCTGCGTCGGATCGGGCCCGGTCTCGCAGGCCGCGAGCAGCCAGCTGCTCGCAAGCATGGCGATCCAGAGTCGCAGGTGCCGTGACATGTTTGCGCGCACCTGCGTCCGCTCAGTTCAGGTAGACGATTTCGGCGCGGCGATTCTTCGACCAGGCCTCTTCGGTATGGCCGGTGACCGCCGGTCGTTCCTCGCCATAGCTGACCGTGGTGATCTGGGATTCGGCCACGCCCTGCAGCATCAGCGCACGACGCACCGCCTGGGCACGCCGTTCTCCGAGACCGATGTTGTACTCCCGCGAGCCGCGCTCGTCGGTATTGCCTTCGATGCGGACGCGGATACTGGCGTTGGAGGCCAGGTACTTGGCATGCGCGGCGATGACGCTGGTGTATTCCGGCTTGATCTCGCTGTTGTCGAAATCGAAATAGATGACGCGATTCTTGAGCTGTCCCGCCTGCGGGCCTTCGACACCCGCGCCGGTGCCGTTAGCGACATCATTGCCATAGGCACCCGGGGTGTTGGCGCCGGAGGTCTGCGACTGGTCGGCAGGCACACTACTGCCTGTGCTGGCCGTGGTGGGCTTGGGCTTGTGACTGGAGCATCCGACCAACAGGAGTGCGCTGCATACGGCTGCGACCCAAACCAGAACGTTCTTTTGCATGACTTGTGACTCCGAAATGCGGCACCTCGCGGCAACCGCCTTATTTACCATACCGCGACGCGCGCCGACACTGCTAGCGAGCGGCTAATGTTGAAACGGTTCCCACGAGGGCTCGCGCAGCTCTCCCTGGCTCGAGGTCAGCCGCTGCGTAACCTGCCCGTCGATCGACACGGTCTGCAGCGTGCCGATGGCGCCGTCCCGGCCGGCATAAATGATCGTGGCGCCGTTGGGGGCAAAGCTCGGCGATTCATCCAGTACGCCGTGCGACAGCACACTGACGGTGCCGGAAGCCAGGTCCTGCAGACCGATGCGGTAATTGCCGCCCTCACGCGTGACGAAGGCGATCTTGGTGCCGTCCGGGGATACCCGCGAGCGCGCGTTGTAGCTGGATCCGAAGGTAATGCGCTGCACGCGTTTGGGATTGGCAATGTCGAGCTTGTAGATCTGCGGGCCGCCGGCGCGGTCGGAGGTAAAGTAGATACTCTTGCCGTCCGGGCTCCAGGCCGGCTCTGTGTCGACCGCAGGGTCATCGGTAAGCCGGGTCAATCCCTGTGTGGCCAGGTCCAGCAGCCAGATGTCGAGGTTGCCGCCGCTGCCGGAGAGCGTCAGTGCCAGGCGTGAGCCATCGGGCGAGAACGCCGGCGCGCTGTTGACCCCAAGGCGCTGCGACACCAGTCGCCGCTCGCCGGTGCGCACCCGCTGGATGTACACCGCCGACAGCCGGTTCTCGAAGGAGACGTAGGCGAGCCATTGATCGTCCGGCGACCACGCCGGCGACATGATCGGCTGCGCCGACTCCAGGATTACGTGAGGCGCTTCGCCGTCCGAATCTGCGACGATCAGCTGGAAATGCTGGCTCGGCGCCTGCCCCTGCACCGCCACGTAGGCAATCCGCGTGGCGAAGGCGCCCCGCACGCCGAGGATCGACTCGTAGACGAAGTCGCTGACCATGTGAGCGGCGTTGCGCAGGCTGGCGCCGTTGGCGACGAAGCGCTTGCCGCCGATGCGCTGGCCCGTCAGCGTATTCAGCAGATCGCACTCGATGTCCAGCTCGCTGGCGCTGGCTGCGGTAACGCGGCCGACGACTACGTAGTCGTTCCCGGCCGCCTTCCAGTCGGCAGCCTGCACGTCTGCGGCGCGCGTGGGCGTCGATAGCATGTCCTTGCGCGCCATCGGGCGGAAGCGGCCGCTGCTCTCGAGATCGTGCTGGACCACGCCGGCCACATCCAGGCCGCCGTCCGCCGGCACCGCCCGCGCGAAGGGCACGATGGCAATGGGGATCGGATCGGTGACCCCCTGCGTGACATTCACCTGCAATTCGGCCTGTACCGGCGGGGCTGCGAGGCCCAACCAGACCAGCCACGCTCCGGCCAGGACTGCGGACAGCACCCGCCGCAATGGGTTATGCCTAATCATGGGGAGCGAAGGTAACAATCACGTCGCGGTCGAACAAGGCCGGATCGGACGGCGCCGGTAGCGGCGAGGCCCGGTAGGCGGCGTCCGCGATCGACTGGCGGACCGCATCGTCGCCATTGCAGCTGGTAACCTGGACCGCGGTCACGACACCGCCCGGTACCTGTGTGATATGGACCTGGCAGCTGATGCCTGGATGGGCGCTGGGCGGACGGATCCAGGCGCGCTCGATGCGCGCGGCGATCATGGCCTGGTACTGCGCCAGCGCACCGTTGCTGCGGGCCGCGTCGAGGTGCTCCTCGGCCTGCATCTGGGCACGCAGATCGGACTCGCGCTGGGTCAACTGATCCTGCTCGGCGCGGCGCTGCTGGGCAAGCTGTTGCGCCTTGCGATCGGCGTCCGCCTTGGCCGCAGCTGCTGCCGCTGCCTTGGCCTTGGCCTCGGCCTCCTCCCTGGCCTTCTGTTCCGCGTCCGCCTTGGCTTTGGCCGCCGCCTGGGCTTTTGCCGCTGCATCCGCGGCCGCCTTGCGGTCGGCCTCCTGCTGGCGCTGCTCATCCGCCTTCTTTTGCTCCTGGGCCTTCTTTGCTTCCTCCGCCTTCTGCTCCGCGGCGCGCTGCTGCGCCTCAAGGTCGGGAGTGGGCGCCGGGGGTGGCGGCGCGGGCGGCGCCGGCGGTGCCGGTGCCGACGACGGTTGCCCGTGGACCACGGTCGCCTCGATGGCCAGCACCTGCGGCTGCGGCTTGGGCGTGCTGTGCTCGAACCAGCCCCATAGCAGCGCTGCGACGATGGCGGCGTGTATCAGCAGCGCCAGCAGGATCGAGTTGAGCTGATCGCTGCGGGCTTCGCTCATGGCGACTGTTCAGGCTTCTTCGCCGGGGCATCCGTTTCGAAGCCGAGCTTGTGCGCCCCCGCTTGCTGCAGCAGCACCATTGCCTGCACCACGCGGCCGTACGCGACCGACAGATCACCGGCGACCAGCACGGTGCGCTCGGGCGATCGGCGCAACGCCGCCGTGGCACGCACCAGCGCGGTCCGGTCGTCGATGGGCTGCTTGGGGGTGGCGCCAACGTTGAGATACAGCCGCCCCTGGGCATCGATCGACAGCACCAGCGGCGGCTCGTTAGGTTGGGTGACAATCGGCTCGGCCGCTGCCTTGGGCAGGTCCACCTTGATTCCCTGCGTCAGCAGTGGCGCGGTGATCATGAAGATGATCAGCAGCACCAGCATGACGTCGATATAGGGCACCACATTGATCTCGCCGAGCAGGCGGCGCTTGCCCTTGTGGAAGGCGGCCACGTCAGATACCTCGCGCCGGCGAGACGGGCGCCGGGCCGGCGCTGCCGGGACTGCGGCCGGCGTAGCGCTGAAGTATGGTGGAAAGCTCTTCCATGAAACCGTCATAGCGCAGTTCCAGGCGGCTCACCTGGTCGGCGTAGCGGTTATAGAAGATGACCGCGGGAATGGCGGCAAACAGGCCCATGGCCGTGGCGATGAGCGCCTCGGCGATTCCGGGCGCCACCATCGCCAGCGTCGCCTGCTGCACGTTTCCGAGCGAGCTGAACGCGGACATGATGCCCCAGACGGTGCCGAACAAGCCGACGTAGGGACTGGTCGATCCAACAGTCGCGAGTGTCGCCAGGCTCTGCTCGAGCCGCTCGATCTCCTTGAGCTGGGCCACGCGCATGGCGCGGCGCGAGCCCTCCAGCAGCATATCGGCCGCTACCCCGCCCTGGGCGCGCAGACGCGCGAATTCGCGAAAACCGAACTCGAAGATGCTCTCCATGCCCGAGGTCTTGCCGCGCGCCTCGACGCTGCGATAGAGCGTGCTGAGATCGCCGCCCGACCAGAAGCTGTTCTCGAAGCGGTCGGCGTCACGGCGCGCGCGGCTGACTACCATGCGCTTGCGGAAGATGATGGCCCAGGAGGTCAGCGAAGCCAGCAGCAGCAGACCGAGCACGACCTGCACCACCAGGCTCGCCTGCATGACCAGGCGCACGATCGATAGTTCACCATTCATGCGATCACTCCTTGAATCAGACAGGCGCGGCGCCCGCGCTCAGCCACCGAGCTCCTGCAGTATGACTTGCGGCAGACGCCTGGGTTTCAGGCTGCCGGCATCCAGGCAAGCCACGCGCACGCTGGCCGTGAGCAGCAGCTCGCCGGCGGGATCGCCGCGCCAGAGCCGCTGGCCGAAGGCCAGACTGGCGCCGCCGTCGCGCACGGGCTCGCAGCTGATTGCCAGGATGTCGTCGAGCCGGGCCGGACGCCGGTACTGGGCCTCGACCGAAACCACCGAAAACAGGATGCCCGGGTCGAGCGCCAGGGCCCGCTGCGACACGCCGCGCGCGCGCAGCCACTCGGATCGAGCGCGTTCGAGGAAGCGCAGATAGTTCGCATAGTAAACGATGCCGCCGGCGTCCGTGTCCTCCCAGTAGACGCGCGCCTGCCACACGAAAACGCTCAATTCCCCTCACCGAACAGCGACAGATTGGATGCAGCGCGCTCCGGCACCTTCAGACCGAAGTGCTGCCACGCCAGCCGGGTGGTGACGCGGCCGCGCGCGGTGCGCGCCACCAGCCCCTGCTGGATCAGAAATGGCTCGATAACGTCCTCGAGCGTGCCACGCTCCTCGCCGATGGCGGCTGCCAGGCTCTCGATCCCCACCGGACCGCCGTCGAATTTCTCGATGATGGTCAGCAGCAGCTTGCGATCGAGCGCATCGAGGCCCTGCGGGTCGACCTGCAGCAGATCGAGCGCGGCGTTTGCCGCCTGCTCGTCGATGCGGCCCTGTGCCTTGACCTGCGCGTAATCGCGCACGCGGCGCAGCAGGCGGTTGGCGATGCGCGGCGTGCCGCGCGAGCGTTGCGCGATCCGCAGCGACCCGGGGGTATCGATTTCGACGCCCAGAATGCGTGCCGAGCGTTGCACGATGCGCTCGATCTCCTCGATGGCGTAGAACTCCAGCCGCTGCACGATACCGAACCGGTCGCGCAGCGGCGAAGTGAGCAGACCGGCGCGTGTAGTGGCACCGACCAGGGTGAACGGCGGTAGATTGAGCTTGATCGAGCGCGCCGCCGGCCCTTCGCCGATCATGATGTCGAGCTGGTAGTCCTCCATCGCCGGATAGAGAATCTCTTCCACCACCGGGCTCAAGCGATGGATCTCGTCGACGAACAGCACGTCGCGCGGCTGTAGGTTGGTCAGGATGGCGGCCAGATCGCCCGGGCGCTCGAGCACCGGGCCGGACGTCTGCCGCAGACTCACATGCAATTCGGTGGCGATGACGTGAGCGAGCGTGGTCTTGCCGAGTCCCGGCGGACCGAAGATCAGCACGTGATCGAGCGCCTCGGCACGCATGCGTGCGGCGTCGATAAAGATTGCCAGCTGCGACTTGACGTGCTCCTGGCCGATGTATTCGGACAGCGCGCGCGGGCGAATCGCACGATCGACCGCGTCCTCGGGCGCGCTGCCCGCGGCGCTGACCAGCCGTTCCTGATCGAGCTCACTCATTCCCGGCCCGCACCCTGCAGTGCCAGGCGAATCAGCTCTTCGGTGGACAGGCCGTTGGCGTTGCCGATGGCCTTGAGCAACGCCGTGGCCTCACCGGGCTTGTATCCAAGGGACACGAGTGCCCCGTAAGCCTCGGCCTGGGCACCGGGCTCGAGGCGCTCGGCGCCGGACCCGGGCGGCGCATTCGACACCAACACGGAGTCACCCGCGAGACGGTCGCGCATCTCGACGATGAGCCGCTCGGCGATCTTGCGGCCCACACCCGGAATGCGAGTCAGCGTGGCCGAGTCCTCGGCGCGCACCGCCTGCGCAAAGGCCTCGGCGGTCATCCCGGAGAGTATCGCCAGGCCGATACGCGGCCCGACCCCCGACACCTTCAACAGACTGCGAAACAGCGCGCGCTCCTGCGCGGTCGCAAACCCGTAGAGCACGTGCGCATCCTCACGCACCACCAGGTGCGTCAGCAGCCGCGTGGGCTGTCCAACCGCGGGCAGCGAGTAGAACGTGGACATTGGTGCTTCGACTTCGTAGCCGACGCCGCCCACCTCCAGCAGCAGATGCGGCGGCGAGCGGTATGCCAGCAGACCGGACAGCGAACCGATCATCGCGTGCCCGCGCGCCTCATGGTCAGGGCTGCCACAGGCGATTCCGCGGCGT
>JBAUYT010000267.1:0-5873 GCA_049584935.1 Steroidobacteraceae bacterium
CACCAGCAACCCGAACGTCTATTGGGTGTATATCGGGGAACTGACTGCAGATGCGCAGCGTCGCGCCATCCAGACGCTCAGCGCCGCGGGCATACACGATGCCGCGCCGATGACGCAGCCCGAGCAGAGCGATCGACTTTCGGTCGGAGTATTCGCCGACCAGGCGCATGCGGTGCGGCGCGCCGAGCAGGTGCGTACGCTGGGATTCAAGCCCACGTTGGGCCTGCGCCAGCGCAATGTCACGACTCACTGGCTCGATTTCGACGTCAAGTCATCCGAGAGTGACCCGCAGCCGGCGGAGCTGGTGGGCGCTGCGCCACGACCGGCCATAGGTTTAGGTCCGGTAAAGCTGGCCGATTGTCCGTCGGCCGGGAGTGGTTGAGACAGTTCGCCGCGGAGGGGTGTGCCGAGACTTCAAGTACGCATCCTCAGGCGAGGTGATCGACTGCGGCTGGCTGGAAGTCGAGCTAGCGCTGCTGTCTTTGCCATGCGAGCCCGCCCGCGGCAGTTGCTTGACGGGTAGCTGCTGCTAGCCGAGCATGCCGCCATGGGCAAGACCAAGCGCAGCGTCGAAGTTGCCTACCTGGATCAGGAGAAGCTCGATCTGCTCAAGCGCCTGGCGGCGCAGACCCGCATCGCCCGCTCGGTACTGGTGCGGGAGGCGATCGACGATCTATTGATCAAGTACAAGCTGCTGCGGGCGCCGCGGCGCTGATCCAGGGAAGAGCCAATCAAGCGGCGGGCGAGCCATTGCGCCGCCACCCCGCCGTGCCACTACCCAGGCTACAGGCGCAGCAGACCGCGCTTTGCGATGTACGCGAGCAGAATTCCGACGACAAATGCGAGGCCGACGTTCCACATGGCGAAGGCAGCGGTAACCAGAGTTATGAACCGTTCGCCCTTGTGCTTGCTGAAGTCGCAGGAGCCCAATGCGAGCTGCGCACCCGTCAGAAACAGGATGACCCCAAGAACGGAACGCGGAAATATGCCGAATATCGCGTCGATCGAATGGCTAAATCCCAACGCAAGGACCAGCAAGAGCGCTCCCAGAATGATAGGTGCTCCGCCGGTGCGAGCACCGAAGGCGACGTGGCCCGCCATGCCACCAGCCCCGTGGCACATAGGCACACCTGCAACCGCAGCACTCATCAGGTTCATGACGCCCGTTGAAGTGGCCACGGTATTCTCCGTCACCGCTCGGGCCGGAAAGAGCCGGTTGTTTTCCTCGCGGATTGCGATCACGGCATTGCCAAGAGTCAGGGGCAGTTGCGGCAGGGCCAGCAAGCTTGTGCCAATGAGCAGGTCGTGCCAGGTGACATTGGAAAGGGCGAAGACCGGCATTTGAACCGCAAACCGAACCGCCGCCAGAGCTGCAACCACCCCGGGGCTCTCGATAGCGCCACACACGCCACCGAATAGCAGCAACAGGAACATCGCAGGAATCGCCCGATTGGTCAGCAGCAGCAGCGTTCCGATGAGCCCGATCGCCGCGATCAGCCAGCCGCTGCTCATCATTTCTATTCCCTGCAACATGAAATTCATGCCAAGGCCCAGAACGATGCCAACAACGACAAAACGGGGAACGAGCCTTGCAACCCGGCTGGCTGCGCCCGTGAGCCCTAGTAACAGCCAGATGAGACCAGTCGCCAGATCGGCGGCGTAGACGGTCGATGGAACGATGACAGCGGTCTGCGCGGCTTGAGTAGCCGCTACAGCGCCGATGGCCTTCATGGGCTGAACTGGAAACGGGGTCTTGTAATAGAGGCCGCCAGCCACCATGGCGAGGCCGAAGGAGAACAGCATCCCAAAGGGGGGCACCTTCACCACGGCGATATAGGCGACTACGAACGGGATGAATGTGCCGAGATCACCGAACGCACCCGCCCACTCCATGCGGCCGAAACGGATACCTCCGTTGCCATTGCCTTCTCCCGACTTTGCTGAATCTGAAGCCATCTCTCTGTATCGCCTGGGCGGCAGTCAGAGCCGCGCATGACAGGGCATGCCTAAGTGCAGCGGCATTGTCTGTCGCGCACCGAGCGTGTGCTACCGCAAAATATGGGCAGCCTTGCGGGCGCGGGACGCCCGGACGTGGGCGGTCCGAAGGTCGTAAAATGGCCTGCGGCCATCGCCGATCGGCGTGGAAATAGCGCCAGCGCCGAGTACTCGCCTGGAAAGCGATTGCGTGCTACGTAAGTCCTTGATATGCCGGCTTAGCTCAGTGGTAGAGCAGCGGTTTTGTAAACCGTTGGTCGGGAGTTCAAATCTCTCAGCCGGCAATCCTTCGGCGGGGTCTATTCCGGACCCGATCGTGCTCGACCCCGATGGCAACAAGGTCGAGGCGGTTTGCCATCTGCCTGGCTGAGACCTCGGCGGCCGTTGGCGGGCATCACGCAGCTGTGAGCAGCGGCAAAGCGAGAGTTGTCATGGCGTCCAGCGCTTGGCAAGCTGGTGCAAAGCGATGGAGTGTTGCATGTCCAAGCTCTTGATGCCGAGGCTCAGCGCCATACCGGCGTTGGCGCTATTACTCTGCGGTTGCGCCGCGGGTGACCACAGCAGCGCGCCCCCGGCGGCCGTTCCGGCAGCATTGCAGGTATCCCCGGGTCAGGTACTCGAGCTGCGCACGCATGCGGTGGGCGTGCAGATCTACGTGTGTGAGGCCAGCCACGACGACTCGACGCGGTTCGAATGGATATTCAAGGCGCCGGAGGCGCAGCTGTTCGACAGGGCGGGCAAGCCGGTGGCGAGCCATTTCGCCGGACCCACCTGGCGAGCCACCGACGGCAGCAGCATCGTCGGTGAAGTCGTCGCACGGGATATTGGTCCCGATCCGCTGGCGATTCCCTGGCTGCTGCTTCGCGCCAGATCAAACGGGGGCGCAGGTCTGCTCAGCCGCACCTTGAGCGTACAACGGCTCGACACCGTGGGCGGCAAGGCCCCGGCGGGTGGCTGCAGTGCCGAACTTGCGGGCAGCGAGGCGCGCGTGCACTACACCGCCGACTATCTCTTCTACCGCGGCCGGTGAGCGCGCCCGTCCACCGGTGGAACTGCGTCAGTGCGCCGGCTTCTGAAACTTGAGCACGAAGTTGTCGGCCTCGCCAACCGCAATGTAGCGATCCCGATCCTTATCGCCCTGAGAGAGCGTGGGCGGCAGCGTCCATACGCCGTCCACCCAATTCTTAGTGTCCTTGGGATTGGCGTCGATTTCCGATGAGCCAACCAGCCTGAAGCCTGCCTTGCGCGCGAGCGCTATGGCGTAGTCCTGGCGGACGTAACCATCCTTGGCCTTCGGATCCTGCGGCTGGTCGCTACGGCCGCGATGCTCCTCGATACCGAAAATGCCACCGGGCTTGAGCGCCTTGAAGGACGCAGCCAGCGCTTGCTCGGCATAGCCGCCGTTCATCCAGTTGTGCAGATTGCGGAAGGTGAGCACCATGTCCGCCGAGCCCGCCGGAGCGATATCGAACTGACCCGGGCCAAGCACGGTCTGGTTGATGTGGCCAAGCCGCGCACCCTGCGCATTGACACGCTGGTGCCATTTGGCGGTAGCCGCGTCGTCCTCTGGGTCACCGGGCGCCTGCAGCGCAACGTAATAGTGACCCTGCGGCTCGAGATATGCGCCCAGGATTTCAGTCCAGTAGCCGCCGCCCGGCCACAACTCGACCACGGTCATCGAGGGCTTGATGCCGAAGAAGCTCAGCTCCTCGGCCGGATGACGTGCCGGATCCCGCGCCACGAAGGCTGCGGTGCGCGATGGATCGCTGACGGCCGCGGACAAGGCAGAGTCGGCGTGAGTGACGGGAGTTGCGCGGCTCAGCGCGGGCAGCACCACCGCCAGCAGAGCGATCGCTAACGATCCAACAGGATGATGCCGGCGTATGGACATAAGGCGCACCTTGAGTGATGGGACAGCGTGGGGTCCCAGTATCCCAAATCCGCGTGGTAGCGTCATCGTGGCCGGAAGCGCATGATCGTTACAGCGCGGGGGCGCGGCACGAGCGGTGCGCTTCGATCGGGTGGCGCCATGCAGCATAAAAGCTTCGGTTGGACGGTCCTGTTGGTCTCAGGGCTATTGGCGCTGATTCCAACATGGAGTGCTGGCGACGAGCCGGCGCCCGGAACCTTGGCGCCGCCACCGGCAGGTGCCATCGACGAGTTGCCCCAGGTCCAGGTCACCGCGCCCGAGCCACGCTACGTTGCGCCCACGCGCCGCGACCGCATTGGACGCATTTGGGCGCCGGTGCTGATCAATGGGCAAGGACCCTTCCGCTTGGTGCTCGACACGGGCGCCAACCACTCCGGCGTCACCGCGAGCGTCGCGGCAGCACTCGGCATTCCGCTCGATCAATCCCAACCCGTGATGCTGCGCGGTGTCACCGGCAGTGCCGAAGTGCCGACGATTCGCGTCGATTCGCTGATCGTGGGGGACCTGGCGTTGCGCCCCGCCGTTCTGCCGATAGTGCTCGATGCGCTCGGCGGTGCCGACGGCATACTCGGCGTCGAGGGCCTCGAGGACAAGCGCATCCTGATTGATTTCCGACACGATCTGATCACGATCAATCGATCGCACTTGGAGCGCGCCGGTCGGGATTTCGTCACGGTGCCGATGCAACACTCGCGCCTGGGCCTGGTGGAACTCAAGGCCTACGTGGGCGGCGTGGCGGTAAAGGCGATTCTGGATACCGGTGGCCAGGCGACCATCGGCAACACCGCTATGCTTCATGCGCTGCTGCGCCACGCCCGCGCCGAGTCGCGGACCGAAGAAGTCATCGGAGTGACGACCGACGAGCAGAACGGCGAGTCCTTTCCGACTCCGCCAATCGAAATCGGCTCCGTGAGAATCCAGGGAGCGCGTGTCACTTACGGCGACATGCGGATCTTCGACCACTGGAATATGAACGACAAACCGGTGCTGCTGATCGGCATGGACGCCATTGGACTGCTCGATACCGTCATCATCGATTATCGGCTGCACGAACTGCAGGTGCGCATGCGCGACGGCGCCTGAAGCACGGTCGGCATTGGCCAGAAATGACACAGTCGGCTGGCGCGGTACGCCCGGCCCGATTCCCTCGCTGACACGGCGGGGCGGCGCTATCATCCCGCGCCATCAGGCAAGAACTGATACCGGCTCTACAATTGACCAAAACAGGAGTTGTCTCATGCGTGTCCCGTATCGAACCGTGCTCGCGGGGTTGGCCATGTTTGCAGTGGCGACGGCCGCTCAGGCCATCGAATCGAAGGAATCCAAGACCTCGTCCCAATCCGTCGATGCGGTGTGGCAGAAGGTCGGCGACTTCTGCGGCATCGGGCAGTGGCACCCGGCCATTGCCAAATGCGAGTTGTCCGCCGACAAGAAGGATCGCACTCTCACGCTCAAAGGCGGCGGCACCATCGTCGAGCACCTGGTGCGCTGGAGCGACAAGACGCACTCCTACACCTACAAGATCGTGAGCGGTCCGCTGCCGGTGGACAACTACGTCTCAACCATACACGTGTCTGCGGCCAAATCAGGATCGGGCTCGGTCATTTCCTGGCGCGGTCATTATTCCGCCAAGAGTGGCACCACTGATGCGGATGCCAAAAAAGCCATCGACGGCGTCTATGACGCTGGCCTGACCGCGCTCGCGGGCGGCTGAAGCTGGTTTGGTTCCGCGGCGCCGGCTTCGGGTTGCATACCCGGAGCCGGCACGCTCAACGTTTTGCCTTCACCGCTTCGGGAGTGACCAGGTCCTTGTAGTGGTTGCCGAAGTGGCTGCGGACGTAGTTGATGACGTTGGCCACCTGCTGATCGTCGAGCGACTCGCCGAACGGCGGCATGGCGCGCTGACCATGCAGCACCAGCGTGATGGGATAGACCGCCGCGGCCAGGC
>JBAUYT010000268.1:0-6967 GCA_049584935.1 Steroidobacteraceae bacterium
GTCCGGGCGTAAGGCTCAAACCCCGCCGTCGCCAAGCTCAGCTGTTTCATTCTCCCCACCCTTTGTGCACCGATCCCCCATGTGCACATTATATCGTGGGCAGACAACTTTTGCAGAGGTTCCTTAGTTCGCGCTCGTGATACGCTTGCCCGCGCCCCTAATCTACAGCACTCGGTGCCCGAGCCGACCAGTTGGCTACTCACACGGTTCCAGGATTGTCTGAACGTTGGTCGGCGGGATGCCGCTGCCGATGTCCTTGCGCGGCTTAGGGCGGAACTGCGCCTCGACGCACTCAACCTAAAATTCCTTGAGGTCCAGCTGCTCGCCACCTTCGGGGATTGGACCGGCATCGTTGATCTTCCGGGCTTTGCCAATCTGTGCTTAGCGCGTCGACCCGCCGCCGTTACCGCGCTGCTTCTCGAGGCGATTTATTGGGTACATCTAGCCGGGCCGTTCGAGGCCGGCGACGCCGACGAGACTCGCGTGCGGTTTGAAGTTTCGGCGAGACCACTCGTGCAACCGATGCTGCGGGTCCCTGTACCGTTGACGCTGACGACTGCGGGATGGCGCGTCTACGGACTGGAAGCGTGGATCTCCACCTCGCGAACCGACATTGGCGCCGCGCTAGTCGACCACCTGGATGCGCTCGGCTGGATCGCAGACCGCCTCTTGCTGACGGCACCCGATGAGGAGGCGGCTCCAGCCGTCCAACGAACACCGATTGACGATGCCCGAGATGCGCTCGTTCAGGTCGACGCAATTGACAGCGTCGATGCACTTGCAGTCGCCGTCAAGGCCCTGGCGAAACTGAGTCCTGAAGATCTCGCACAACTGCGCGAAGCCGAGCCGTTCAGATCGGCATTCCACGTCACCGAAGAATCGGCGAATATTGGACTTACGACCTCTTGGATCAAATGGTTCGAAAGGGCGGTCGACCCGTCGTTCACCACTGCTCTCGACATTGCGCGCCACGGCAAGGATGAACGGCCGATCGAATTTGGAGCCGGAGACCCGGCGGCAGTTCAGGCATTCATGTCAGCGCTTGAAAAAGCTCAGAGCGACGATCTTGCCTGCGAGCGGATTGTACACACGCGCTACCGTTTCTTGTTGCATGGCTCCAACGCGATTCAGACTTTCCGCGGGCTGCCATGGTGGCGATCTACGCGAATCTGCTAACCCTGTTCGCGCTCGGCTCCGCCCGCGGGAGTGGCACCTACGAATCGAGCCAGATATTGGTCAGCGCCGTGCTGTCTGTTGGCTTGGATGTCAAAGCCTGCCGGGCTCTGATCGCCGATGTTGAAGAATTGGCCGGCGAGGGTTTCGGCCTGGAAATGGTCTATTGGGTACTGGAGATTATCGAAGACTTCATGCGGGCAAGCACCCCCGCGGCTGAAGCGCGAGAGATCTTTCTGCACGGCGCACTTTCGCGCATGGCGCCAATCTACGCAAGATTGTCCAGCTTGCAGCGCACTGCGGTCGCACATCTTGCCTGTGAACTTGGCTGGACGCTCCAATCATTTGGAATCACCTGCGAGCAGGACGGTCCCGAGGACATCACTAAGGAGAATCCAAGGCCTACGCATCGCAATCTATTCATTGACCGAGTCCTCGAGCCGCCAAGCGAAGGTGGCGATCGAGGAACTCGCACCGACAGCGGTCGTCGGCTGCAATGCCGATCATGGCGGCACGGCACGTCTGCGGGCGCTCGCTGAAAACGCTGATCTCTTCGTGGTGACGCGGCTTTCCGCCAAGCACGCTGCGACAGACTTCATCCGAGAACATCGTGGCGGCCGGCCCCTCCTGTATGCCCAGGGCCGCAACTTCTCCAGCATCCTGCGCGCCGTCGAAGATCGCCGTCTGTAACCGCCTAGCGATCACCGGCGCTATCTTCCATGGTCTTGCATCGCTTGTAAGGTTCTCGGACGCAGAGGATGTGTCTTGAAAAGTTAGTCCAATAGACGTACATGTGGGACCGGAGGTGCCCATGGCCACGACAGCAAAACACGATCGGCGGACTTCGGGAAGAGCGGCTCGGGTTTCGCGTCGACGAGCCGACCAAAGCTCTGATCGAGCGGGCGGCCCAGTTGGAACGGCGTAAGCTGACTGATTTCTGCATGACCGCCCTGACGGACGCTGCCCGCCGAACGATCGCGGAGCACGAAACGCTCGTTCTGTCCGACCGGGATCGGGCTGTCTTTTTCGATGCGTTGGTCAATCCACCAGCGCCGAGCGAACGGCTCCAGCGGGCGTTTGCGGAGCATAAGCGCCGGGTCGTGCCGTGAATGGCGAAACGGCCATCCGAGAATCTTCGGATCGTGCTGCTCGGGGAGGAGCACGACCGGGGCAGCTTTACCTGTGGGGTGGAGAGCCTGGATCGCTATCTCAAGACCGAGGCCGGCCAGGATGTGCGCCGGAAGGCGAATGCCGTATTCATCTTGAGCGAGATCAGCGAGCCAACCCGCTTCCTGGGCTACTATACCCTTTGCGCCATGGCGATCTCCCAAGGCGATGTGCCGGAGATAGCCCGCAAGCACGTCCCGCGCTACCCGCTGGTGAGCGCCACCTTGATCGGCCGGTTGGCCGTCGCAAAGGACAGGCAGGGGCAGCGTCTGGGCGCGGTCCTCTTGGCCGACGCGCTCCAGCGGGCCTTCGAGAGCGCCAGCACGGTCGGGTCTTCGATGGTGATCGTCGATGCACTGGAAGAGGCGGCAGCCGGTTTCTATGCGGCGCATGGATTCGTGCGGTTGCCAGAATCGCTGCGGCTCGTGCTCCCGATGCGGCTAGCAGGCGGGAGCGCTGAGCGATGAGCCTCGTAGCCGCATCGTAGCCGGCGCCGGGGCAGCGCCCGGGGAAGCAAAATCGCCCTTACTTCGGCCTTTGGGGAAGCCCGGTGACGCCCAGCGTGAACCTTCGCACTGGTACGCGACCGTTCTCATCACAGCGTCCTGCGCGGGCGGAAAACCGGGATTTGGGGACCGCATACATGCCGAAGGTAGCCGCATGGGAGCTACTTCCTGCTTTCTGCTGCTTCCCCTCTGCTTCCCGGTTTTCGTGCCCGGGTCGGGGAAGCAAAAAACGGCCCCGAGGGACCGTTCTAAGAAACTGATTTCCCTAAGAAAATCTGGAGCGGGCGAAGGGATTCGAACCCTCGACCCCAACCTTGGCAAGGTCTTGCTTGACCTATCCGGCACTATCCCGTTCCACCCCGTAGCCTCTATATCGCTGATAAATAGATGATTTATCAAAGATACCCCCATCGGCAGCATTCCGAAATATCCCACTTCCCCATCCAGACTGCTTACAGAGTGCTTACATTCTGCGCGCCCAGTGGTAATGTAAGCAAATTCGTAGTCCATAGCGAGTGGACCATGAGCAAGCTGACGAAACAGGCGGTGAAGGACCTTGAGAAACCCGAGAAAGGGCAGGCCTTCCTCTGGGATGGGGAATTGAGGGGGTTTGGGGTTCGGACGATTCCGTCAGGCCTCACGACCTTCGTCCTGCAGTACCGCAATACCGAAGGCCGTAGCCGGCGGATCGTCCTCGGCCGGTTTGGCGTCATGACCGTCGAGCAAGCGCGCGACGAAGCGCGGATCAAACTGGGCGCTGTCGCTCACGGCAATGACCCGGCGGAAGAGGCGGGTCCGCGGGAAACAATCACCGTGACGGAAGTCTGCGACTGGTATCTGGCCGAAGCGGAGGCCGGCCGCATCCTTGGTCGTCCAACCGTCCGATCAAGCCGTCTACCCTGGCGATGGATCGAAACCGGATCGAGACCCATATCAAGCCATTGATCGGTAGACGGCAGGTTCGCGCGCTCAAGATCGCCGACATCTCCGGTATGCAAGCGGACATTGCCGCTGGGAAGACTGCGAAACCCCGGGGCGGTGGCCGCGGCGGGATGACCACCGGGGGAACCGGCGTCGCGGCGCGCACGGTCTCGACCCTGCAAAGCCTTCTGGCGCATGCCAAGCTGCTCAACGTGATTGAGTCCAACCCTGCGGTGGGGGTCCGCAAATTGGCCGGCAAGAAGAAGGAACGACGCCTGAGCGTCGCTGAGATCAAGAAGCTCGGCGAAGCCATGCGGGCCGCCGAGAAGGGCGGAGAACGTCCCGTCGCCCTAGCGGCGGTGCGCCTCATGCTATTGACGGGATTTCGGATCTCGGAGGCGCAGGGGCTGCAGCGCGCCTGGCTGCATGCCGATGAGGGCTATGTCCATTTTCCGGACACCAAGAGCGATGGACAGGTGCGCGCGATCGGGCCGTCCGCGGCCCAGCTCGCAGCGGGCCAGCCGGCCCGCAAGGATCGCCCGTATATCTTCCCGGCTGATGTCGGCGACGGCCATTACACGGCCGCCAAGGGCTGCCTCGCCCGGCTCTGCACCGCCGCGAAAATCGAAGGGGTCACCCCTCACACGCTGCGCCATACGTTCGGCAGCGTTGCCGGCGACCTCGGATTTTCCGAACTGACGATCGCCGCCCTACTGGGACACGCCGCCAGGGGCGTAACCCAGGGCTACGTCCACATTGACGAGGCCCTAAAGCTCGCCGCGACACGGACATGCGAGGAAATCTCGGGCCTACTCGCGGAGCAGGCGCGCTCAGCCGACCAGCTTGCGGCGTGACATGGCCAACGACGACATCAAGCTGATCTACATAGTGGTGAAAATCTGACGCTTGGTCTGGCGTCACAAGCCCGATTCTGGGCCGGAAGCGGAAGTAGGATGGCCGCCTCTCGCCGCCGCGCTGGCCGCAACCCGGTCATGCAGTGGCCGCCTGCCGCTTCTGCCGTTCAGTCTCGCCCGATCCGATCAGCATAAATCCGACAGCCAGGATCATCGGGGCCAGCGGTGCAAGTGGCCGGCAATTTGAGTCGGCAAGCCCTTGACGACGACATATGGTAAGATTATCTTACGGCTTGTCGGTTCGAAGGAGGCGTGGAGATGGACCCCGTAACGCTCAAGGAGACACTGATCGCCGTCATCGGTCAGATCCAGGCCAACAGTGGCCTCGAATGCCCGCCGCTGACAGGCACGACCAAGCCGGTCGAAAACATCCCGAGGTTCGACAGCAAAGTCTGGGCAGTCGCAACCACTATTCTGGCAACGGAGATCGGCAAAACCATCCCAAACGACGTGAACATCTTCGTGGACGAGATGACGAACCTGCCGCGCTCCATCGACGAGACTGCGATCTTCGTCTGCGAACTGCTGAAGCAGCAGGAAGAGGCGGAAACGGCTGCGGCATGAGCGAAAACGAAGCAGCCAAGCGCTCTCTGATCGCCGAGCGCCTCAAGGAAGCGCGTAAGCTTGCGGGGCTTTCTCAGGGCCATGTTGCGAAGATGCTTGGCCTGCATCGGCCGTCGGTTTCGGAGATAGAGGCCGGCAACCGCCGGGTCTCGGCCGACGAGCTGTCGCGCCTCGCTGGAATCTATGATGTGAACGTCGCCTGGCTGCTCGGCGAGACGCCCGACACCCTCGACGCCCAGGATCCTCGCCTCGAACTCGCCGCGCGTGAACTTACCAAGCTCAAGCCAGACGACCTCGACCGTCTGCTCAAGCTTCTCGCTGCCATGCGCGGCGATCCCACCCCGAACGCCGAGGGAGGCGATCGGTGATGGACATGATGCGCACCCGCAAACCCACCTTCGATCGGCGCGCGCTCGCCAACCGGGCCATGCAAGCGGCGATCGCCACAAGGGCGAAGGCCAAACTAGACCAGCACAGCCCCGTCTGCATTTACGCGCTCTGCGAAACGCTGGGCGTCACGGTGCGCTTCAACAATATCAACATGGAGGGAATGTACCAGCGTGCCGCCCCCGCGCGCATTCATTTGTCGGCGCGTCGTCCTCTGCCACGGCGCGCCTATAATTGCGCGCACGAGCTCGGCCATCATATTTTTGGCCACGGTTCCTCGATAGACGAACTGCGCGAAGACGCGAAGGAACATCCCTGGGAGGACCCCAAGGAATTCTTGGCCGATACCTTTGCCGGCTTCACGCTAATGCCGATAATGGGGCTACGCCGCGCCTTCGCAGTACGCGGCTGGACACCGGAGGCTGTTACCCCGGTACAGATGTTCACGGTCGCCTGCGACTTCGGCGTCGGCTACAGCACGCTCCTCACCCATCTCTCCGTCGGCGTGAATATGGTCTCAAGGGCCCGCGCCGGCGCCTTGCAACGCGCCACCCCAAAGGCTCTCCGCGCCGAAATACTAGGCGCTCTCGCCCCGGAGCCCCTGATCGTCGCCGACCGCCATCGCGTCGGACCGGCGCTCGATGCTGAAGCTAAGATGCTCCTTCTGCTGCCACCGGGAACAGAAACGACAGGCGGCAGCCTCGTCTTCGAACGCGACCTCAGTCACGGTCGTCTGTTCCGCGCAGTCCGCCCTGGAATTGCCCAGGCGAGCGCCGAAGCGGCCGGCTGGGCGACGTTCGTTCGCATCGCGCCTGAGGCCTATGTCGGGCTCGCCCAATATCGCCATCTGGAGGATGACCCGGATGAGTAAATCCAATTCCCACGCGGACGAGCCGACGGTTGTTAGCGACACTGACCTGTCGCGCGCTTGGGCCAAAATTTTTCTGCGCATCCTCGACGGCCGGGGCTCGGAGGTCTCGCCGCTGGTGCTCAGCCTCACAGGTTTCGATGACCATGGCGAACTTTCCGAGGTGGGGCCCGTGCGTCACGCGCTTGACCAGGCGCTCACACAGCAGCGCAAGATTTCGGTCGAGGACGTCGCGTACACTATCTTCCCCGAACGCCTCTGGCGAATTGCTGGGCGCGACCGAACCCGCCTTTTTGAACTCTATAAGGGCGTTTTTCCACGCTACGTGGCGATGAACCGTCGCACCAACGGTCGGGGCCTCTATTTTGAGAGACTGACGATGTTTGGCGGCCACGCGCCCTGTAACGGCAATCAATTGGAGTGGATTTTGTCTCAGTATAATTCCCGATCGGGCATTCGAGATTCGA
>JBAUYT010000269.1:0-1773 GCA_049584935.1 Steroidobacteraceae bacterium
CGATCCGGTCCCCGTCTCGGATACCGCTGATTTTCGCGCCCATGAGGCAAGCAATGCCGTACTCGCGCGCCAGGATTCCCAGGTGCGAGCGCACCGTCCCTCCAGCACAGACGATCCCGGTAAAATGCTCGAGGATCGGGGCCGTCAAGGTACCGCCGCTGTCATCGATGACCGCAATCGTGTCGGCGGGGACGCCCCCGTTCATGTAGCCGATGACTTGTTCGCTGGAGCGAACGTAGCGGGCAAGTCCGACGACGTTCTCCGTCCTGCGCACCACGTTGTCGCCGCTACCTCGCAGTTCGCGCCCGGCATCGTCGGCCGCCGCCACCACTGCGTCCGGGTGCTCGAAGCTGAAAGCAGCGAGGTTGGCACCCAGGCTCCCGACTTCCCGGTAGATCGCAGGACGCTCCCGGGCGGAAATCACCGCTGACCACGCAAATCGATAGCCACTATCGAGGATTTGACGTTCAATCGCGTGAAAATCCTCCGCGGTAATCAAACGATCGCTCGCCGAAAAGACAAACTTGGACCAATCACCGCCGCTCTCGGCAAGCTTCCGCCGCAGCAGATCGGTAATCGCATTGCGGACCGTCTCCAGCAGAAGATTAGCGGGTGGCTCGCCATAGCGGTCGCTGTCCACGTACAGCTGCGTCACCATTATCCCCCTCCCGCACCGGCAACATTTTCTTACTATGAGGCCGCTCCCATAGCAAGGCTAGAGTGGCGGCTGAGCCCAACACTGTCAACTCAAATCAGACAATATTGTAGAGCAATCTGGCAGCCAGGTCACCCGCAAAGAACATTCCTTCTTCAGGGCACTTTGGAAACGCCGAGGCTCAATTTTTACCATCTTTTCCGGGTCTTGCCCTGTTTCCCTTGTAGGCAGACGTGTCCGTTGACGCGGCCCCCGTTCCGCGCCGGTCACCCTTGGACCCGCATGCCATTCCTTGCAGACCGAATCATTATGTAGGACACTTTGGTATTCAAAGAATCCAGCAATTGATGTCGGGGAGGTCACATGGGACGGGTCCGCCAGAAGGTTGCCGTGATCACCGGCGCCGGCACGGGAGTCGGCCGCGCCTGTATGCAGCTGTTTGCAGCCGAGGGTGCCAAGGTGGTGGGCGTCAGCCGCACCCAGCGGAATCTGGATGAGACCCTTGAGCATCTGCGCGGCGCGGGCGGCGTGGGCATGGTGCTCGCTCGCGATCTGTCTACTGATTCAGGCGCCGAAGAGGTGGTGCAGGCGGCGCTAAAGGCCTACGGCCGAGTGGACATTTTAGTTCATGCCGCCGGTGTCGGCTACAGCTGGATGGTGAAGAGTCCGGGCTCCATGAACGATGTAGCCGAGACGACGCCAGACAAATGGCGCGAGGTGATGAGAATCAACCTCGATTCATATTACCTGACGGCCCGAGCGGTGGTTCCGCGCATGAAGGCGCAGGGTGGCGGCGCAATTGTCGCAGTGACCAGTATCTCGGGGCTCCAGGGGCTGGCGAGTGCGCACGCCTACACGGCGGCGAAAGGCGGTGCAATCAATCTAACGCGATCGCTTTGCGTGGCATACGCGAAGGACAATATCCGTGCCAATTGCATTGCGCCTGGTTTTATTGATACGCCGATGGTGGCCTCTATCATCAATCTATTTGATGATCCGGACATGGCCGAGCGGCTTGCACCTATGCGCCGCCCCGGCACGCCTGAGGAGATGGCATATGGTTGCCTGTATCTGGCGTCCGACGAGGCTTCGTATTGCAACGGCACGGTGTTGGTGAT
>JBAUYT010000270.1:0-21432 GCA_049584935.1 Steroidobacteraceae bacterium
GTGGCGACCGCGAGCGCTGCGGTTACGCGCGCGGGCGAGCCGGCAGACTGGCCGAGCATCCTTGCAGCCCTGGACCTGCAGGGCGCGCCACGGCAGCTCGCGGCCAACTGCGCCCTGCTCGGCCGCGACGGCGCGACCGTACGGCTGGCGCTGGATCCGCGCAGTGCCCCGTGGCGCACGCGCGCGCAGGAAGACAAGCTGGCGCAGGCGCTATCGCGTTACTTTGGCACTTCGGTGCGACTCGAGATCGATGTTCGTGAGAGCGAGCAGGATACGCCGGCGCGCTCGATCGAGCGCACGCAGGCCGAGAGGCGTGCGCAGGCCCGCATCGAGTTCGACGCCGATCCGACCGTCGAAGCGCTCAAGCAGCGCTTCGCTGCCAGCGTGCTCAACGACACGGTGCGTCCGGCCGAGCCGGAGCGCTGAGACCCGATGGAGGACCAAACCCTATGGCCGACATGAACCAGTTCGTCAAGCAGGCTCAGGCGCTGCAGGCGAACATGCAGAAGGCGCAGGCCGAGATCGCCCAGCTCGAGGTGACCGGCGAATCCGGCGGTGGCATGGTCAAGGTCGTCATGACCGGGCGTCACGAGGTCAAGCGCGTGCAGATCGAGCCGTCGGTCGCCAGTGAGGATCGGGAAATGCTCGAAGACCTGATCGCGGCGGCCACCAACGATGCGGTCCATCGCGTCGAGGGCGCCACCCAGGCCAAGATGGCGGCGGCCATGGGCGGATTGCCGCTGCCGCCCGGCATGAAGATGCCGTTCTGACGACTCGATGAAGCATTCGCCAGCGCTCGCCACATTGATCGAGGCGTTACGCACTTTGCCGGGTGTCGGGCCGAAGAGTGCCCAGCGCATGGCGTTCCACCTGCTGCAGAGCGGCCGGCCGGGCGCCAAGTCACTGGCCGTGGCGCTCGACGCGGCGCTCGAGCGGGTCGGCCGCTGCAGCCGCTGCCGCATGCTGACCGAAGAAGCGCTATGCGCGATCTGCAGCAACCCGCAGCGCGATGCCAGCCAGATCTGCGTGGTGGAATCCCCAGCCGACGTGGTCGCGATCGAGCAGTCCGGTGGCTATCGTGGCCGCTACTTCGTTCTCATGGGCCGCCTGTCGCCGCTCGATGGCATCGGGCCCGAGGAGCTGGGCGCGCACGAATTCGAGGCACTGTTGTCCGGCAATGACGTGCATGAGGTCATTCTGGCCACTAATCCGACGGTTGAGGGGGAGGCTACCGCTCATTTCTTCTCCGAGCTGGTGCGTGCGCGCGGCATCGCAGCCAGCCGCATCGCCCACGGGGTGCCGGTCGGCGGCGAACTCGAGTACGTCGACGGTGGCACTCTGGCCCATGCGCTGGCCGGGCGGCATTCGTTGAGCTGAAATTGAGCCGAAGATGCCTGCGCGCGTCAGCGCGTGCCGCGCGGCCCCGGCGGGGGCTGCAGCCGCTCGAACAACCGGCGCAGACGCCGGTAGCTTTCATAGCGCCGCGGATCGAGCGTGGTGCCTACCGCGGCGCTCACGGCGCAATCCGGCTCACGCAGGTGACGGCAATCGCCGAAGCGGCAGCCGGCGCTCAGTGTGGCGATCTCGGAGAATCCGAGTGCAGCGGCATCGAGCCGGTCTATCGCAGGGGCAAAGTCCCGCACCCCCGGTGAATCGACGATGGCTCCCCCATCGGGCAGTTGATAGAGCCGCACGGCCGTGGTGGTATGGCGGCCTTCATCGTCACGCAGCAATGCGCCGACGCTGGCACTGCTGTCGGGCACCAGCGCGCGCGACAGCGACGACTTGCCGACGCCGGATTGCCCGACGAACGCGGCAGTCTGCGAGCGCAGCAGCGTGCTCAGCCCGGTAAGGCCCTCACGCGTCTCGGCGGACACGCGCAGCAGTGTGAACCCGAGGCGGGCGTATACCGACAGCGCCGACTCGATGCCCTCATCGCCCGCCAGGTCGGCTTTGTTGCGCAGTACTGCGGCGCGGATGCCAGCACACTGCGCTGCGGCCAGGTAGCGGTCGACGATGAAGAAATCGGGCACGGGCAGCGGTGCCACCACCACCACCAGCAACGTCAGGTTGGCGGCGATCAGCTCGCCCTGGCCGCGGGCATTGCTGCGATAGAGCGTGCCTCGACGAGGCGCGATGTCTCTGATTCGCAATTCGTCGTGCCTGCTGTCGAGCTGGCACTCGACCTCGTCGCCGCAGACGACCTGTACGTTGCGGCCCGGTGCCCGCGCCAGGCTCTCCGCGCCGTCCGCAGTGCGCACGCGCAGCAACCGGCCGTGCGCGGCGATTACCCGTGCACGCAGCGGCGCACCCGCGCCGGCAGCGGTCTGGTCGGCAACAGACCTGCCGCCGCCCGGGCGAACTCGCCGTGACCTCCTGGTGGAAAAGCGTGTGGACATTCCTTGCTATGATGCCTGCTTTCGCGGCTGCGAGATGCCATGTCCAATCACGAATACCTGATCTGGATCGATCTCGAGATGACCGGACTGCTGCCTGACAGCGACCAGATCATCGAGATCGCCACCGTGGTCACCGACAAGGACCTCAATATCATCGCGGCGGGGCCGGAGCTTGCAATCCATCAGCCGGAAGAGGTGCTGGCTCGCATGGATGCGTGGAATCAGCGCCAGCACGGTGGCTCGGGTCTGGTCGCGCGGGTGCGCGCCAGCCGCATGACAATGGCAGAGGCAGAACGCCAGACGCTGCTGTTCCTGACGACGCATGTGCCGCCGGGTGTATCGCCCATGTGTGGGAACGGCATTTGCCAGGACCGGCGTTTCCTTGCACGACTCATGCCGGAACTGGAGAAATTCTTTCACTATCGCAATCTCGACGTCAGCACCCTCAAGGAACTCGCGCGGCGCTGGATGCCGGGGTTGAGCACGGGCTTCAACAAGCAATCGGCGCATCTGGCGTCGGCCGATATTCACGAGTCCATCAAAGAACTACGCTACTACCGCGAACATATGTTCGTCTCGTCGCACGGCTGAGAACTGCGACACTAATTGGTCTGTTTGCAGCGGAATACCGCCGCGGCCGCATGCTATAGTCGGTCGCATGTTCTGCGAAGCGGACATCAGGGTTTCATGGCGCGCGCGGCCGCGCGGCTTCGTCGCGCTGATGGGCCTGTACGAGAGCAACTACCTGCGGTTCCTGCAGCTTGCGGGCAATCCGAAGCATCTGGCCGGCACGCTGGTGTCGCGCGTCGCCGGCGACTGCGAACTGCATCTCGAAGTGCTCGAGCACATGCCCTATACCAGCACCCTGTCCCTGACTTATCTGATCAACGTGGATCCAGATGCGCCGCACGAGCGGCTGCCCGATCTGCGGCTGCGGGCCTATCACGACGCGCGCTTGCTGGAAGCCGAACAGTTCGATGCGCGACAGAAATCACGTGGCCAGGGCATGCGCCCGGGGGAACGTGAACTGCATCAGCGTTGGACCCGCAACATGATGCTAAATAAATGGCTGGAATATTGCGCGGAACGGGGCCACCGCTTCGCGCTGCGGACAGGGTCGTAGGTAGCGGTGGCTGCAGGCGTCCGGCCCGAGGGCCGTGTTCATCATGCCGCCACTCATGAAATTGCTTCGACAACTGGGATTCATGCGTCTCGGGCTGGGCGCACCGCCGCCCCCCGAGGTCGATCACGAACGCCTGATGCATCTGTTCCGCAACCGCGCGGAACTGAAGAAGGCCTACAGTGGCGTCCAGGACGAGGCGCAACGTCTCAAGGACCGCATCAAGCAGCAGGAAGGCGCCACCGCGCGCGTGCAGGAAATGCTGCAAGCACTCGAGGCGCGTCTCAGCCAGCCCGATACCGCCTATCCGACGCTGGTGTTCTATCAGCTGCGGGAACTCTGGACCCTCGGCCGGAACCTGCTGACCCAGTTCGTCACCGAGCTGGCCGAGCAGCAGGAGGAGCGGGAACGGCGCGCCTTCCTGGCCGAGTACAATCGCCGTCAGTTCGATCGCCGCCAGGCAATCGACGCCAACCTGCGCACCGCCGAGGGCCGCGCTGCGGAGGCGCGCGACGCGGTCGGTGCGCTCGAGCAGCGCATCCAGGCGTTGCGCCAGTTCTGGCACTACTTCAAGCGCCGTACCCTGCGGCAGAAGCTGCAGGAGGCCAGCCTGCATTCGGTCATGTGCGTGCAGGATCTCGAAGGCGCGCGCAACGCGCGCTCGCAGCTCGACGCCGAGACGCCGCCGGAATTTTCCGGACTGTCAATCGATGCACGTCGGGCGATCAATCTGGCCGTGGCGGCCTACGCGCAGATCCTGTGCGATCGGCTCGCGCCGACGCGTCTGCTCGAGCCGGCGCGGGTAGCCGCGGGCCGGCGGGAGCCGCCACGCGAGGACTATGGCGATCGCGCCCGCTGCGAAGCCACCATGGCGGAGATTCAGAAAGCGCGCGCGTTGCTCGAACAGCGCACCAATCTGCCGGCAGAGATCAAGCAGTGCGCGGACCGGCTGGGCGAGCTTGCCAAGTTTCGCAACGACAGTGATACGGTGCCGGTGGCCGAAAGCCTGACGGTTGCCACCGAGGGCGGCTCGCGCGTTCTCAGCGACGACATCTGGGAAATCTACCGCGTGCTGTTGCGGTAGGGGAATCGGGCGGCGACGCGGATCAGGGCTTGCCGGCTGCCGGGGAGGCAGTCGATTGCTGCGCCATCTCCGGCGCGTTGCGCATGGCGTGAGCGGCGACGCTGTCGGCCATGATGTCGGCCGACTGCGCCAGGATCACATCCGGCTCGTCCGCGACCACGATGTCGTCCACCGACTTCACCGGCTGCAGGCCGTCTGCCTGGCGCCGCGCATTCTCCTGGCTCAGGCGCGCCTGATCCTGCGCGGTCCGCTCGGCCTGGCGCTTCTTCAGATTGAGTGACAACGTCTTTTCCTGGCGCGAGGCATCGATGCTGCTGAGGCTTGCCAGCAACCACTGATAGTCGGCGTTATGCGTAGCCCGATCGGTCTGCTCGGTCGCCAGCGTCTGCACCAGCGAGCCATCGGGCGGCAGCGCGTGGAACGGCACGGTGGCAATGCGATCCCACGGCAAGGCATGCTCGAGCGAGCCTTCGCCAACGTCGGTGGTGCTGATCGGCGATGGCAACAGGATGTCGGGCGTCACGCCGCGCAGCTGCGTGCTCTCTCCGGTGACACGATAGAATTTGCCGATCGTGACCGTCAGTTGGCCTTCAGTGGGCTTGGACGACCAGCGATCCAGCGGGATCACGCTCTGTACGGTGCCCTTACCGAAGCTGGTCTGACCGATGATCACTCCGCGGTGATAGTCCTGGATGGCGCCCGCGAATATCTCGGACGCGGAGGCGCTGGTGCGATCGATCAGCACGGCAAGCGGTCCGGAGTAGGCCTGGCCCGGATCGGGTTCGTCGAGCACCTCGAGCTGTCCGGTCGTGTCTTTCAGCTGCACCGAAGGGCCGTGGTTGACGAACAGGTGCGTGAGGCCGATGGCCTCGGGCAGGTAGCCGCCGCCATCCCCGCGCAGATCCAGCACCAGGCCGTCGACGCCGCCCGCGGCGTTGAGCTGCTGCAGCAGGCGGCGCACGTCGTGCGTGGTGCTGCGGTTTTCGCTGCCGCCGCTGTCCTCCATGTCGTTGTAGAAGCTCGGCACCGTGATGATGCCGATCTTGTAGCTGCGGCTGTCACGCTGCAGCGTGCGCACTTCCTTCTTGGCGGCCTGCGCTTCCAGCGTCACCTTGTTGCGCGTCAGTTGCAGCACGCGTTCGCTGCTGCCGGGAGTGGCGCCGGCGGGCAGCAGTTGCAGCCGCACGACCGTGCCGACCTTGCCGCGGATCAGCTGCACCACGTCGTCCAGCCGCCAGCCGATGACGTCGGTCATGGCACCGTCGGCGCCCTGGGCGACGGCGGTGATGCGATCGTTGGGCTTGAGCGTGCCGTCCGCAGCGGCGGGGCCGCCCGGCAGCACGTTGGTTACTGTGACGTAGTCATCGTTGAGCTGCAACGAGGCGCCGATGCCCTCGTAGCTCAGGCTCATCTGGATGCGGTACTCCTCGGAGCTGCGCGGCGAGAAATAATTGGAGTGTGGATCGTAGGTGGAGGCGTAGGCGTTCATGAGCGCCTCGAATACGTCCTCCGCGGAGATCTTGTCCAGACGCGCGAGCACGCGCTTATAGCGCTTTCGCAGCGTATCAGCGGTGTCGGGCCAGCTCTTGCCGGTCAGCATCTGCGTGATGGCGTCGTTCTTGATCCGCAAACGCCAGAGCTCGTTCATCTCATTCTCGTCGGCAGGCCAGCTGGCCTTGTCGCGGTCGAACTCGAAACTCTCGTCCCGCGTGAAGTCCGGTTCGGTATCCAGCAATTTGAGTGCGTACTCCATGCGCTCCCGATTGCGCTGCTGGAACACGTAGAACATCAAATAGGCGGGATCGATCTCGCCGGTATGGATCATGTCCCCGAACTTGAGACGCCAGCGGTCGAAGCCCGAGACGTCGCTGGCGAGAAAGTAGCTGTGCTGCGGGTCGAGCGCGGTCAAAAAGCGATCGAGCACCTGCGGCGACAGCTTCTCGTCGATGGGGATATGGCGGTAGTGGTTCTGCTCGAGGATGCCGGCAACGCGCGGTGCCAGCGAGCGCTGCTGCGCCGTTGGCGCCAGCGCCTGATCCGGCAGCAGCCCGCTGGCGGCGGGTGCACCGCTGGAGCCTGCCGCTGCCAGTACCAGCAGCGACAGAATGCTGACCGCGACGGGGGTGAATAGCTTGCGGGCGCTAGCGGGCGTGTGCAACATCATCGACGCAGTTTGACAGCTTTATTGTCAAGATGGCAGTCACGCCGGTTTCCCAGCGAGGTAACTCTTAATGCGTCCCATGACCATGTTGGTGGGCATCATCATGGGGTCGGCCATTGCTCTGACCCTCTCGCTGACGATGAGTGCCATCGTCTTTGCGCTGCTGCCGGAATTTTCCGCCCGTCTGGCGAGCGAGCGTCTACCGCTGCTCAAGGCGCTCATCTGGGGCTGGAGCCTGGCGGCGGTCGCGGGCGCCAGCTTCATCGGCGAGCTGCGTGGCCGACGCTGGCGCTACGGCTTCCAGGTACTGCTGGCCGCGATGTTGGTTGCTCTGGGCTGGATCTACTGGCCGTGAGCGCGGCGGTCAGGCGCGGCGCCGCTTGCCCCAGACGTCGCTGGCGGAACCCTTGTCGTAGGGATTGAAGCCGGTGCCACGCTCGTTGTGCGCGGCACGGCCGCTGATCAGCTCCATCTTCACCAGTTTGACCACTTCGTCCAGCCGCTGCGGCGGCGCAGCCGGTTTCGACGGTACCGGGGGGCCTGCGGCCATCGGGGCCGCCTCCACTGTCTGCTTCATTCTTGAGTCCTCTATCCCCTGTAAAAAGTGCAGGCAAGGATCTCATGAGCGACCCGGTTGGGAGCCCGATCACAGCGGTTCTGTGACCCCGGTCACGCCGGCAGGGCGTCCGGCTAGTTATGTAGCAGACGACGGCCGCCGCGCAGCAGCCAGAGCAGCACATACGGGCCCAGCAGGACGAACCAGGCGGCGTGGGAGCCGCCGGCGAGTCCCTGCAGGAAGTCGTGCCAGAGCGCGAACAGGTTGCCGCGCGCGTACGGGCCCAGCGCCACGCGGCCGACCGCGAATATCAGGCATGGCATCAGCAGGATGCCGAGCGCCAGGCAGATCGATGCCGCCAGCAGTTCCCGCCAGAGTCCGCGCGCCGCGCTGTAGTGTTGCGTCAGGCCGCGCCATTGTGCGCCGAGATCGATCACGCAGGCATAATAGCCGGCAGCATGAAGAAAATCAGAGCGGCCGTCGTTGGCGTCGGTTATCTCGGGCGCTTCCACGCCCAGAAGTATGCGGCGCTGGGGGGCTGCGAACTCGTCGGCGTAGTCGATGCCGATCCCGAGACAGCGCGCCGCGTGGCGAGCGAACTCGGCACCGAGGCACTGCAGGACTTTCGGCAGCTGCTGGGCAAGGTCGACGCGGTCAGCGTGGCCACACCCACGCCGACACACGCCGAGATCGCCACCGATCTGCTGCAGCATGGCGCGCACGTGCTGGTCGAAAAACCCATGGCGGAGACCGTGTTGCAGGCGCAGCAACTGATCGACACCGCGCGTCGCCACGGGCGCGTGCTGCAGGTCGGGCACCTGGAGCGCTTCAATCCGACCATCCTGGCAGCCGAACCGCTGCTGACCGCGCCCCGCTTCATCGAGTGTCATCGGCTGGCGCCGTTTCGAGAGCGGGGCACCGACGTCAACGTCGTGCTCGATCTGATGATCCACGATATCGATCTGGTGCAGATGATCGTCCGCAGCCCGGTTGCCTCGCTCGAGGCGGTTGGAACGCCGGTGTTCTCGGCCGAAATCGATATCGCCAACGCGCGCCTTCGATTCGAGAACGGCTGCGTCGCCAATGTCACTGCCAGCCGCGTCAGTCTCAAGACCGAGCGCAAGATGCGCGTGTTTCGGGATGACGCCTACCTGTCGCTCGATCTGCAGCAGAAGATCCTCACGGTTATCCGCAAGCGCGTGGGCGGCGTCGCGGCGGGCGAGCTGCCGGTGCAGATCGAGGAGCAGTCACTGGCCCAGGGCGATGCGCTGTTGGCGGAGATTCAGGCATTTTTGCGGGCCATCCGCGGCGAGGCCGCGGTGGTGGTCGCGGGCGAGGACGGCGAGCGCGCGCTGCGCACCGCCATAGAGATCACCGAGCGCGTCGGCATCGCGCGCGCGGGGGCTGTGCATGCCTGATCCAGTCCGACGGGTAACGGTGGCCGCAACGCAGTTCGCCTGCAGCTGGGATCTGCCTCGCAACCTCGATTGCGCGGAGCGCATGGTGCGCACGGCCCACGCGGGCGGCGCGCAGGTCATCCTGCTGCAGGAGTTGTTCGCTACGCCATACTTCTGCATCGAGCAGGATGCCGGCTATCTGCAGCTCGCCGAGGCCGTGGCCGAAAGCCCGCTGCTGCGGCGATTCGGTGCGCTGGCCGCCGAACTCGGGGTGGTGCTTCCCATCAGTTTCTTCGAGCGCGCGGGCAACACCTATTTCAATTCCATGGCCATGTTCGACGCCGACGGGCGACGCCTCGGGATCTACCGCAAGTCGCACATTCCCAACGGTCCCGGCTACCAGGAAAAGTTCTACTTCAGCCCCGGAGACACCGGCTTTCGTGTCTGGCAGACGCGCTTCGGCAGTATCGGTGTCGGCATCTGCTGGGATCAGTGGTTCCCCGAAAGCGCGCGCGTCATGGCCTTGCAAGGCGCCGAACTGCTGCTGTATCCGACCGCCATCGGCAGCGAACCGCCGCCGGCGCCGCCGCTCGATTCACGGCGCCATTGGCAGCGCACGCAGCAGGGACACGCGGCCGCCAACCTGATGCCGTTGATTGCCAGCAACCGCATCGGCGTCGAGCGCGCGCGCCAGAACTCCGAACTTCAGATCCGCTTCTACGGCTCGTCCTTCATCGCCGACGGCGGCGGCGCATTGCTGGCCGAGGCCGATCAGCAGAGCGAAACCGTGATCACTGCGAGCTTCGATCTGGACGAGCTGCGGACGGCGCGCGACAACTGGTTCGTATTCCGCGACCGGCGGCCCGAGCTGTATCGCCCCATCGGCAGCCTCAGCGGTCAAATCCAACCGGATTGAATGGTGGCTTGATCCATTTGCAGTGCGAACAGTAACGAAAATATACTGTTGCCCCGTCCCGGTCACCCTCAGGTCACCCAGCGCATGGAACCAGCAGGCAGCAACGTCGGCGCGCGCTCGCGCTCGAAGCGGGCGGCGCAGCCGCGACGAGAGCGGGCCGCGGGTGCCAAGGTGGATCTCGGCATCCTGCCGCGCATGCTGGGCTACAACCTGCGCCGGGCGCACCAGCTCTCCTGGCGGACTTATGTCAGCTTCATCGGCGAGAGCAAGATCCGCCCGGGCCTGTTCAGCCTGCTGGTACTGACACGATCCAACCCGGGCATTGCACAGATCGAACTCGGTACGCACCTTGGCGTGGACAAGGCCAGCATCGTGGCGCTGCTCGACCGGTTGGAGCGCGCCGGGCTGATCGAGCGCCGGCGTTCGACGCGCGATCGGCGCCGGCAGGGTATCTTCCTGACGCAGGCGGGCAGCACCGAGCTCGAAGCCCTCATGGGCCAGGTGCGTCAGCTCGAACGCCAGATGGCAAGCCGATTCACCAAGGCGGAGCTCGATCAATTCCTGGACTTTCTGCGGCGCATGCATGCCTGAGACGAGCGCGTGGCCGCGCCTGGCGGATCGCGGCGCCGCAGGCCGCAAACGCGCCTCAGCCTTGCGGCGCCAGCCGTTCACTCAGCGCAGTGGTCAGCGGTTTGAGAAACCAGGCATTCTCCGGCGTCGCGGCAATGACCACGCCGTGGCTTTCGAGCGTGCTCGCGACCACCGGTCCCACCGCGGCCACCTTGGTCGATGCCAGTGCTGCGCGCACCCGTGCGGGATCGGCTGCGGCGAACAGCCGCTCCACCTGCGCCTTGCTGGTGAAGGCGATGGCGTCGACTCTGCCCGCCTGCAGATTCGCCAGCAGATCGTCGATCGCCGCCGCGGCCGGGCCGTCGGCGTAGCGGTAGGGCGCCACCGCGGAGGCCATTGCCCCTGCTGCGAGCAGGAAATCGATCAGGGCCTGATTCGGATCGTCGCCGTAGAGCTGCACTCCCACGTGCCGCCCGCCGAGCGCGAATCCCCGCAGCGAATCGATGACACCGGCGGTGGTCGGCGGCTCGGCGGCGAGATCGGTCGCCAGCCCGAGTTCGCGCAGCGCGCGCGCCGGCTTCGGCCCGCGCGTGATCTTGCGTACTCGTGCCAGCGCTGCGAGCAGGCGCGGGCGTAGTGCGGGCTCGTGATTGTCGGCGCAGCGCAACAGCCGCCGCAGACCCTCCCCGGTCAGCAGGATGAGGTCATCGCAGCCACCGTCCGCGAATACGCGCAGCCACTGCAGCACTGGCCGCGGATCGGGCGCATCGACGATCCGTACCAGCGGATAGCGCAGCACGCGCGCACCGCGCCTTTCCAGCAATCCCGCGAACACGTCGAGTTCGCGCGTTTCGGCGATCGCTATCGTGCGGCCTGCGAGCGCTTCCATGGGTCACTTCCCCTGCACCAGGACTGGGCATCGAGTCTAGCCGAAACAGTGTTCTATCGGCCCTGCGGCCCTGCTACTGTACCGGCAGGACTGGCACAGGGCCGGCACACCGCATGCGCATTGCCTGGCACGAGTATCCCGCGACCGCAAGCTTCGATGAACTGATCGCTCCGGGCGGCTTTCCCAGGCCGGGCGCCAGCGCATTGATCGAGTTTCTGTCCGCGCTCGGCCCACAGGAACTGGTCGCGCGCCAGCGGGCGGCCGAGGTCGCCATCCGCACGATGGGCATCACCTTTACGGTCTACCACGAGGAGGGCGGCTCGATCGATCGTGCGTGGCCACTCGACATCATCCCGCGCGTAATTCCGCTGCACGAGTGGCGACGCATCGAGGCGGGACTGCAGCAGCGCGCGCAGGCGCTCAATCTGTTCATCGACGACGTCTATCATCGGCAGCGCATCGTGGATGACGGGGTCTTTCCGCGAGCCTACCTGGCCGATTCCGCCAACTTTAGGCCGCAGTGCGTCGGTATCGATCCGCCGCAGGGTATCTGGGCGCACGTCTGCGGCTCGGACCTGGTGCGCGGCGCGGATGGCACCATGTACGTGCTCGAGGACAATCTACGCGTGCCCTCGGGTGTGTCGTACATGCTTGAGAACCGCCAGGTGGTCAAACGCGTATTCCCGGAGCTATTCGAGGCGGCCGGCATACTGCCGGTGGACGAGTATCCATCGCACCTGTTCGACATGCTGCGCGCGCTGGCCCCGGCGCAGGTCGAGCAGCCGGAGATCGTCGTGCTGACGCCGGGCATCTACAACTCGGCGTATTTCGAGCACGCCTATCTGGCGCAACAGATGGGTTGCGAACTGGTCGAAGGCAGCGATCTGGCGGTGGGAGAAGATGACGTCGTCTATATGCGCACGATCGACGGCTGGCAACGCGTCGATGTCATCTACCGCCGCATCGACGACTTGTTCCTCGACCCGGAGGTGTTTCGCCAGGACTCCGCGCTCGGCGTGCCGGGCCTCATGCGTGCCTGGCGCGCGGGCAAGGTGGCGCTCGCCAACGCGCCCGGCGCCGGTGTTGCCGACGACAAGCTGGTCTACACGTTCGTGCCGGCGATGATCCGCTACTATCTGGATCAGGATGCAATTCTGCCGAACGTGCCGTCATACCTGTGTTGCGACGACCATGAACGCGAGCACGTGCTCGCGAACCTTGCGACCCTGGTGGTGAAGCCTGCCAACGAGTCCGGCGGCTACGGCATGTTGATGGGACCGCGCTCGAGTGCGGTCGAACGCAGTCAGTTTGCCGACCTGATACGAGCCCACCCACGAAACTACATCGCGCAGCCGGTGATTAGCCTGTCAACCACGCCGACGCTGATCGAAAATGTGCTCGAACCGCGTCACCTGGATCTGCGGCCGTTCATCCTCTCGGGACGGCAGGTACAGGTGACCATGGGCGGACTGACGCGGGTCGCCATGCGCAAGGGCTCGCTGGTGGTGAATTCGTCTCAGGGCGGCGGCAGCAAGGACACCTGGATCGTCGATACATCGGTCGAGCATGCTCTCGCGCGTAGCTGACAATCTCTATTGGATGGCGCGCTATCTCGAGCGCACGGAGAATCTGGCGCGCCTGCTGGATGCCAGTGCCAGCCTGATGCTCGACCTGCCGAAACGCCTGAGCCCGGGCTGGCAGCCGCTGATCACGATTACCGGCAACCAGTCCGTCTATGACGGGCTCGCCGGTGAATACAGCGAAAAGTCGGTCATGCGCTTCATCGTCTCGGAGGCAAAAAATTCGAGCTCGATGCTGACCTCGATTGCCAGGGCACGCGAGATCGCGCGCACCGTGCGCGACATCCTGCCGCGTGAGGTCTGGGAGCAGATCAACGAGCTGTACCTGTACGTCGGCGAACACGCCGCCGAGGTGGCGGCCAAGCGCACGCGCTATGCGTTCCTGAGTCATGTCACCCAGCGCATGCAGATGCTAACGGGTATGTTCGAGGGTATCTTCAGCGACGGCGACGCGCTCTCGTTCCTGAGCCTGGGCCGCAATATCGAGCGAGCCGACATGACCAGCCGGATCGTCGACGTGCGCGCCGCGGCGATGATCGAGGCCGGCGACGAGGAGGAGCTGCTGCCGTTCGAGTCGGTGTTGTGGATGAGCGTGCTGCGGTCGCTGTCGGGCTACCAGATGTATCGCCTCCAGACGCGCGAGCGCGTGCACGGTGCCGGCGTAGTGCGCTTCCTGCTGGCGGATGATCATTTTCCGCGCGCCTGCGTCTGCTGCCTGCGGCGCGCGGAGGAGACCTTGCGCCGCCTGCCCAACAGCCTGCCGTTGCTACGGCGGCTGGCGCGGATGCGCCGTGCCGTGCAACACACTCGCTTCGAGGCGCTGGGGCAGGACGCGCTGCACGGCTTCATCGATCGGCTGCAGCTGTCGCTGGCGCGCACCGACAATGAGCTGGCGCGTGTGTACTTCGTCGGCCAGGATGCGCCTGGCGCGGCGATCTCACCGCTGCAGGTCGCATGAGCCGGCCGGCGCTGGTACTGATTCCCGGCCTGATGTGCGACCAGGGAGTATGGGTTGCACAAAGCCAGGCGCTGCGGGCCCGCGGGCTCGAAGTCAGCGTGGCATCGCATGGAGTGTCGGACTCGCTGCCGGCGATGGCGACCGCCATCCTGGCGGCGCAGCCAGGGCCGCTGCTGGTGATCGGCCACTCCATGGGCGGCCGCGTTGCGCTCGAGATCGCGCGCCAGGGCGGGGCGCGCTTGCAGGGTGCGGCGCTGCTCGATACCGGTTTCCGTCCGCGCTCGCCAGGAGATGCCGGTGAGCGCGAGCGGCAGGGGCGCCTGAAGCTGCTGGAACAGGCGCGCAGCGAGGGTATCCGTGCCATGGCCCTGGTGTGGCTGCGCGGCATGGTGCACCCGTCACGGCTCGCCGACGCGCAGCTCATCGAGGCCATCGTCACCATGTTCGAGCGTCGCAGCGTCACGGAGTTTGCCGCGCAGATCCAGGCGCTATTGCAGCGGCCCGACGCCGCGGGGCTGCTGCCGCAGATCGCCTGCCCGACGCTGCTGCTGTGCGGTGAGCAAGACCAGTGGTCACCCCCGGCTCAGCATCGGGAGATGCAGCAGCTCATCCCCGGCAGTCGGCTGGTGTTGGTGCCGGAGGCCGGGCACATGTCACCGATGGAGCAACCGCAAGCGGTAAACGCGGCGCTGCTGCAGTGGCTCGACGGGATCAGGTTTTGAGCATGCTGATGACCTTGGCTTCCATGTTGCCCTTGAGGCCGATCTCCGAATAGTTACGGCCCACGCCCGACTCCTTGACCCCCCCGAACGGCACATTGGCGGCCGTGGCCCGGTGCTGGTTGATCCAGACCGTTCCTGCCTCCAGCCGCATCGCCACGGCGTGCGCGCGCTCCAGATTGCAGCTCCAGACCGAGGCGGCGAGTCCGTAGCGCGTATCATTGGCGCGCCGGATGGCGTCCTCGACATCGCTGAAGCGTTGCACCGGCAACAGTGGTCCGAACTGCTCCTCGGTAATCAGCCTGGCGTCCTCCGGCAGCTGCGTGATGATGGTTGGCGCCAGGAAATAGCCGTCCCCGGCCAGCGGTTCGCCGCCGGCGAGCACCTGACCGCCGCGCCGGCGACTGTCCTCGAGCAGCTCCAGCACCCGTTGGTACTGCATACGGTTCTGAATGGGGCCGTATTGGCTGGCCGGCAGCAGACCGTCTCCAACCGTGGCCTTGCGTGCTTCGGCCACCAGCGCCTCGCACAGCGCGTGGTAGATGCGCTCATGCGCATAGATGCGCTTGATCGCCATACACACCTGGCCGCTGTTGACGAACGCGGCGAAGAACAATTTGGCCGCGATCGCCTGTGGGTCGACGTCGTCGAGCACGATGGCGGCGTCGTTGCCGCCGAGTTCCAGCGTGACGCGCTTGAGCGTGCCAGCCGCGCTCGCCATGACGCGCTTGCCGCTGGCTACCGAGCCGGTGAACGAGATCTTGTCGATTCCCGGGTGTTCACTCATCCACTGGCCGCAGTCATCGCCGCCAGCGAGCACGTTGACCACGCCGGCGGGCAGCAGGGGCTGCAGCAGTTCGCCGAGCTTGAGCGTCGACAGCGGCGTGTAGGGCGAGGGTTTGAGCACCACGGTATTGCCGGTGTAGAGCGCCATGGTCAGCGGTCCCACGGCCAGGTTGACCGGCGCGTTCCACGGGGTGATGACGCCGATCACACCCAGCGGCAGGTAGTGCAGCTCGATGCGCCTCTGCGCATCGTCGACTATCAGTTCGCGCTCAATCGAGATCGAGGCCATGCCGATCGCTAGGCTTGCTGCTCGGGTAATCTCGTCGCGTGATTGCGCCCGTGGCTTGCCCTGTTCGCGCGTCAGCAACTCCGCCAGAGTCTGCTGTTGTGCGCACAGCGTCGCGCAGAAGCACTCGATGTATTCGCGGCGGTGCGCAAAGCTGGTTGCCCGCCAGTCGCCGAAAGCGCGGCGCGCGGCCGCGACCGCGCAATCGAGGTCGGCACGCGTGGCGCGCGGCGCCCGCGCGAACACCGCGCCGGTGGCTGGGTTGATGACATCGAGCTCCGGCGTGCCGGCAATCAGCTCACCGTCGATCAGCTGGGAGAAATCGGTGCGCAACGGCGCACTCTCCGCGATGCGAGTAGCGGCCATGCGGGCTCCTCGAATGATTTGTTCTCCGCCAGGGGGGCCGCTAACATAGCACCGATGAGCGCGGGAATCGCACCCACCTGCAAAGCGCCCGATCCAAACACGCGCACGCCCCGGTACCGGCCGCCCGCTGGTGCCTGCGACGCGCACTGCCACATCTTTGGTCCCGCGGAGCGTTATCCGTACGCCGCGGATCGCACCTATACGCCGCCGGATGCGCCGCTGGCGCGTTTCCAGCAGCTGCAGGCCACGCTCGGGCTGTCGCGCGCGGTGCTGGTGAATGCCAGTTGTCACGGACGCGACAACAGCGTCATCGTGGATGCGATCGCGCAGAGCGGCGGCCGCTATCGCGGCGTCGCCAATGCCGACGACAGCTTCGGCGAACGCGACTTCGAGCGCCTGCATGCCCAGGGATTTCGCGGCGTGCGCTTCAATTTCGTCAAGCATCTCGGCGGCATGCCGGACATGCGGGAGTTCGAGCGCGTGCTGGCGCGCATCGGTCCGCTCGGCTGGCACGTCGATCTGCATTTCGACGCAGCCGAGCTGCTCGAGTTCGATGCGCTGCTGCAGTCGCTGCCGCTGCCGTTCATAATCGATCACATGGGACGCGTACCTACCGCCAAGGGGCTCGGGCAGGCGCCGTTCCGGCGCCTGCTCGAGCTGGCGCGCGGCAACGACAAGTGCTGGATCAAGATAAGCGGTTCCGAGCGCATCTCAGCCGCGGGACCGCCGTTCACCGATGCGGTGCCGTTCGCCCAGGCACTGGTCGCGGCCGCGCCGGACCGCATGCTCTGGGGCACGGACTGGCCACACCCGAATATCGCCAAGGACATGCCCAACGACGGCGACCTGGTGGACCTGATTCCGTTGATGCTGCCGGATGCCGGGCTGCAGCGGCGTGTGCTGGTCGACAATCCGCAGCGGCTGTATCAGTTTTCGGATCATTGAGAGCACGGCATGCAGCAGCGCAACGACTATGATGACATTCCCGGAACTACGGTGTTCGATGCCGAGCGCGCGCGTCGCGGCTACCACCTCAACATGTTCTGCATGTCGCTCATGAAAGCGGAGAATCGCGCCGCCTTCAAGGCCAATGAGGCGGAGTTCCTGCAGCGCTTCCCGATGACCGCGGAGCAGCGCCAGGCGGTGCTGAAGCGAGACTGGAACCGCATGATCGAGCTGGGCGGCAACATCTACTTCCTCGCCAAGCTGTTCTCCACCGATGGCAAATCGTTCCAATACACCGCCGCGCAGATGACTGGTATGAGCCAGGAGCAGTATGCCCAGATGATGCTCGCCGGCGGCCGTCCGATCGACGGCAATCGCACCCAGGAAGAATGGAAAAAACGTGGCTAGAATCTATGCCGGACTGACCACATCGCACGTGCCGGCGATCGGCGCCGCCATCGATCTCGGCAAGAGCAACGATCCCTACTGGCGGCCGGTCTTCCAGGGATACGAATTCACCAAGCACTGGGTGTCGCAGCAGCCACCCGACGTGATACTGCTGGTTTACAACGATCACGCGTCGGCGTTCTCGCTCGAGATCATTCCGACCTTTGCACTCGGCTGCGCCGACCGGTTCGAGCCGGCCGACGAGGGCTGGGGGCCACGGCCGGTGCCCGCGGTACAGGGTCATTCGGAGCTGGCCGCGCACATCGCGCAGTCGGTGATTCTCGATGAGTTCGACCTCACCATTGTCAACAAGATGGACGTCGACCATGGTCTGACGGTGCCGCTGTCGCTGGTGTTCGGGCAGCCGGCTGAGTGGCCTTGCCGCGTCATTCCGTTGCCGGTCAATGTGGTGCAGTACCCGCCACCGACCGGCCGCCGCTGTCTCAATTTTGGCCGCGCCATCGGCAGGGCGATCGAATCATATCCGGAAGATCTGCGCGTCATGGTCTGGGGCACGGGCGGAATGTCGCATCAGTTGCAAGGTCAGCGCGCCGGACTCATCAACCAGGCCTTCGACAACCGCTTCCTCGACACCATTGGGCCGGATCCCGAGGCGCTTGCCAGGATCTCGCATCTCGAGTACCTGAGAGAGTCCGGCTCCGAGGGCATAGAGCTGGTCATGTGGTTGATCATGCGCGGCGCCATGCACGAGCAAGTGCGCGTGCTGCATCGTTTCTATCACGTGCCGGCATCGAACACGGCCGTGGGCCATCTGCTACTCGACAACCAGGTCTGAGGGCGCGCATCGCATGAAAGTCGTGTTGGCCGGAGCCGGCGCATTCGGCATCAAGCACCTCGAAGCCATCGCCAGGATCGACGGCATCGAGGTGGTGTCGCTGGTGGGGCGCGAACTCGCCAGCACCCGCGAAGTGGCGCAGAAATTCAACATTCAACACGTCGGCACCGATCTGGCCGCAAGCCTGGCGCTGCCAGGTGTGGCGGCGGTACTGCTGGCCACGCCGACGCAGCTGCACGCGGCGCAGGCCGTCCAATGCCTCGAGGCCGGCAGGCACGTCATGATCGAGATTCCGATCGCCGATTCGCTGGCCGGTTCCGAGCGCGTGGTGGCGGCGCAACGCGCCAGCGGGCTGATCGCCATGGGCGGGCACACGCGGCGCTTCAATCCGAGTCATCAGTGGATCCACAAGCGCGTCCGGGCCGGCGAACTCCGGGTGCTGCAGATGGACGTGCAGACGTATTTCTATCGTCGCACCAACACGAATGCGCTCGGCAAGCCGCGCAGCTGGACCGACCATCTGCTGTGGCACCACGCCTGCCACACGGTGGACTTGTTCCAGTACCAGACCGGTGAGCGCGTCGCCGAGAGTTTCGCGTTGCAGGGGCCGCCGAGTCCCACCCTCGGCATCGCCATGGACATGAGTATCGGCCTCAAGGTGCCGGGCGGTGCGCTTTGCACGCTGTCGCTGTCATTCAACAACGACGGTCCGCTGGGTACGTTCTTTCGCTACATCTGCGACCACGGCACCTACATCTGTCGCTACGATGACCTGTTCGACGGCAAGAACAACCAGATCGACGTGTCGAAGGTCGACGTCTCGATGAACGGCATCGAGCTACAGGACCGGGAGTTCTTCGCCGCCATCCGCGAGCATCGCGAACCCAACGCCAGCGTGGCGCAGTGCCTGACGGCGATGCAGGTGCTCGACCGGCTCGAACGCCAGCTCGAGCGGCTGCCGTGATCATCGACTGTCACGGTCACTACACCACGGCGCCGGCGGCGCTGCAGACGTTCCGCGAGGCGCAGCTGGCGGCGTGGAAGGGCGCAGGCGGCACACCGCCCGCCGACCCGCACATCAGCGATGATGAGATCCGTGAGGGCCTCGAGAAGGCGCAGCTGAAACTGCAGCGGGAGCGCGGTACCGACGTCACCATCTTCTCGCCGCGGGCGTCGGCCATGGGTCATCACCTCGGCGATGCGGCCGTCAGCGCGCGCTGGAGTCGCCTCTGTAACGACATGATCCATCGGGTCTGCAATCTCTACCCGCGCAACTTCGTCGGGGTCTGCCAGTTGCCGCAATCGCCGGGGGTGGCGCCGTCCGACAGCGCCGCCGAACTCGAGCGCTGCGTGCAGCAGCTGGGATTCATCGGCTGCAACCTCAATCCCGATCCATCCGGTGGCCTGTGGAACTCGCCGCCGCTGACCGACCGTCACTGGTACCCTCTGTACGAGCGAATGGTGGAGCTCGACGTTCCCGCCATGGTGCACGTCAGTGCGTCCTGCAACCCGAATTTTCATGCGACCGGGGCTCACTACCTGAATGCCGACACCACGGCCTTCATGCAGTTTCTGACCTCTGACCTGTTCAAGGACTTTCCGACGCTGCGCTTCATCATTCCGCATGGCGGCGGCGCAGTGCCGTACCATTGGGGCCGCTATCGTGGCCTGGCGCAGGATCTCAAGCGGCCACCGATCGAGGAGCTGCTGCTGCGGAATGTCTTCTTCGACACCTGCGTTTACCACTTGCCCGGCATCGAGCTGCTGTGCCAGGTGGTACCACTCAACAACATACTGTTCGGTTCCGAAATGGTCGGGGCGGTACGGGGCGTCGATCCGCGCAGCGGCCACCATTACGACGATACCAAGCGCTACATCGATGCGCTGGCGCTGAGCGGCGCCGATCGTGAACGCCTGTTCAGCGGCAACGCGCGCCGGGTCTACCCCGGGCTGACTGCGCGGCTGGCGGCTGCCGGCTGAGCTCGGGCCGCGGCGGCCGCCGGGGTTGCCCGCCGGCGTTGACGCTCGCGGAGGTTTTATTCATGCTCCCAGGAAATAAGCGGCCTGCGGCTCGGCGGGCCGGCCGGAGCCGTCGTGAACCAGCCAGTCAGATTCTCCCTTGGAACCTTTTCCGCAGCCGGCTCGTCCCCGTTCGCCGGGCTCGTGATCGAGCAGCGGGTGCTGGCGTTGCATGCGCTCGGCAAGCTGGCGGAGCAGCTCGACGCGCCGCTGCGCGGCCAGACATTACTGGAACTGCTGGAGCACTGGGAGCACAACCGGCACGCGCTCACGCTACTGGCTGCGGCTTTGGTCGGGGGCACGCATGCCGCCATAGCCGCCGCGGCGCTGCCGATCGAGCAGCTGCGGGTGGCCGCACCGCTGCAGCCGCGCCAGATTCTCTGCGCCGGAGCCAACTACCGCAAACACGTCATCGACCTGATCATCGATCAGCCCGTTACGGTCGACGTCGCCGTGCCGCGGGAGCAGCGCCGGCAGCATGCCGAAGCCCTGATGGATCACCGCGCCGCACGGGGAAAACCTTTCATTTTCTCGAAGCTCACTTCCTGCGTGATCGGCCCCGAGGACGACATCGTGCTGCCGTTCGATATGCAGCAGCCGGATTGGGAGCTGGAGCTCGGAGTGGTGATCGGCAAGCCGGCGCGGCGGGTTCCGGCGGCGCGGGCGCTCGAGTACGTCGCGGGCTATACGATCGGCAATGATCTCAGCGGTCGCGACATGCTGGCTCGGCCCGACATTCCGGCCATGGGCCATGACTGGGTGGCCGGCAAGTGCGCTCCCACGTTCCAACCGCTGGGGCCCTTGCTGGTGCCGCGCCAGTTCGTCCCCGACCCGCAGGATCTGCAGATCACGCTCAAGCTCAATGGCCGGGTGATGCAGGATGAATCCACGGCGGACATGATCTTTCCGGTAGCGCGCCTGATCGAATGGGCATCGACCCACGTGCAGCTGCTGCCGGGGGATCTGTTGCTGACCGGCTCTCCCTCGGGTAACGGCACTCATTACCAGCGATTTCTGCGGCCCGGTGACGTGCTGGAAGGCAGCATCACGGGGCTTGGAATGCAACGTAATCACTGCGTCGCCGAGCAGGTCAGCGACGAGCAGGCCCAGGTGCGCTTTCAGCGGGCCGAGCGCTATCCCGGCACGCGCAGCTAGCAAAACTGGGACCTGGGCTCATGCTGCCGAGGCGCCACGCTGCTAAAAGGCGCTCATGAAGTGTCCCAAATGCGGCCATTCCCAGGAGAGCGGGCTCGAATGCGCCGCCTGCGGCATCGTGTTCGCCAAGGTCCTGCCCCCGCCGGCGCCGCCAATCCCGCCCGTGCCGGGTCGATCCGCTGCCGCGCCGAGGCGCCAGGCGCCCGCCGAGCCGGGTGTGGGCTTCGGGGCCGTGGTGCTGACGGCGCTGCTGACCGGACTGATCGTGTTCGCGGTCGTGCGC
>JBAUYT010000271.1:0-44757 GCA_049584935.1 Steroidobacteraceae bacterium
AGAGCGCCGCTAAGTGACTGCACTGTGCGCCGGAGGGCGCGCCGATGTTGTACTCGGGAGCAGGAAAATCCGCGGCCAGGATCGCGGCCCCCTGGGGGTTGAGAACGTTTGGCGTGTCCTTCTGCCACATGTACCAGGCCTCCGCGTCCATGTGCCAGTGCTCGTCGAACTTGTGGTACCAGGTCGTAACCGCGTGCTGGATATTGTTCCAGCCGAATCTCTGGTTGTTGAGGCCGTTCATGCAGGGATAGAGCGCATCCCGCCCGGAGTCGGTGGTGTAGATCAGGCAAGCCGCGGGCGTGAACTGCCTCAAGCCCTTGGCGAACGGGCTGATGTCATTGCCCCCCGAAAATTCCAGCTGTACGCGCCAGTTCTTGTTCAGCAAGGTGGTCGAAACCACGCCGTTCTGCGTGTACGGGTCGTATGTGTAGAGCAGCGAGTGGCTGTAGGTGATGTTGTTGGGCGCCAGCTGCGCCTCGATGTCGGGGATCGAAATATAACGGCCCACACGCAGGTTCTCGCCCTGGAAGAATCTCGGAAAGTAAAAATCGAGGTAGTACATCACCGGATCGAAGCCGTAGAGGCGCTTATCTTCGGTGTACTGATAGCTCAGGATATCGTTCGCGAAGGTGTACTTGTAATCGGTGCCATAGAGAAGCGCTAGGCGGAAGCCCCAGTCATTGTGAATCGTCTGGATCTCATCGGGCGTACGCTCGATGTAGAGCGCCGCCTGATCGAGCTGTATCGTGTTGGGTTCGTACGAATAGGCCGCCGGGTAGTTGCCGCCGGTCCCGGTCTGCTTGTTGAACTGAGTGGTCGAGGTGCTCACGTTGGCGCCGGGCTCGATCCAGCCGTAGATCGTAACGCGGCTGTCCTTCCACCCCTGTCCATGGGAGCCGCAGTAGAGCGCATCCATCAGTGCGTTGGCGTACAGGTTCTCGTAGCCGATCAGCTCGGTGCCACCTTCGTTGTAGACCGAATAGGGCCACGGTGGGCTCGACAGGGGTGCCGGTGGTTGCCCGGCGCGCACGCCCGACCCGTCCTGCGTGTCGTCCGGGGACGGCGCCGAAGACAGGTGAGAGCGGTAGCTGTATTCGAGTCGCTTCCAGAATCCCTCGGCGGCCGAGGCTGCAGGGCAGCTGTCGATCGCACCGGCAGTCGCCGAACCGACGGCGCTCAGATAAAAAATGGAGAACAGCAGGGCGTGTTGTAGAGAAGATCGAGAGTAGGCCGGCATCTCGGCAGACTATTCAACGACTCGCGCCCTCTGGGTAAAGAATGCATATAAATTTTCTCGGCCACGCGTGTCGTGCATCCCCACGGTGCGATGCCAGCGCTATCGCACTCGGGCGGTGCAGCGACAATGGCGATGTCAGAATTTGACCATAACGCCGGCGCCCCAGAGCACTTCGCGCGTGCGCAGATCCGGAGTCCAGACGCCGCCCTCGGACGCGCAGGTATCCGAACCCATCGCGCTTCCGTTGCCGCAAACCAGACTGGCGGGAGCTCCGTTGTTGCCGCCGGGTGGTGTTACGCCACCCGGTCCGGTCCAGTACGGAACGTCGGAGTGGCGGAAGTCCAGCTCGGTCCACCAGGTCAGCCATTTTTCCGGCATGTATTGGAAGTTCAGCTGACTGTCCCACTGGTAGAGCTTCTGCCCTGGGTTCTCCGTGAAATAGGCGGAGCCGGTTTGGGCCGTGGCGCCATTGATTGGTGGCAGTAGCGCCAGATAGCGCCCTGGATTGTTCATGAAGCCGCCGCCGAATGATACGGCGTAGAGATCGCGGTCGAACCAGATGCGGTTGTAGCCCATTACGCCGATGAAGGACTCTTTGTTGGGACCACGGCTACAGCTGACGCCGCCGCCGTACTCGCAGCCGAGGTCCCAGGTCAGGGAAAACGCCATCTTTGATATACCGATGCCGTTCTGCCCGTGACTGTCGTAGTACTTGACCAGCAGGCTGTCGTCTTCGTGGATGCGCTGCACGTGGGCCCAGTTGACGGCCTTGTAGGTGGCGTTGCAGACCCCGACGTCGGCATTTGGGTTGCCGCCGTTGCAGGGGTTGATGCCCTGGCCATAGAAGTTGCCGCCCAGGCTGCCATTCGGGTTGATGGTCACGCCATTCGACAGGTTGTCCTGTCCCAATGTATAGGAATTGAACACCATTCTGATGTTGTCGTTCGGGATCCAGAGGATTTGGCCGCCGAAGCCCGGATGGTTGTTGAACTTGGCGTAGGACTGCCAGCCATTGATCAGCCAGGGCTCGATCTTCAGGTGCTGGGTCGGGAACCACTGCGCGCGCAGCCCGTTGAAGAACCAGGGTGTGTTGGACGAGACGAACGATGGCTGGTAGACCCAGTTGTCGAAGTTGTAATAGCTGAACAGGCCAATGTAGGAGACGAAGATGCCGGCATCCACGTTCAAACCGTGATTGACGTCGAAGTGATAGCCGGCATTCGCCTCCGACATGTATTTGTAGGCCCCCTGCAGATCCCAGTTACCCACGCCCGAGCTGGCGTCGTTGCGGGGAGTGGTTATGGCAAACTCGCCGAACATCGACAGGAAGCGGGCGCGAACGTTATGCCAATGGAAATCGCCGCCAAAGCTGACCTGCTCAATCTGGAATTCGCCGGAGCGGAATTCTTCCGTCGAACCCACGATGGTGTGGTCCTTCGGCTGATTGAATGATTGCAGGTAGTTGACGTCGAGCCGGATCTCCGGCGTGAAAAATTTGGTGTCGAATATTGGTGTCGAGTTGCGCGTGGTGCCGTTTGCCCAGGTCGTGTCGGTGTCGGCGAACGGGGTCCTGGTATCCACTTCGGGGCTCGGTTCGGGCGCCTGTAGGGCCTCGGGCACGCTGGCAACGAGCGCTGGTGTCGGGGTAGTGACCGTGGCCGCGACAGGTGCTGCCGGCGCTGCCGCCGCCCCGCTCATGGCAACGTCGTAGCGCGTCGCCTTGTTGGCGACGACCGACAGTGGCGGGGCGGTGACAGCCGCATGCCCATCCGCCTCGATCGTGATCGTCCAGGAGCCGGGCGGGAGATCGGCAAAGGAATAGACACCGTCGCTGCCCGATACGGTAGCGCGGATGCCGCCCTCGGCGCGGCTGGCTGTTACCGTGGCGCGTGCCACCGGGGCCTTCGCAGCATCGGTCACGACGCCTACGATCGCTCCCCAGGCGGCGTCCGCCGCCGGGGCAGGTGGACTCGCACTCGCCCACGCCGCCGCGCAGATCAGCAACCCTCGCCAGAAATTTCGACTGCTCACGAGCCTGTCTCCCGATGCAAGAGCGAATGTGCTCACCGCCAGGCAGCCGCGCGCGACCGGCACGGTCGCGCACTCCGGCAGCTATCCGCTCAACATGCCAGAGTGCCGCGACAAAAAGCCGTTAAGATTCGACTGGCGGCGATGGTGCTAACGATTTGGCGGGCATTCCTGAATATGGGCAGCGTATCAGGCGGTAGGGACAACGGCGGCTGGCATGGTCGTGCCGAAGCGGTGCGGCCGGCCGATCAGGCGTTGATCGATGGCAGGCTCACTCCGGCGCGCTGCGGCCGCACGTTCGAGTGCCTCAGTCCGATCGACGGACGCCTACTGGCGCGCGTCGCCGCCTGCGAACAGGCAGACGTTGATGCCGCTGTCGCCGGCGCGCGGCGTGCGTTCGACCAGGGTGTCTGGGCCGCGCAATCCCCGGCGGCGCGCAAGCGGGTGTTGCTGCGCTTTGCCGAGCGCATCGACGCGGCCGCCGAGGAACTGGCGCTGCTCGAGACACTCGATGTCGGCAAGCCGATACGGGACAGTCTCAGCGTCGACGTGCCGTCTACCGCGCGCTGCGTGCGCTGGTACGCGGAGGCGGTGGATAAACTCTATGACGAGGTCGCGCCGACCGGCGCCGAGTCGCTTGCGCTGGTGACCCGTGAGCCGATGGGTGTGGTCGGGGCCATCGTGCCATGGAATTTCCCGATGATCATGGCCGCCTGGAAGATCGGACCGGTGCTGGCGGCCGGCAATTCACTGGTGCTCAAGCCCTCGGAGAAATCCCCGCTCAGCGCCATCCGGCTGGGGCAGCTGGCGCTCGAGGCTGGAATTCCATCCGGCGTCTTTCAGGTGGTACCGGGATTCGGCAATACTGCCGGTGCTGCGCTGGCGGCACACATGGATGTCGATTGCATCGCCTTCACCGGCTCGACGGCCACCGGCAAGGCAGTCATGCAGGCTGCGGCGCAATCGAACCTGAAACGCGTCTCGCTCGAGTGCGGTGGCAAGTCGCCGAACATCGTCATGGCGGACTACGGCGATCTCGAACGGGCCGCACGTGCGTCCGCCTATGCCATTTTCTTCAATCAGGGTGAGATGTGCTCGGCCGGCTCGCGGTTGCTGGTGCAGGAGTCGATCCGGGAGCCGATGCTGGAACAGGTCGCGCGGATCGCACGCGAGATGGCGCCCGGCGATCCGCTCGATCCGGCCACGACGCTCGGCGCACTGGTCGATGAGGCGCAGACCCAGCGCGTGCTCGGCTACATCGAGGCGGGTAGCCGGGATGGCGCGCGCCTGGCACTTGGTGGTCAACGTGTACGGAAGTCCTCGGGGGGCTGTTATGTCGAGCCGACCATGTTCGACGGCGTGCAGCCGCACATGCGGATCGCGCGCGAGGAGATCTTCGGACCGGTCCTGTCGGTGCTGAGTTTCCGGGACCTGGAACAGGCATTGCGGATAGCCAACGATGTCAGCTACGGCCTTGCGGCCGCGATCTGGACCCGCGATCTGAAGTGCGCGCATCGGGCGGCGCGCGCGCTGCGTGCCGGCGTGGTCTATGTCAATTGCTACGATGCCGACGACATCACCGTGCCGTTCGGCGGGTACAAACAGTCCGGCTTCGGTCGCGACAAATCGCTGCACGCCTTCGACAAGTACACGGAGCTCAAGACGACCTGGATCGATCTGAGCTGAACCGGGCTGTGCTTGGACATCCCGGCCAGTCAGCAATTCTTCGCCACCGCGCCACGCGGGCTGGCCGATCTGCTGGCGCGCGAGCTGCAGACGGCCGGAGCACTCGAAGTGCGCGAGCGCGTCGGTGGCGTGCGCTTTGGTGGCGCGCTGGAGGCGGGTTATCGCGCCTGCCTCTGGTCCCGGGTGGCAAGTCGCGTACTGCTCGAGCTGGGTGAAATCGAGGCGCCGGACGAAGCCAGCTTCTACCGCGAGGTTGCTGCCCGCGACTGGGCGCTGCACGTCGATCCGGCACGCACACTCGCCTGCGAATTTACCGGCACTCATCCGACGATCACGCACACGCACTTCGGCGCGCTGCGGCTCAAGGATGGCATCTGCGACCGGCTGCGCGATCAGACCGGAACGCGTCCGGACATCGCGCGCATCCGGCCGGCCGTGCGGGTGCTGGCGCACGCCGCTGGCAGCCGGGTCACGCTCTACATCGACCTGGCTGGCGAGGGATTGCACCGGCGCGGCTATCGCAGCGAGGCGGGCGAGGCGCCGCTGCGCGAAAGTCTGGCAGCCGGCATATTGCTTCGAGCTCGCTGGGACGAGGCAGCGGCGCGCGGTGCCGAGTTCCTCGATCCGCTCTGCGGTTCCGGGACGCTGGTGATCGAAGCGGCGCTGATTGCCGGCGCGCGTGCGCCCGGACTGCTACGCGATTACTTCGGCTTCAGCGGCTGGCGTGGCCATGATGCTGCGCTCTGGCAACGGTTGTGCGATGAGGCGCGGGCACAGGCGCGGTCGTCCGTCGACAGCGTCATGCGCGGTACCGACGTGGACGCACGTGCGATCGAGATCTCGCAGGCGAATGCGCACCGGGCCGGGGTAGCCGAACTGGTTCGCTTCGAGCAAATCAGGTTGCGCCAGGTTCAACCCGTGGCGGCCTTCCCGGGCCTGATCTGCACCAACCCCCCCTTCGGCGAGCGATTGGGTGACGCTTCGCAGGCCGCCGCACTGCACGCCGATCTCGGACAGGTGCTGCGCGAACGCTTCATTGGCTGGGATGCCGCCATTCTTACCATGGACGCTACGGCCGCGCGCGAACTGCGCTTGCGTAGCTACCGCGTTCACGAGCTCTTCAATGGGGCGCTGCCATGCCGGTTGCTGCGCATCGATCTGGCGGCCCCGGGAAGCGCCGACCTCGCAGCAGCGCAACGCAAGCGCGATCAACAGGCCGCGGCAAGCCCTGGGGCGCAGATGTTTGCCAACCGGCTGCAGAAGAATCTCAAGCGGCTGGGTAACGTCGCGGCGCGCCAGCAGGTGCAGAACTATCGCGTCTACGATGCCGACATGCCTGAGTACGCTTTCGCCATCGACCGCTATGTGCCGGAGCACGAAGCGGCGGCTCCGAATGAACCGGTGCCGCACCTGCATGTACAGGAGTATGCGGCGCCGAAGGAGATCGAGCAGGAGTCGGTCCGGCGGCGGCGCCGCGAAGTGCTGGCGAGCCTGCCGGGCGTGTTCGGAGTCAGTCCCGACCACGTTCATCTGCGCGTGCGCCAGCGGCAGAGCGGTGCGGCGCAGTACCAGCCGCAGCGCCACGCCGATGGTCGAGCCGAAGCGGCGGCGGCTGCCGCGGTGCCATTCGTGATACGCGAGGCGGGACTGCGCTTCTGGGTCAACCTGGATGACTACCTCGATACTGGGCTGTTCCTGGATCATCGCCTGACGCGCGCTCGGCTGCGCCAGCGCGCTGCGGGGTTGCGCTTTCTGAATCTGTTCTGCTACACGGCCAGCGCCACCGTGTATGCCGCGGCGGGTGAGGCCCGGGACAGCCTCAGTCTCGACATGTCCAATGCCTATCTCGACTGGGCGAGTCGCAATTTCGAACTCAACGGCCTCGATCGGGCCTGTCACCGGCTCGAGCGGGCCGATTGCCTCGAATGGCTGCGAGGCGCAGATGCGGAACATTACGGGCTCATTTTTCTCGATCCACCCACGTTTTCGAATTCCAAGCGCATGCACGGCGTGCTCGACGTGCAGCGCGACCATGCCGAGTTGATCGGTCACTGCATGCGGCGCCTGGCGCCTGGCGGGCTACTGCTGTTTTCCTGTAATGCGCAGCGCTTCCGGCTGGATGACACGATCGGTCGGCGCTGGCAGGTTAGTGATGTTTCGGCGGCAACCTTGCCGTTCGATTTCGCGCGCAACCCGCGCATCCACCGCTGCTACGAGATTCAGGCGGGAGGCACCAGAGAGGATACAGCGTGAGCGGCTCAACGGTGAGGTGGCGCCCCGCAACCCGGCGGTTGCAACCTGTTGGTTGCAACTGGCAACCAACTGGTTGACGCTGGCGCGATGGCTGGGCTGCGGCAACTGTCAACCAAGTGGTTGCGGTCGGCAACCGCTCGGTTGACTGTTCGTGGCAAGTGCCCCTCGCAGGGGCGCAACCATCAGGTTGCAGCTGGCAACCCATTGGTTGCCGATGGCGACCGACTCGTTGCCAGTAGTGCCTGCGAGAGGCGAGTTATTGGGCGTCTTTTTCCGCCGCGGTGCGCCGGGCGGCGTCCGCCTGCTGTGCCTGATCGAGCTGGGCCTGGGCCTGCGCTTTGATCTGCTTGGCCTCGCGCGCCTGCTGCGCCTCGGCCGCGGCGCCCGTTGCGGTGCTGCTGGCGGTACCCGCAAGTCCGCAGGCGCAGAGCAGCGAACAGGCCAGCAGGGGTGGCAGGTAGCGGATGCCTTTCATGGTGCAATCCTACGGCTGACGGCGGTTACCAATCTGTGTGCGGGCACACGCTCATAGCAGGTCGCGTAGACGATACCAGAGCATTGCCAAGACCAGTGCCGGCCGTCGCAGCCGCATCCCACCCGGGAAGTCGCGGTGCGGCAATCGGGCCAATACGTCGAAGCGCTCGCTGCTGCCGGCCATGGCCTCGGCAGCGAGTCCCCCAGCGATGCCCGCCAGCGCGATGCCGTGTCCGGAAAAACCCTGCAGATAGTAGATGTTCGGTTGCAGGCGGCCGAAGTCCGGTGCGCGATTCAGGGTTATGTCGAGCAGGCAACCCCAGGCGTAGTCGATGCGCACCCCTGCCAGCTGCGGGTACACGCGCAGCATGTGCTGCGCCGTGGCCGGACCGGCTCCGCGCAGATCGACGCCCGAGTAGTTGACGCGCCCGCCGAACAGCAGCCGGTGATCCTGCGAGCGCCGGAAGTAGTCGAGAATCCAGTTGGTGTCGCAGATCGCCGCGTTGTTGGTGATCAGCGAGCGGGCCCGCTGCTCGCCGAGCGGCTCGGTGGCGATGATGTAGCTGCCCACGGTCATGAGCTTGTGCTGCAGCGCCGGCGCGGTCCGGCCGAGCCAGGCGTTACCCGCAAGCAGGAGCTGCGCGCAATCGAGTTCGCCCTCGGCAGTGCTCACGCAGAGGCGATTACCCAGGCGGCGCCAGCTCACCACTTCGCTGTGTTCGTGAACCTCGACGCCGGCGGCGACGGTGGCTCGCGCCAGCCCGAGGGTGTATCTGAGTGGATGCAAATGTCCGCCGTTGCTGTCGTAGAGCGCGCCGATGTAACGCTCCGAGGCGACCAGTGAGCGCAGCTCTGCGCGTTCTATCAGGCGTGTGGTGGTGTATCCGAGGCCTGCAGCCAGCTCGCGCTGCCATTGCTGCAGCGCGCGCCATTGCCGCGGCTTTATGGCAGTGAGCATCTGTCCGTCCACCCAGTGACAGTCGATGCCATAGCGGGCAATCCGTCGCTTGATCAGATCGATGCCGGCCAGCGAGATGTCCCAGATGCGGCGTGCGTCGGCTGGGCCGACCAGCGAGCTGATGCGATCCTGCTCGACGGACAGTCCGTAGATCACCTGGCCACCGGATCGGCCGGAAGCACCCCAAGCGATGCGGCGCGATTCGAGCAGCGCCACCCGATAGCCGCGCTCGGCCAGCGCCAGCGCGGCGGAGCATCCAGCGATGCCGCCGCCCACCACACAGACATCGACGCGCGTCCGGCCGCGCAGCGGCACCGTTACCCGGGGCAGATCCGCGGTATCGCGGTAGTAGCTGGCGACATAATCTTGCATTGCGTCTTCCGTCATGCGGGCAGTCTCGCCAATAGGCATATATAAATCAATTAGTTGAGTGGTCCTTAGCGCGTCTCGACAAGTTTCAAGAGTGCCGCCGTCGCGGGACGGCCCGACCCGCCCTATGGTCTAATGGGAGCCATTCAAGCGAAGGAAGCGCCCAACCGAACTGTATCTTCATACAGCTTCACCGCCGGGCGCGACACGTGTTTCATGCGTTCGAAGCGTCCTGTGATCGGCATTCCGGCGGACCGTCGCCTGCTTGGCCCGTACAAACAGCCCTACCACCTCGCGGGCGAGAAATATGTCACTGCGGTGCTCGACGCTGCTGGGGGTCTGCCGCTGCTGATACCGGCCATTGGCGCCGAGCTGCAGATGGATGAGCTGCTCGAGACGCTCGACGGCCTCATGTTCATGGGCAGCCCTTCGAATGTAGAGCCGCGCCGCTACCATGGTGAGCCCAGCGAGGCGGGTACGCTGCACGATCCGCACCGTGACGAGACCACGCTGCCACTGATTCCGCGCGCGGTTGCAGCCGGCGTACCCGTGCTCGGCATCTGCCGCGGCTTCCAGGAAATGAATGTCGCCTTTGGCGGCTCGCTCTGGCAGAAGCTGCACGATGTACCGGGGCACATGGATCATCGCGAGGATCTTACCCAGCCCATCGACGAGCAATACGAGCTCTCGCACGAAGTCATTCTGGAACCTGGGGGGCAGCTGCGGCGTCTGGCCAGCACTGAGCGCATCCGGGTCAATTCGCTTCACGGACAGGGCGTTCGCGAGCTGGGGCAGGGACTGACGGTCGAAGCCCGCGCGCCCGATGGCGTGGTCGAGGCATTTCGCGTCGAGCAGGCGCGGGCGTTCGCGCTGGCGGTGCAATGGCACCCGGAGTGGCGCCCCCTCGGCAACAGGTTTTCGCAGGCGTTGTTCGCCGAATTCGGCGCCGCCTGCCGTTCAAAAAACAGGTGAATCATGGCTAACGAAATACAACAATTCTTCCGCGATCATGGGATTTCCGAGGTCGAGGCGATCATTCCCGACATGGCCGGGATCGCGCGCGGCAAGATCATGCCGGCCGAGAAATTTGCCGAGGACGAGGGCATGCGCCTGCCCGAGAGCATCTTCCTGCAGACAGTCACCGGCGATTATCCGCCCGATACTTCCGAAGCGATGAGTCCGGCGGAGATCGACATCGTGTTGCGCGCCGACCCGAAGACGGTGCGAGTCGTGCCCTGGGCCGCCGAGCCGACTGCGCAGGTCATTCACGACTGTTTTTACTCGGACGGCCGGCGCGTGATGATGGCGCCGCGACACGTGCTGCGGCACGTGCTGGAGCTGTACGCGCAGCGCGGCTGGGAGCCGGTGATCGCGCCGGAGCTCGAGTTCTACCTGATCGAGCCCAACATCGACGCCGACTATCAGCTCAAGCCGCCGGTTGGACGCTCGGGCCGCGCCGAACCCGGGCGGCAGTCCTACAGCATCGCAGCGGTGAACGAGTTCGATCCGCTGTTCGACGATATCTATGCCTTCTGCGAGGCGCAGGACATCGCCATCGATACCCTGATCCACGAAGACGGGCCGGCGCAGATGGAGATCAACCTGCTGCATGGCGAAGCACTGGATCTGGCGGACCAGGCCTTCCTGTTCAAGCGCACCGCCCGCGAGGCGGCCCTGCGACACAAGATGTATGCCACCTTCATGGCCAAGCCGCACGCCAAGGAGCCTGGCAGCGCCATGCACATCCATCAGAGCATCATCGACCGCAAGACGCGCAAGAATATCTTCAGCAACGCCGACGGCACGCCCTCGGCGCTGTTCTTCTCGCACATCGCCGGATTGCAGCGCTACGTGCCGGCAGCAATGTCGCTGTTTGCTTCCAACGTCAATTCCTACCGGCGCATGACGCGCTACCTGTCCGCGCCGATCAATGTCCAGTGGGGTTACGACAATCGCACCGCCGGCCTGCGGGTACCGATGTCGAGCGTCGAGGCGCGCCGCATCGAAAACCGCGTCGGCGGCGCCGACGCCAATCCCTACATCGCCATTGCCGCCTCGCTGGCGTGTGGCTATCTCGGCATGGTGGAGGGGCTTCAGCCCACCGAGCCGATTTCCGGTAGTGCGCATGAATTGCCTTATTCGCTGCCGCGCTCGCTCGACGAGGCACTCACCCGCTTGCGTGACTGCGAGCCGCTGCTGCAGATCCTGGGTGAGCCGTTCGTGGCGGCCTATACCATCGTCAAGCAGGCCGAGCACGAAGTTTTCCTGCAGGTGATCAGCTCCTGGGAGCGCGAGCACCTGCTGTTGAACGTTTGAGCGTCTGAAGTTGGCCCTGGCGGGGCAGCGGGGTCTTTCGGACCCTGGCGTTGCCACCCATAATAAGCCGCCGCTACCCGTGGCACCCACGAGGCCCACCGATGACCCGCCGCGCATGGCGCGCCGCTGCTCAAGTCTTTGCCGCACTGTTGCTGGCTGCCTGCGGTCGCCACGGAGACTCGCCCGAAGCTGCCGCACCGGCTCCATTGCTGAGGGCAGCCGACGGCCTGCCCATGGACGCGCAGCACATCCTCAACGTCTACAACTGGTCGGACTACATCGATCCCTCGGTGGTGCCCGGATTCGAGAAGGAATACGGCATCAAGGTCAATTACGACGTGTTCGACTCCAACGAGGTGGTCGAGACCAAGCTGCTGTCGGGCCATACCGGCTATGACGTCGTGGTGCCGTCGGCCTCGTTTCTGCAGCGGCAAATACAGGCGGGTGTGTTCCAGAAGCTCGACAAGAGCCTGCTGCCAAACCTCAAGAATCTCGATCCGACCATCTCCCGCATCATCGAAGTGCACGATCCGGGCAATCAGTACGCCGTCAACTACCTTTGGGGCACCTCAGGAGTTGGTTACAACGAGGCCAAGATTCTGCAGGCCATGCCGGACGCCCCAGTGGACAGCTTTGCGATGTTCTACGATCCGGACGTGGTCAAGCACTTCAAATCCTGCGGTGTGTCGATGCTCGATGCGCCGGATGAGATGGTCGGCACGGTGCTGATTTACCTGGGCAAGAACCCCAACAGCGAGTCGCTGGATGACTTGAAGGCCGCCGAGCGCGTGCTGTTGTCGATCCGGCCGTACATCCGCTACATCAACTCCTCGCGCTACATCGACGATCTGGCCAACGGCGACCTGTGCCTGGCGCTGGGCTGGAGCGGCGACGTGGGCCAGGCGCGGGCCCGTGCCGAGGAGGACGGCAAGGGCATCACCATCAGGTACAACATCGCCAAGGAGGGTGCCATCATGTTCTTCGACATGCTGGCAATACCCGCCGACGCGCCGCACCCGCACAACGCGCACCTGTTCATCAACTACCTGTTGCGGCCGGAAGTGGCCGCACGCAATTCGGCCAAGATGCACTACGCCACCAGCAATGCCGCCGCCTACCCCCTGGTCGATGCGACGATCTACCAGGACCACGGCATCTACCCGACCGATGCGCAGAAGGCGCACATGTATCCCAACGCCTCGCACAGCATCGCCTACACGCGCATGCTCAACCGCACCTGGACGCGCTTCAAGACGGGTCGATGATGACTGCCTACGTCGAAATCGATCAGGTCAGCAAGCGCTTCGGCGACTTCGTGGCTGTGAACAACGTCTCGCTGCAGATAGACCGCGGCGAGATCTTCTGCCTGCTCGGTGCCTCCGGCTGCGGTAAGACCACATTACTGCGCATGCTGGCCGGCTTCGAGACGCCGAGTTCCGGGCGGCTGCTGATCGACGGCCAGGACCTGGCGCTGGTGCCGCCCTATGAGCGGCCGGTCAATATGATGTTCCAGTCGTACGCGCTGTTTCCGCACATGACGGTGGAGCGCAATGTCGCGTTCGGACTGGAACAGGAGGGCGTGTCGCGTGACGAGATCCGGCGGCGGGTGGGCGAGATCCTCGCGATCGTGCGCATGGGATCGTACGGCAAGCGCAAACCGCACCAGCTATCGGGCGGGCAGCGGCAACGCGTGGCGCTGGCGCGCGCGTTGGTCAAGCGGCCGAAACTGCTGCTGCTGGACGAGCCCCTCGGCGCCCTCGACCGCAAGCTGCGCGAGCACACACAGTTCGAGCTGCTGAATATCCAGCAGCAGCTCGGCGTCACCTTCGTGGTCGTGACGCACGATCAGGAGGAGGCGATGACGCTGGCGACTCGCATCGGAGTCATGAATCACGGCCAAATCGTCCAGATTGGCGCGCCGCGCCAGGTGTATGAGTTTCCCGCCACCCGGTTCGTGGCCGATTTCATCGGTTCGGTCAATCTGTTCGACGGCAAGCTCAGCGAGGACGAGCCCGACTACGTGCGCGTGGAGTGTGCCGACCTGCCGGCTCCGGTGTTCGTCGACCACGGCATCAGCGCGCCGCCCGATGCGCCACTGTGGGTGGCCGTGCGGCCGGAGAAGATCGTGCTGTCGCGCGATGCGCCGGTCGCCGTCGATAACTGGGCCAGCGGCGTGATCCGCGAGATCGCGTATCTCGGTGACTGGTCGGTGTATCTGGTGCGGTTGCCATCCGGGCGCGACGTGCGTGCCACGCTGGCCAACAGCACGCGCAAGCCCGAAGAGCAGTTCGAGCGCGAGCAACCGGTATACCTGTCCTGGGACGCGTCCAGTCCCGTGATCGGCAGCACATGAACCAGCCCTGGCGCAGATGCATGCAGGTACTGCGCTCGCGCGACGTCTCGCGCGCTGTGGTCAGTGGCGTGCCGCTGGCTTGGCTGCTGCTGTTCTTCCTGGTGCCATTCCTGATCGTGCTGAAGCTGTCCTTTTCCGAGGGACTGCTGTCGATGCCGCCGTATGCGCCGCTGCTGGTGTGGACCAAAGAACGGGTGCTGTCCATTCAGCTGCATATGGGCAACTACGCCTTCCTGTTCAGCGATCCGCTGTACCTGGAATCGTTTCTCTATTCCGTCAAGGTGGCGGCCATCTCGACCCTGCTATGCCTGCTGCTTGGCTATCCGATGGCGCTCGGCATCAGCCGGGCTCCGCCGGCGCGCCGCAACCTGCTGCTGATGCTGGTGATCCTGCCGTTCTGGACCTCGTTCCTGCTGCGCGTCTATGCCTGGATCGGCCTGCTCAAGGAGGACGGCCTCATCAATCACGTGCTGCTGAGCCTGCACCTGCTGAACGACCCGATACCGATGGTTTCGAGCCCGGTTGCGGTCTACGTCGGCATCGTTTATTCGTACCTGCCCTTCATGGTGCTGCCGCTGTACTCCAATCTCGAGAAGCACGATGGCGCACTGCTCGAAGCCGCGGCCGACCTGGGCGCGCCACCCTGGAGGGCATTCCTGCGAGTGACCTGGCCACTGTCCATGCCCGGAGTGATCGCGGGCGCATTGCTGGTGTTCATCCCGGCAGTCGGTGAATACGTCATTCCATCGCTGCTCGGGCCGTCCAACCAGCTCATGATCGGCCGCGTGCTGTCGGACGAGTTTTTCGAGAATCGAGACTGGCCAGTGGCAAGCTCGGTGGCGATGCTGATCCTGATCATCCTGCTCGGCCCGATCATTGCCTTCCAGCGCTCGCGTCGCCGCGAGCTGGAGGCAGCCTCGTGAGCGCACGCCGTTCGGTGCTGGTGCCAAGCGCGCTGGCGTTCGGATTCGCGTTTCTGTACGTGCCGATCCTGTCGCTGATCGTCTACTCGTTCAATGCGTCGCGGCTGGTGACAGTCTGGGATACGGCGCATTCGCCGACACTCAAATGGTATGGCGCACTGTTCGCCAACGGCCAGATCACGGACGCCGCGTTGCTGTCCCTGCGGATAGCCGCCATGAACGCCACCGGCGCGGTCATTCTCGGCACCATGGCGGCCTTCGCACTGGTGCGCTTCGACCGCTTTCGCGGCCGCGCGCTGCTCGAAGCTCTGACCACCGCGCCGCTGGTACTGCCGGAGATCATCACCGGACTGTCGTTGCTGCTGCTGTTCGTCGGCCTGCAGCAGCTCATTGGCTGGCCGCGCGCCCGTGGCGCCACCACCATCACGATTGCGCACATCAGCTTTTCGCTGTCTTACGTCGCTGTCATCGTCCAATCGCGGCTGGTCGGCTTCGACCAATCGCTCGAGGAGGCGGCGCTCGATCTGGGGGCACGACCGGCCACGGTGTTCAGACGTATCACCCTGCCGCTGATAGCACCGGCACTGCTGTCGGGCTGGCTGCTGTCGTTCACGCTATCGTGGGACGACGTGGTGATTTCCCAGTTCGTTGCCGGCCCGGGATCGAGCACGTTGCCCATGGTGATTTTCTCCAAGGTGCGGCTCGGCGTAAGTCCGGACGTCAACGCGCTGGCGACCCTCATGGTGTTGGTCGTCGCCATCGGCGTGGTGTCTTCGTCCTGGTTCCTGGCGCGGCGCGAGCGGCGGCTGGCCCGCGAGATGCAGCTCGCCACCGCGGAATCCTGAACCGCATGGCACTACGCAGCAAATTGCCGCAGGTCGGCACCACGATCTTCACCATCATGTCGCGCCGCGCGACCGAGCTCGGCGCCGTCAACCTGGGCCAGGGATTTCCCGACTACGACATCGACCCGCGACTCGCCGAGCTGGTGGCGCAGGCGATGCAACAGGGTTTCAACCAGTACGCTCCCATGCCGGGAATGCCGCGACTGCGTGCAGCCGTTGCCGCCAAGATCGAACGCCGCTTTGGCCTTCGGACGGACCCGGATACCGAAATTACCGTGACACTCGGCGCCACCGAGGCCATCTATTCGAGCGTGCAGGCGCTGGTGGGTGCGGGTGAGGAGGCCATCGTCTTCGACCCGGCCTACGATTCGTATGACGTGGCGGTGCGCCTGGCGGGCGCTCGCTGCGTGCATGTGCCGCTGCAGCCGCCGCATTTCCGTTATGACTGGGAGCGGGTCGCTGCGGCCATCAATGACCGTACGCGGCTGGTGATCATCAATTCGCCGCTGAATCCGGCCTGCACCTGCCTGACTGCGCAGGACCTGGATGCACTCGCAGCGCTGCTGCGCGGTCGCGATGTCCGAGTGCTTTCGGACGAGGTATACGAGCACATCGTGTTCGACCAGGCCGTGCACCACAGCGTGCTGGCCCACGACGAACTGCGGTCGCTCAGCGTGGCGGTGTATTCGTTCGGCAAGACGCTGCATGCCACCGGACTACGAGTGGGCTACGCCGTGGCGCCGGCGACCCTGACCGACGAGCTGCGCAAAGTGCACCAGTTCAATACCTTCACCATTGCCACCGCCCTGCAGCAGGCCATAGCGCTGTACCTCGAAGAACATCCGGCCTGCGGCGAGGACCTCGGCAGCTTCTTCGGCGCCAAGCGCCGGCTGCTGGCCGAGTCGCTCGGCGGCAGTGGACTGACGTTGCCCCGATCCGAGGGATCCTTCTTTCAGCTCATCGACTACGGAGCCCTCAGCCAGGCGGGCGATCTGGAATTTGCGGAGGAGCTGCTGACGCGCGCGCGCGTGGCGAGTATCCCGTTATCGGTATTCTATGAGCGGCCGCCGGCGATGACGCTGCTGCGGCTGTGCATTGCCAAACGCGACGAGACATTGCGCGAGGGCGCCGCGCGGCTGGTCGCGTATCTGCGTCACGGAGCTGTTGCATGAAGAAGCCCACGCGCCTGAATCACCCGCCGGTGGTCGCAGTGCCCCCGGACAACCGGCCGGTGGTATCGCCCATCTACCAGACCGTGAAGTTCGAGTTCGACAGCGTCGAGGAGGCGTTGCGCGCCGGGCGTGGCGAGCGACCGGGATTCGCCTACCTGCGCACTTCCAACCCGACCCTGCGCCAGCTGGAGCTGACGCTGGCCGAACTGCAGGGCAGGGACGAGTGCGTGGTCTGCGCCTCGGGGGTGGGAGTGATCGCCCAGACGCTACTGTCGTTGACCCGCAGCGGCGACCACATTCTGGGCTTCATCGAAACCTACGGGCCCACGCGCCACCTGATGCAACGGACTCTGGCCAAGTTCAACGTCAGCCACACCTGGCTCTCGATCGAGGATCTGGCGGGCGTCGAGCGCGTGCTGAGTTCGAAGCCGACCCGACTGGTGCTGTTCGAGAGCCCCACCAATCCAGTCAACAAGATTGCGGATATTCCGGCATTGACGCGCCTGGCACGCACGCACGGGGCGCTGAGTGTGCTCGACAATACCTTCGCCGGCGTGCACCAGCACGGCCAGTTCGAGGTCGACCTCTACCTGCACAGCCTGACGAAATTCGTCTCCGGTCACGGCGACGTGATGGGCGGGGCGGTGATCGGTTCGAGCCAGCTGATTCGCGGCCTGCGCAGCGATTTCACGGTGCTCGGCGGCACGCTCGATCCACATGCGGCCTACCTGCTGCAGCGGGGACTGAAGACCTACTTCGTGCGCTACCGCAGCCAGAGTCAGAGCGCGCAGCGCGTGGCCGAATACCTGGCGCAGCATCCGGCCGTGGAGCGCACGCACTATCCGGGGCTGCCCAGCCATCCGGGGCATGCGCTGGCGCGCGCGCAGATGAGCGAGTTCGGCGCCGTCGTCAGCTTCGACCTCAAGGGCGGTGCCGAGGCCGGGCGCCGCTTCACCGATGCGCTGCAATTCTTCTCGATGGCGGCCAGCGTCGGCAGCGCCGATTCGCTGGTCATGCCCCCGCAGCTGCTCGCCAGCCGCGATCTGACCGAGGAGCAGCGGCGCATTTCGGCTGTGGGCCCAGGTACCGTGCGGCTGTCGGTTGGTCTCGAGGACCTGGACGATCTGCTCGAAGACCTCGAGCAGGCGCTGAGCACCGCCTAGTTTGAAAAATCTGCAGAGCGCACGCCCCATGGGCCGCGATGCATCCTGCCGGGATACGCCGCGGCAGGTGCCGCCTGTACAATGACCGTGCCGTCAGGTGACGGCGTGCCCTCATTCCACCGCATGTATCGACGACGATTCCTGCAGAGCGGCGCCGCACTGGCCGCTTCGGCGTTACCTGACCTGAGCCTGCTGGCGGCCGAATCCGCCACACGACCATCGCCACTGAAGCGGCTGGGCGCGGCAACGCCGTTCGACTACGCGCGCTTCAAGGGGCTGGCACGCTCGATGGCAAATGCGCCGTATCAGGCGCCGCCCGCGGAGCTGCCGCCGGCAATCGCAAAGCTCAGCTGGGATCAGTGGCAGTCGATCCGATTCCGCGACGACCACTCGCTCTGGTTCGGCGACGGACTGCGCTTTCGCGCGCAGCTGTTTCACCTCGGCTTCACGATCAAGAAGCCGGTAAAGATCTACACCATCGAGAACGGCCAGGCGCAGGAAGTCAGCTACGATCCGGCGCTGTTCGACTACAGCCGCAGCGGCGTCGACGCGCGCAAACTGGCCCCGAATCTCGGCTTCGCGGGCTTCCGGCTGCTGTTTCATGGGGACTGGAAGCGCGATTTCGCGGCGTTCCAGGGAGCATCGTATTTCCGCGCGGTGGATGGTGAGCTGCAATACGGCATGTCCCAGCGTGGCCTGGCGATCGACTGCGGCCTGCCGCGTCCCGAGGAGTTTCCGGATTTCGTAGCGTACTACCTGGAACGGCCGGCGAAGGATTCGAGCCAGATGACCATATACGGGCTGCTCGACTCACCGAGCGCCGCCGGCGCCTACCGCTTCATCGTCGATGTGGCGGACACGGTACTGATGGACATCGACGCCGCACTGTATCCGCGAAAGAGCATCGATCGGCTTGGCATCGCGCCCGGCACCAGCATGTTCCTCTGCGGTCCAAACGACCGGCGCATCGACAATGACTGGCGCCCCGCGATCCACGATTCCGACGGCCTGCAGATGCACACCGGTAACGGCGAATGGCTGTGGCGACCGCTGGTCAATTCACCGACGGTGCGCGTCAACGCGTATGCGGACGACTCGCCGCGCGGTTTCGGCCTCATGCAGCGCGACCGGAACTTCGATCACTACCAGGACGACGGCGTGTTCTACGACCGCCGTCCCAGCGTCTGGGTCGAACCCAAGGCTGGTTGGGGCAAGGGAGCGGTCATGCTGGTGGAAATACCGACCGTCGATGAAACCTTCGACAACATCGTGGCGTTCTGGACTCCGGCGGACAAGCCGCAACGCGGGCAGGAGCTGCTGTTCGGATACCGCCTCTACTGGTGCCGCTACAATCCGACGCCATGCCCGTTGGCGCAGGTCATCGCCACGCGTACCGGCATCGGTGGCATCGTCGGCCAGAAGCGCGGCTACTTCTCATGGCGCTTTGTGGTCGATTTCGTCAGCGGCGACTTCGCGCTGCTGGCGGAGGATGTGCACATCGAGCCGGTGATCAGCGCCTCGCGCGGCAGCATTGAAATCACTTCGGCGCGCCCGCAGCACGAAATCAAGGGCTGGCGCGCGATGTTCGATCTCAAGCTCACCGACGAAAGCCAGGAGCCGATCAATCTGCGCATGTTCCTGGCCTTTGACGGTCAGCCACTGACGGAGACATGGATCTACCAGTACACGCCACCGCCCCCGGATCAGCGGCGCCTCTGACCCGGGCCGGGCCGAATCAAATCGAAAGGAGCATCATGGTGACTGCGAGACTGGCGGATGCCGCGCTCGATCAGCTGTTCAGGACCGCGCGGACCCGCAATGGCTGGACCGACCAGCCTGTGCCTGAGGCACTGGTGCGCGAGCTCTACGAACTCGTGCGCCTCGGACCGACCTCGGCCAATTCCTGTCCGGCGCGCTTCGTCTGGGTCCGCAGCGCCGAGGGCAAGCAGCGTCTGTCGGCGCTGGCGAGTGACACCAACAAAGCGAAGATCCTCGAGGCGCCGCTGACCGTCATCATAGGTTACGACCTGAACTTTCCGGACGCGCTGCCGCAGCTGTTCCCTGCCAAGGGCGAGGCCATGCGCAAGAACTTCAAAGGCAACGCCACGCTGGCGGAGACCACGGCGTTTCGCAACGGCACCCTGCAGGGTGCATACCTGATATTGGCAGCGCGCGCTCTTGGACTGGACACCGGCCCGATGTCCGGGTTCGACAACGCCGGCGTCGATGCGGCCTTTTTTGCCGGCACGGCGATCCGCTCGAACTTCATCTGCTCGATCGGCTTCGGCAACGAGAAAAATCTGTTTCCGCGCAACCCTCGCCTGAGCTTCGAGGATGCGGGGCGGTTCGCCTGAGAGATCAGGCCGGGCAGCGCCGGCCTCGGATCAAAGGTTGCGGATCAGCGCGTCGCCGAATTCGCTGCACTTGACCTTGGTGGCGCCCTCCATTTGGCGGGCGAAATCGTAAGTGACGACCTTCTGGCCGATGGTCCGGTCCATCGAGGTGATGATGGCGTCGGCCGCCTCGGTCCAGCCCATGTAACGCAGCATCATCTCGCCCGAGAGGATCACGGAGCCCGGGTTCACCTGGTCCAGATCGGCGTATTTGGGGGCGGTGCCGTGGGTGGCCTCGAATACCGCGTGTCCCGTCAGGTAGTTGATATTGGCGCCCGGGGCGATGCCGATGCCACCGACCTGGGCCGCGAGCGCATCGGACAGATAGTCGCCATTCAGGTTCATGGTGGCGACTACGTCGAATTCATCCGCGCGTGTCAGCACCTGCTGCAGAGTGATGTCTGCGATGGCGTCCTTGATGAGCACTTTGCCGCCCTTGAGAGCGGCAGCCTGCTCGTCGTTGGCCGCTTTCTCTCCCGACGCGGCCTTGGTGCGCTCCCAGTGCATCCAGGTATACACCTGGTCCTTGAACTCCCGCTCGGCCAGCGCGTAGGACCAGCTCCGGAAAGAACCCTCCGTGTACTTGAGGATGTTGCCCTTGTGCACGATCGTGACGCTCTTGCGCTGGTTGGCGATCGCGTACTGCACGGCGGAGCGAAACAGCCGTTCGGTGCCCTCGATCGAGACGTTCTTGAGTCCCAGGCCACTGGTGGCCGGAAAGCGGATCTTGGCGTAGTGGCGCGGAAAGTTTTCCTTCAGATACTCGAGGAAGCGCTTGTTATCGTCCGTACCCTGCTCGAATTCGATGCCCGAATAGAGATCCTCGGTATTCTCCCGGAAGATGACCATGTCGACCTTTTCCGGGGCACGGACCGGTGAGGGCACGCCCTTGAACCAGCGCACCGGGCGCAGGCAGACGTACAGATCGAGCAATTGCCGCAGCGCCACGTTGAGCGAGCGGATACCGCCTCCGACCGGTGTGGTCAGCGGTCCCTTGATCGAAACCAGGTATTCCCGGCACGCCGCCACGGTCTCGTCCGGCAGCCAGCTCTTGAAGGCATTGAAGGCCTTCTCCCCCGCATACACCTCCATCCAGTGAATGCGCCGGCTGCCGCCGTAGGCCTTGTTGACGGCGGCGTCGAGCACTCGCTCGCTGGCGCGCCAGATGTCCCGGCCGGTGCCATCGCCCTCGATGAACGGGATGATGGGCTGATCCGGCACCTGCAGCTTGCCGTTGTTGATGGAGATCTTCTGGCCGCCCGCCGGCGGCACAGGGCGCGGAGAGGTCGGGTTGGGGTTGCTCATGGCGGGCGAATGCTAGCACAGCACCCTGCAGCCGACGCATTGCTAGAATCGCGCGCCATGGCGCTGACACTGCAGTCCACACCCGCGGCTGATGGTTTCCGGATGCCCGCCGAATTCGAGCCCCACAGCGGCTGCTGGATGCTGTGGCCGGAGCGCCCGGACAACTGGCGGGCGGCCGCGCGGCCTGCGCAGCTGGCTTTCGCGGCCGTCGCTGCCGCGATTGCGCGCTTCGAGCCCGTGACCATGGGCGCCTCGGCGCGGCAATACGCCCAGGCGCGACTGTGCCTGCCGCCGCAGGTACGGCTGGTCGAGCTGGCGAGTGATGATGCCTGGATGCGAGACGTCGGGCCCACCTTTGTCTGCAACGACGCGGCCGAGCTGCGCGGCGTGAATTGGCGCTTCAACGCCTGGGGCGGCATCTACCATCCATACGAGCTCGATCAGCAGGTCGCGCGCAAGGTGCTGGAAATCGAGCGAGTGGCACGCTATGGCGCTCCCTTCGTCAACGAGGGCGGAGCCATCCACGTCGACGGTGATGGCACGGCGCTGGTCACCGAGCAATGCCTGCTCAACCGCAACCGTAATCCGGCGCTGTCGCGGCGACGGATCGAGGCGCTGCTGCGCCGCTACCTGGGCGTGCAACGGATCATCTGGCTCGGGGACGGCGTCATCGACGACGAGACCTCGGGTCACATCGACAACCTGGCGTGCTTCGCGCGGCCCGGAGAGGTATGTCTGACCTGGTGCGTCGACCCGCATGATCCGCAGCATCGCGTCTCGAGCGACGCCTACGAGCGGCTGATGGCAGCGCGCGACGCGCGCGGGCGACGCCTGCGGGTGCATAAACTGCCGGCGCCGGGGCCGCTTTACATGACCCGGCGGGAAGCCGCCGGCGTCGCGCGCACGCGCGGCATACGCACGCTCAGGGCCGGCCAGCGGCTGGCGGGCAGTTACGTCAACTTCTATCTTGCCAATGGCGCGCTGATTCTGCCGCTGCTCGACAGCCGCACCGATGCAGCCGCACGGCGCATCCTGCGCAAGGTGTTTCCGCGTCGCCGGATCGTAGGGGTTGCTGCGCGGGAGATCCTGCTCGGCGGCGGCAACATTCACTGCATCACGCAGCAGCAGCCGCTGCCGCGCAAGCGTCGCCCGCCGGGCTGATGACCGTCAGAGCGCAGCGAGTTCGCGCTCTGCGCTCGCCAACCATTCCTGCTGCATTTTGCGGTAGTGGCGCGGAGCATGTCGGGCATGGTCGAGCAGCTCCCGCAGAACTCGCCGTGCGTCCTCGTTCCTGCCGGCGGCACGCAGCACCTGGGCGTAACGCAGCGGCACCTCGGCACCGGCAGAAAATTTGATCAGCACCACAAACTCATCCAGCGCCTTGCCCAAGTTGCCTTCCGCGGCGAGTGCGCGCGCGTACAGTAAATGGCCGTCGGGCGAGCGGAACTCGGGGTTGTGCGCGATCAGCGAATCGAGCGTGCTGCGCGCATCGGTGAATGCGCCGCCGGCGAACTGCGCCTGCGCCAGCCCGAGCATCAGGTTGGGATCGAACTCGTATAGTCCGGTGAGTGTCTGCCGGAAGATCGCAATCGCCTCCAGCGGGCGCCCATGGCGCGTCAGCTCCTGAGCATAGCGCTGACGGCTGGCCACATCGCCCGACTGCTGCGCCTCCGCCTCGAAGCGGCGCAGATCCTGGCCGGGATCGAGTGCCCTGCTGACGTTGTGCATCGCCCGGCGTGTACCGCGGCTCGTGAACAGTGCGGGGATGATCTCCACCAGCACATAGGCGATCGTCCCGACCAGCGGCAGCAGCGCGATGGCCCAGATCCAGAGCATGTTGCGGCCGGTGCGGACGCAGTGAATGATCAATGCCACCTGGATCGCAATCGAAATGATCAGATAGGTCATGGCGGCAAAGCTTACTGGCAGGCGTCGCGGCGCGGTAGCACCCACACGAGGCCGTCGCCGCTGCATGCTAAGATCCTTGCGCCGTGCCACGCCCTGCCCAGTGCATGCTGACAGCGAGAATCTTTTTGCTCATGGCCTTGCTGTTCGGCAGCGCCAGCGCGGCCGAGCCTCCCGGTGGCACCGACGCTCCCAAACGGCCGCGTATCGGCCTGGTGCTCTCCGGCGGCGGCGCACGCGGCGCCGCACACATCGGTGTACTCAAGGCGCTGGACCGGCTGCACGTACCCATCGATGCGATCGCCGGCACCAGCATGGGTGCGGTGGTGGGAGGGCTTTACGCCAGCGGCATGTCCGGGGCTGCGATCGAGCAGGCCATGGCTTCGGTCGACTGGCAGTCGGCGTTCAGGGACCGGCTGCGGCGCACGGATCTCGGCTGGCGGCGCAAGGAGGAGGACCGGGACTTTCTGGTGGATCTGCCGCTAGGGCTGCGTGGCCGCAAGCTGCTCATCCCCGAGGGCCTGGTACAGGGTGAAAAACTCACCGAGACGCTGCGCCAGCTGACTCTGCCGGTCGGCACGATTACGGATTTCGACCACCTGCCGACCCCATTCCGCGCCGTGGCGACCGATCTCGAGACCGGCGAGCCGGTCGTACTCAAGGACGGCGATCTGACCACCGCGATGCGTGCCAGCATGTCTGCGCCCGGGGTGTTTGCGCCGGTCGAGTATCGCGGGCAGCTGCTGGTGGATGGCGGCCTGGCCGAAAATCTGCCCGTGGACGTGGCGCGCGCCATGGGTGTCGACGTGCTGATCGTGGTCGACGCCGGCTTTCCACTGCAGCCGCGCAAGGACCTGGTGTCATTGCCGAGCATCACCAACCAGGTGCTGGCCATCCTGTTGCGGCGGGATTCGCAGCGGCAGCTCAAATCGCTGTCCGCCGCGGACATCGTCGTCAGTCCCGAGCTGGGCGATTTCTCTTCATACGATTTCGAAGACACGCTGCAGATCGTCAACGCCGGCGAGCGCGCCGCCGACGCCGTAACCGAGCGGCTCGCCAACCTGGCGATATCCGAGCAGGACTATGCGCGCTACCTCGCCGATCGTGGCGCCGAGCGCTCCGGGCTGCCGAAGCTGGCCTTCATCTCGGTAAGCGCGGATTCGCAGCGCTACAAGCGACAGATCGAGGACATGTTCGGGCCGTTCGTCGGCAGTACCATCGATCCGGCGGCGCTCAAGGCACAGACCGACATGCTCTACGGGCGCGGCGACCTCGAGCTGCTCGACTATCGTCTGGTGCAGGATGGCGCCGGCCAGACCGGGCTGGACTTCAATGCGCAGCGCAATTCCTGGGGTCCCAACTACCTGCGCTTTGGCGTCTCACTGCAGGACGATTTCCAGGGCAATACGATCTTCAACGCGGCCGGCAGGCTGGACTTCACCGAGCTGAACTCGCTCGGCGCCGAACTGCGGCTCGATGGCCAGCTGGGAACCGATCCGCTGGTCGGCGCCGAATTTTATCAACCGCTATCGAACACCACGCGCTACTTCGTGGCGCCTCATGTCCTGATCGAGGCGCACGATCTGCCGCAGGTGGAGAACGAACGGCAGGTGGGCTACTACCGCATCAACAGCTTCGACGAAGGTATCGATTTCGGGCGCGAGTTCAGCACCTGGGGCGAACTGCGTTTCGGCGTCCTCGAGAGCCGCGGCGCCTCGCACGTCAGTGAGGGCGACTTCAGTGTGCCGGCGTCCGATTTCAACATCGTGCAGTACTTCAGCCGCTTTGGATACGACACGCTCGACAGTCCCAACTTCCCGCATTCCGGCCAGGCGCTCACCGCGCAGCTGACCTTCGAAGGCAATGGCGGCGGTGAGCAGGGTACCAATCAGTTCACCTTCGACTGGCGCGGCGCGCACACCTGGGGCAAGAGCACGCTGGTCGGCTGGTTCTCCAGCGGCACCACCATCGGTGGCAGCGAAACCAACGTGCGCACGTTCTTTCCGCTCGGCGGCTTCCTTAATCTGTCCGGCGTGCGCTCGCAGACACTGGCGGGCCCGCAATACATGATCGGTCGCATCATCTATCTCAGAAAGGTCGGCAACGGTGGCGAGGGCATCCTCGATGTGCCGGCATATGTGGGCGCGTCCTACGAGCAGGGCAATGTCTGGAGCAGCCGCGGCCAGATCAGCCTGGGGAATACCCACCACGACGAATCGATCTTCTTTGGTGCCGATACCTATGTCGGTCCGGCGTACTTCGCCATCGGCTACGACGACAGCAGCTCGCTGGTGTTCTACATCTTCCTGGGTCGCAGCTTCTAGCCCATCGCCGCCATGCGGCGCTTGAGCTCAGGTCAGAGGCCGCGGCTGGCGGCGAGGTTCTCGACCTTCTCGAACAGCAGCGCCGGCTTGTCCCCGATGCGCGAGTATTCGTGCTTGCGGCTCATGTCGACCAGCGCCGCGTCCCGCTCGGCGACCGTGGCAAACCAATGAACGCGGTGCCATTCGGCACCCATCATCTTGCGGAAGGGGTCGCCCGGAGGAAGACTGACGCGAACGCCGTATGGTTTGGGGCCCAAGCCGGCGGGTCGGCGCAGGTTGTGGGGCGCAGCGATGGCGGGCATAGTGGATCTGGTGTTGGCTTGAGATTGCTCCCGAAGCCACAATTGTAGCCTGACCATCCGGCCAGAACGAGGAATCAGCCATGCAGGTATCCGAGACGCACTTCGTCAATGGCAACCGCATCCAGCCGCCGTTTCCGGAGGGTCTGCAGCGTGCCATGTTCGCGCTGGGCTGCTTCTGGGGCGAGGAGAGGCTGTTCTGGCAGCTGCCGGGCGTGTATTCGACCGCGGTCGGCTATGCCGGCGGCCATGTGCCAAATCCCAGTTACAAGCAGGTTTGCACCGGCCAGACCGGCCACGCCGAAACCGTATTGGTCGTGTTCGATCCCGACAAGATCGGCTATGAGGATCTGTTGCGCGCGTTCTGGGAGGCACACGATCCGACCCAGGGCATGCGCCAGGGCAATGATGTCGGCACGCAGTATCGCTCCGTCATCTTCACCTTCGATGCGCAACAGCGGCGCGCTGCCGAGGAGTCGAAGCGGATTTTCCAGAAGGCCCTGACTGCCGCGCATCGCGGCACCATCACCACCGAGATCCGTGAGGCGCCGCCGTTCTTCTACGCCGAGGACTATCACCAGCAGTACCTGGCGAAGAATCCGGGCGGGTATTGCCCGGATCATTCGTGTGGGGTTTCCTTTAAATCTGCGGGGTTAGAAGAGAGCCAGAAGGCGTACTGACTCAAGACCCTGCGGATTTCTGCAGGAAAATGGCGGCTGTTTTCGACGATGAAGTCTACCGGAAGTCTACCGGTGATTCGGGCTCAGGAAAGTCCGCGGGGAAGGAATGTCGCCGGAAGGGCCCCGCTTCGTGGCAAGGCGGTTTTGCCACAGCTAGGCTTGCAACAGCCGAAGGGCAATCATGTCCACGACAGTTCGCCGCTTTCTCGCGGTCTGCTCGCTAGCACCACTCGGCTGCGTACTTGCGATAGGTCGTCATGCAAGTGCCGACAATTTCGGTGACCATTACTATGATAGCGCGACGAATCAGCTCGTCGTGACGGTGCTATACGGGGGCACCGATGCGAATCACAAGTTCACACTAAAATGGGATGCTTGCGAGTTCGATGATTCAGGCCGTCGCCTCCCGTGGACCAACGCCGACATGCTCGACGATCAATTCAACGACACCGAGAAGCGACAGTACAAGGTAGTCGTACGCTTGAGTCTCGCCGATATGCCCTGCCCGAGACCGGCCATCATCACGGTGTCCACCGCGCCAGGATACAGTTTCAAGCTGGTGCTACCTAAGTAGCGGTGCAACGCGGCCGTGATAGTAATTCTTGACGTTACTAACGTGTAGTCCTTTCGAGACAGGGAGGTCGAAAGGGTCTAGAGTCGAAAGTACTCCAAGCGTCTTCCATGTGACATTCAAGGGCGTGCGTTCATGAAGCTCCAGCAGCTGAATGCGGCTGGAGAGCTGAAGGATCTTTCGATTCCGAGCTCGAATCAGCTGGAGGCTCTGAAGGGCGATCGAAAGGGCAAGTACAGCATCCGGATCAACAAGCAATGGCGGATTTGTTTCAGGTGGCGTGACGGTCATGCCTTTGACGTCGAGATCGCCGACTATCACTAGACGGGGATTTGGTTATGGCAGCGCGAAGGATCAAGCTTACTCACCCGGGCAAGATTCTCCGAGAGGAGTTCATGGAACCAGTAGGCCTCAGTGCGTATGCACTGGCAAAGGCCTTGGGGGTTCCGCTGCCTCGCGTAAACGATATCGTTCGCGAGAAGCGCTCGATCTCGCCGGAAATGGCGGTGCTGCTCTCGGCGTATTTCGGTACATCCGATGGCTATTGGATCAACTTGCAGGCGCACTTCGATCTGGAGATAGCAAAGGAGAAGGTTGGCAAGCAGGCCGCCCGGATCAGCCCGCATCCTCACGGCGCAGACGGCAGCTTGCAGCCCGTCTGAGATTCGTGCTGGTCTACCGATGAAACGACGCTGAGGTCTACCGGAAGTCGACGAGCGGTGGCGCGAGCGGGTGTAACTCCGGGGCGTCTGTGGGATTTCCTCCTATCGGGCGTACTATCACCAGCAGTACCTGGCGAAGAATCCCGGTGGCTATTGTCCGGATCACTCGTGCGGGGTCGGCTTCAAATCCGCGGATCGAGCTGCCGTATTCGGCGTTGCTTCGCTGATTGCCGCACCGGAAGTGGACCTAATGCGCTTTGGCCCGCGTGTAAGTCGCGCGCGGCGAAGGATAGGTCGACCGACGGGCCGGCGCAAACGGCGCACCCGTTCCTGGCCAGCCGCTTCCCAACGGCCAAATTGACATTTGTACTCCTACGTATAGACTTGTTGATACATTGGAGAGAGATCGTGGCAAAGAGCGCGACGTTGACTGTCCAGCAGTGGGGAAACAGCCTTGCGGTACGGATCCCTGCGGCTGTGGCGCGGTCGGCCCGATTTAGGGTCGGCCAACCCGTCGAAGTATCCGCTCAGGACTCGAACATCCTGGTCAAGGCGCTGGGCGAGCCCAGGCTGACGCTTGCACAGAAGTTGGCCGCATTCGATCCGTCACTGCACGGCGGCGAGGTCATGGTCACTCGGCCGGTTGGCAATGAGGTGCTGTAGTGGCTGCTAGGAGGTCCTGGTGCCCTGACCGCCGTGACATGATTTGGATTGATTGCAATCCGCAGGCCGGCCGCGAAATGAAAGACATTCACCCGCTGGTTGTGCTGTCGTCGCGAGAATTCAATGCCCGGACCGGGATCGTGATCGGCTTGCCGATGACTACAGCCTCCTACAATGAAACTAATCCGTTCGCGGTGAAGTTCACCGGATCGAAAGGCGTCGCCAGCTACATCCTTGGCCATCAACCGAAGTCTTTCGATTGGCGCGCCAGAATGGCGAAGCCTCATCCGCTGAGGAAAGTTCCTGAAGAGCCCTATGCACGCGCCTGCGAGACGTTAAATCAGATCATTGAGATCGGGAGCTAGCGCTGCATCGCGCCCGGCAATTCCGTGGCGAGATCCACGCCGCGCTCTTCGGCGAGCTCCCAAGCGCACGGAACCGGCTAGCAGATCACGCCGACGCATGCTCATGGTCCCAGGTAGCAGACGACCTGCCGATGAGTCCATCAGCGGCGATGCTGCGCATGCGCAGACTCACCTACACATGCCGAATCGATTGTGCGGTGGCTTCTGACCATACTTCCGCCGGGATTCCGGTGTAGGCGCCGACACTCCGCCTCGCCGCCCGGGCTCCTCGAGGGAGCAGATGGGATGACTGCCATGCCTGTCCGCAATCCTTCCGACATGCGCTGACGAATGGCTCAGCTGTTCCGTCAGGAGTTTGGTTTCCTAGTTCGGCTTGGCCTGGTCGGCGCCCCGCTGCTGATCGCCGTCGGCGTGTTCGTCTGGCGCGCCGCGATGAATGAGCTACCCCGTTGCCGTCAATGCTGCCGCGACGCCGGGATCCGCAGCGACACTGGCGGACAGTTGGAGTGTACCCCACGCCCGCAGGCTCGCGGCACCAGATCTTTGGTCAGGCAGACGCGCACCTCTGCCAGATCGGCCCGGCTACAGGCTAGGGTCAGGGCCTCGGATATCGGCGGATTGGCGCTTTGAAACAACGCAGTAATCTGTTGCGGCGACAGGGACTGGTCGGACCGTGGCGCCTCAAGCGCCCGGGGAATTCTGATGGCCGCTGTGGCGCGATCACCGATGTTGAAGTAGCTCAGCGCATCGAGACCGCTGCAGCTTCCGTGCTGCTGCCATTCGTGCCGCATCAGCCGCTCGCTTGGATAGACGGTACGCCCTTTGGCGATGGCGCCTGCCGTGAGATCAAATTGCGTAGGGCAGTTCTCCGGAAAGCCGCCCGCATCGTATTGCGGCCAGAGGCCATGCAGCACGAAACCGTAGCCCTTGCTGGAACACTCGTGGCCGTCATCCTGGTGCGTCAGGCAATAGCTCGGTGCCCACGACAGACTCAGCACGTAGTAGTCGAACTGGCCTGCGACTCCCTCCATGGGAGCGTGATGGTTGCGGGCCTGAACACCCGCGGCGAAGAATGAGAGCAGCAACGCGAGCAGGCCAATTGGTCTCGGCGCCGCCCATAGGCGATAGGATCGTGGAACAGAGTTCTTCATGGCAGTCCGTAACCTCATGCTGCCGCCAGCCATTGCGATGTATGCAAAGTTAATATGCCGGCCACCGTGGCGCGTGTATTCCGCCAACCCATGGTCCGCACGCGCTCACGGGCCTGCCATGGTGGGGGAGGCAGGCCTTGCCGGAAGCTGAGCAACTCTCGCGCATGCTGAGACCGGCGCCCACGGCTTTAATTTGACTTAAGCAGCCAGTACAACGTGGGACCCCGCACCCCGCGAAGTGCAAGCTGAAGCACATTGACAATACGTCAGTGGCGCATCAGTATCGAAACGCCACGAGAAGCGCAAAAGCGCCGTTAGCGTACGCCTGATCTCGGTACTCAGATAAGACGCCAACCGTTCATGAAGGCGACACAATGAACGTCAATATGATACTTGGAGCAAGCCGGTACCGGAACCGTCCGTTGGCTGCTTTCGAAAGCGTTGTGACTCTACAAATTGCGCCGGCGGTACTCCATTGATCAGGATCAAACCGCAGCATCTGGGCTTAGCGCTGACGGTTGCTCTATACCCGCCATATGTTCTCGCAGCCCTCGGGGGTGATCTCCTCTCGGTAAGGGCAGATCGAGAAACTATGCGAGGTCAGTTGCAGAGCACGCCCATGCAGCAATATGAGCTGCACCAGATAGTCACCAGCGGGGGCACCGTGATCCGCGAGTATATGACGCCGCAAGGCAAAGTTTTTGCGGTGACTTGGCGCGGATCGTTCCCGCCCAATTTGCAGCAGCTGTTTGGTTCGTACTACGAGCAGTTTCAAGAGGCGGTGCTGGCAGCCACACAGATGCGCGCTGGCACGCGTCGAATGCTTGGCATTGCTCAACCTGACTTCGTCGTAAAGGAGTCCGGGCGCATGCGTTCCTATCAGGGCAAGGCTTACGTCCCGAGTATGATACCCGCCGGGGTGGCGGTCGACGCTCTGCCATAGCGCTCGCAATACATACATGATTCGACGTTATCGCTGGAATGTGATGCTCGCGCTGTGCGCACTGGCAGCGTGCGGTGGCGACGGCGGGAGCGGGGAAAGCGGGGGACCGACCGCCGAGTGCGAGCAGTGTGGTGGCATCCCCGGTACAGCCGGCTCGGGCGGGGGCTCGAGTGCGACGATGGCTTCGAATCAAACTACACTCACAGTCGGCGCCGGCCCCAACGGTGCGGCCGATCTCGATATTCCTTATGCTACCGTCACGCTGTGCGAACCGAACACCAATACCTGTGCGACGATCGACAACATGCTGGTCGATACAGGATCTTATGGCATCAGGATCCTGGCCTCGGTCCTGTCCTCCTCAGGCCTGAGCCTCGCGAGTGTAGTCGATCCGGTTGATAGCACGAATACGATCGCCGAGTGCGTACCGTTCGTGAGCGGCTACACCTGGGGTCCGATGGCTGCGGCAACGGTCCAAATTGGCGGCGAAACAGCTAACAGCGTTCCGATCAACGTTCTCAACGACAACGGCAGCTACATTCCCGGCGTCCCGGCCGGTTGTACGGCGCTAACTGTCAATAAATCCCTCAGCAGCGTTCAGGATCTGCATGCCAAAGGCATATTGGGGGTAGGTATATTTCCCTACGACTGTGGCGGGTCTTGTGCGCAGTGTGCGGCAGCGGTTGGAGGCTGTAGTACTTCCAACACGTTCTATTACAGCTGCAATTCCGACTCGGGGATCTGCAGTCCGGCCCAGGTCGCCCTCAATGAACAGGCGCGCAACCCCGTGGTCTCGTTTGGCACGGACAACAACGGAGTGATCTTGCAGTTGCCGGCGATCGCTTCCTCGGGGGTCCCTTCGGCCGTCGGTTCAATTACCTTTGGCATTGGAACGCGAAGCAACAACGACCTTGGCAGCGCGGCTGTGCTGACGTTGACCAGTGATGGTTTCTTTACCACGATGTTCGACGGTCAGACGCTCGATAGCAGCTTCATCGACTCGGGCTCGAATGGTTATTTCTTTCCTGATGAGTCGATTCCAACCTGTTCCGCAAGCGCCGTATTCTACTGTCCTTCTTCGACCCTAACGCTGTCGGCCGTCAATATAGGCCAAAATGGCAACGCCAATACGCTTTCGGTCCAAATTGCCAATCCGAACGCCTTGTCGAGTTCGAACTATGCTTTCGATGACATCGGCGGACCCACAGCCAGCAGCGGCGTCACCGATCCATTCAACAACTATTTCGATTTTGGCCTGCCATTCTTTTTTGGTCGCAGCGTCTCGATTCTTTTCGACGGTGCCACTAGCGGCAGCATTGAGGGGCCAGTCTATGCGTATTAGCGACTTCCGGAACCGGCGCGCGAGGCGCAGCTGAGGAGTCGAGCTACTTTCCGGCGCGAAAGCACGCGCCTAGCTGGGGCCAAAGCGAGCGGTGGTCTATTCAACCAGGGGCTGAGCGGCCTGCGTCCGATCAGCGGCATAGCGCTTGAATGCCATTCGATACCACGAGTTCAATGTCCAGCGGCGGCTCAGGCGGTGCCGCATCGGCCAGACGATCAGATCGATCATCCCTGTCGGTGTGTCGCCGTCCCCCAGCCCCGTCGCCGGAAACTCGTCGGGCCTTGGCCGCCATACGGTGCCGAAAACGACATCCCAGATCGGGAACAACTCGGCGAAGTTTTTATCGACATGCTCAGGTTGTCTTGAATGGTGGATGCGGTGGTACTGAGGACCGGTAATAACGAGGGAAAGGAAGCCGAAGCTCGCTCGAATGTTGGTATGCGCCAGCGCGACAGCCAGCGAGCGTAGCGGAGCAGCGACGACCAGGATCTCGACGGGCACGCGCAGTAGAAGGCCGAACGGGACGATGAACGCAACCCCCGTGAGGTCCTCAAGCCAGTAATGCCGCGTACTCGAGGTGACGGTGACAACGCGAGCGCTATGGTGCAGAGAATGCATGGACCAGAAGAAGGCGCTTCGGTGAGAAAGGACGTGAACGCAATACTGCTTTAGGTCGTAGAGGAACAGATAAATAAGTAGCGACGAGAAGAACCACCAACCATCGGAGCAAAGAATCACGATGCCACCGCCCATGGCATTCAGCAGCGCGACCGCGGCGGCTTCACAATAGGAAGCCACGGTCAGTCCCACGAGCAGGCGCAGGGCGATCACCTTATAGTCGTTGACGATGTCGTCGGCCGGCAGCGTTCGGTCGGCCGGTATCCGCCGTTCGACCAGCCGCGCGAGGCCCAGCACCAGCAGGATCATGAGGGCCTTGTTGGTGATCATAAGATGGAGCATCGCGCTCATCCATCGCCCGCCATGGCTTGTCCGGGCAGCTGGTCTGAATACATGCGACCTGCGTTCATACGTAACGAGGGCAGTTTCCGACGCCACGGCCAGAGCAGCATCTGATGCAACGTGTGACCGGTGCATCGCCGACATTCAACCCCGTGGGCGGGTACTCACCGGGCTGTCTACAGTGCCCACACAGACTCTATAGAGCCGCGCCTCGACCTACTGGTATCTCTTTGCCACGATCTGGCCAGTTGTTGCCACCCGCTCGCATTAAGTTGGCATAATGCGAGCGTCCTCGTCGGGAACGTGGCCGTCAGAGGCGGCGCGAAGAAAATGTGAAAAGTAAGTCGATGCTCGCACCAGCGCTCACAATTCTGCTCTCGTCGTTTCTGCTGTTCCTGGTGCAGCCCATTATAGCCAAGCAGATCCTGCCGTGGTTCGGCGGATCGGCGGGCGTATGGACGATCTGTCTGGTGTTCTTTCAGCTGGTGCTGCTGCTCGGTTATAGCTATGCGCATTGGCTGACGAGGAGGCGAGCCGATTCGCGCCAGTTTGCGCTGCACATGCTCCTGCTGCTGGTGAGTTGCCTGACGTTGCCGATCATCGCGGGACCATTCTGGAAGCCGGTTCACGACAACGAGCCCGCGCTGCGGATTCTCGGACTCCTGACCGCCACTGTTGGATTACCGTACTTTCTGCTCGCATCGACGGCCCCGCTACTGCAGAGATGGCTCAGCGAGGCGACCAGCAGGACCACCGAGGTGCCCTCGATTTATCGCCTATTCGCACTGTCGAATTTGGGCTCGCTGGTGGGCTTGCTCAGCTACCCCTTTGCTATCGAGCCTTTTGCGACGGTGCGCATGCAGGCGTGGGTCTGGAGCTGCGCGTACCTGGTCTTCGTAGCCTGCCTGTTCAGTTATGTTTTCGGGCGGTGGCGGCTTCCGGACGTCGATCATGTCCAGACAATAAGCCGAGCCGCGCCTGAGAATGCACCGGCGCGGGGCGTCTATGCCTACTGGATCGGGTGTGCCGCTTTAGGTTCTATCCTGCTGCTATCGGTGACTCATCAAGTTACTGAAAACGTCGCAGCCATCCCGTTTCTGTGGATTGTTCCGTTGAGCCTGTACCTCCTGAGTTTCATCATCTGCTTCGAGGGGCGGTTCGGGCGAGGCTGGTACGAACGCCGGTTCTGGATACTGCCGGCGATGTTGGCCACTCCTGCCATGGCGTGGGCTCTGTCCCACCAAGCGAATCTGTCGCTCTACGTGGCGTTGCCGGTGTACGCAGTCGGCCTGTTGCTGGGCTGCGTCGTGTGCCACGGGGAACTCGCGCGCAGCAAACCCAAGCCGGATTATCTGACGCATTTCTATCTCTGCCTTGCCGCCGGCGGTGCCCTGGGCGGCTTGTTGGTTGGGCTCGTTGCGCCCCAGATCTTCAGCCGCTACTGGGAACTGCCGATCGCATTGATCGCCTTGGCGGCGTTGGGGGCGCGTAGCAGCTCGGTGGAAATGCGCTTACTCCCGATAATGCCGCGGATGGGGAAATCCATTATTGCGGCCCTTGCAGTCGGCATGATCCTGCTTCTGCTCTGCCTATTGCCCCCCCGTCTGCAACCCTACCCACAGGAGTGGGCCGGGATCGTAAAGGGCCCGGTATTCTGGACCGGCGCCGCTCTGCTGCTCCTGCCTGTCTTGCTGCTGCCTTCTCGCGCAGTAGCAGTGACGGCGCTGCTCTGCACGCTGATCTTCGATTGGAGCTACTACCATAGTATGTCCACGGGGACGCAATTGGCAGTACGGAATTTCTACGGCGCTCTGCGAGTGCACGAGGCGTCCGACGGCGCATGGCATGTGCGGTCGCTCGTTCACGGTGTCATCAAGCATGGCACGCAGATCAGGGAGCCGCCACTGAGCGGGATGCCGACGACCTACTATGGGGCGTCTTCCGGCATTGGTCGTGCCATTCTAATCAAGCAGGCATGCAAGGGGTCGCTGCGCATCGGCTCGATCGGCCTGGGTGCGGGAACGCTGGCGGCGTACGGCAGGCCCGGCGATTCATTTCGGATTTACGAGCTCAATCCGGCGGTGATCGAGATTGCCAAAAATCAATTTACGTATTTGAAAGACAGCAAGGCCCGAATCGAGCTTGTGCCCGGTGACGCGCGACTCTCCCTAGAGCGCGAGCTTGCGCAAGGGGCGTTCGATAGACCGGATCAGCGCTTCGATATCCTGTCTGTGGATGCCTTCTCCGGGGATGCAATTCCGGTGCATCTGCTCACCCGGGAGGCGTTGGCCAGTTATGCGCGCGTCATAACGGCCGATGGAATCATTGCCTTTCATATTTCAAATCTTTATCTGGATCTTGCTCCCGTGGTGGGGCAGATCGCCCGCGACGCGGGCTTTCAGGCAGTCCTGATCGCCGATCGCACCAATGTACCGAAATGGATGATGCCTTCGGAGTGGGTGCTCCTCACGCGCAGCGCGACGCAGTTCCAGCAGCCGGAGATTAGTGCTTACAGCACCACCATCGTTCCTCGTGCCGGGGTCCCGGTTTGGACCGATCAATTCAGTAATCTACTTCGGATCCTGAAGTAGCCGCGTCATCCTTGGAATGCTCCGCGCCATCGGCGCGGTGCGCGGGCATCAGTCGCGCGTCTCATGGGGTGTGTGCTGTGCGTCGGACGCGGCTGCGCGGGCACGCGGATCCGGGAAGTCGCGCGCGATTATCCGATAGAGCGACGCCGTGAAACGTTCCGCTTCACTGCGCGTCATGTGCGACGAATCCGGCAGGTAGTAGCCCTGCAATTCTGGGTAGTCTTCGAAGTTGATTCCTGGAGCACCGGAAGCGGCCAGCAGCACGTCCCAGGTCCGCGCGCGCGGGTACTTGCTGTTCTCATAGGCCAGATATGCGCCACTGCTAGGGGCGCGCACGAACAGTACCTGTACTCCACGCTCCCTGAGCTGCGCGACCACCTTGACCGCACGCCTGATCTGCTTGTCTTCAATGTCGCGGGCCTGCGCTGGAGACGAATCGTCGCTGGACGGCTCCAGCGCCTCGAGCAACAGGCCGCGTACCAGCTCAAGATACTCCGGATCCGCTTCGACCTTGGCCCAGAGATACGAGTTACGATCCGGCTCATGGATGGCCATCTTGCGAGGCTGCAACCATTTTTTGCCGGGACGCGCCGGCCAAGGCTGACGTGCCAGTACCGTCTGAAGCGCATAATCGGGGTCGTCGAAGGCGAAGTACGGCTCGATCAGTCGCATGGATAACTGCTGACCGATGAGCTGCGTTAAGGTTTCTCCGCGGTAGTACTGCACCCCGCCCCCAAGGAACTCTTCTCCTGAGAAGAACAACGAAGGCTCGACTACCACCAGTGCCCGGCCGGTAAACTTTGGATCGGCCGCGAGGTCTTCGAGATAACCCAGCGGTGCGGTGGCTTCAAACGACAGCTGAATCGGGCGCTCCCCCGCTAGATGCTCCCAGGTCGTCAGCTGGATGTCATAGTAGGCGCGCGAACCGCCGAGCAGCACTGTCGCATTACCGTCGCCCTCATCGATCCGGCGACGCTGGATTGCCCACAGGCCGTAGGTGTTCCGCATGCCTGGGGTTGCCCCATAAGTTCGCCAGTAGGACTCCCAGCCGGCGACCAACAGCACGAACAGTGACACCGCGCCGAGGAGAATTGCGCACCAGGGCCGCTCCGGTACGGGTCGCGCTGGAACCGGCTGCGCGATTCCCGGGCGGTCGGCGGCGGTCTGGCGCGCATAGCGGTCTCGGTCGCGCAGCGTGACCTCAGAATTGGAAGTAGATAAAGGCACTGCCTCCCCCCTGGGCAATAACGATCGCGAACGCCATGAGTGCCCACAGCACGCCGATTGCCGCAGCGGGGGTACGCGCCACGATCGACTCGAGCGTGAATGAGCGCATCGCCCAGTGTGTCAGAACGATGCCGCTCACGATTGCGCCGACGCTGATCAGGTTGAAGGTCGAAAGGATCGGTGCAGTGACGGCGTTCTGCCCGAACATGCCACGCAGCAGCAGCCAAGCCTTGCTGAAACCTCTGGCTCGAAACAGCGCCATACTGATGACGACCAAGACGTAGGTGAGCAGACCGAACAGCACGAAAACTACCGGGCCCGGCTGATAGTTCCGAAAGCGCATCCGCAACGCACGCTCCGAGGCAAGGTACAAGCCATGCAATCCGCCGAAAGCGACAAAGGTCCAGCTGGCACCGTGCCACAGGCCCGCCAGCAGCATCGTGACGAACAGCGCGTAGTAGGGGCGGCCGGCACGACGTCGATTGCCGCCGAGCGGAATGAAGATGTAGTCGCGCAGCCACGAGGACAGAGTGATGTGCCAGCGCCGCCAGAAATCGGCAAAGCCAACCGCCGCGTACGGAAACCGAAAATTATCCGGAAGGAAAAATCCCAGGCACAGCGCTGTGCCAATAGCCGTGGTCGAGTAGCCGGCGAAATCACAGAAGATCTGTCCGCTGAAGGCCAGTGTTGCGGCCCAGGCATCCAGGGCGCCCGGAATCTTGTCGCCGTCGTAAACGCGATCAACGGCGCCCGACAGGAAGCTGTCCGCCAGCACGATCTTATTGAAGAGTCCAAGAGTCATCAGTGCCAGTCCGAAGCGCAGCTGCTCGCGGGTCGCCTGGCGCGGCTTCGCAAACTGCGGCACCAGCTCGGTAGGTCGCATGATCGGACCGGCGACCAGGTGAGGAAAGAAGGTCACGAACAGTGCATAATCGAGCAGGCTTTGAGCGGGGGCCGCGCGGCGCAGGTACACATCGAGCGTGTAGGACATCGTGGCAAAGGTGTAGAACGAGATCCCGATCGGCAGCCAGATGCCGTGATGAGCGGGGTGGTAGGCGATTCCGAGCGCAGCGCACAGCGCCCCGAAGTTGTCCAGCAGAAACTGCCCGTACTTGAAATACCCGAGCATGCCGAGGTTGAGGATCACCGACAGCAGCATCCAAGCGTGCCGAGTCGTTGGTCGCTGCGCCTTCACCAATCCTTGCGCTGCATACCAGTCGACCAGCGTCGAGACCCACAGCAGGACGACGAACGGTGGATACCACGCAGCATAGAAGAAGTAACTGACGATCAGCAGGTTGATCTTCTTCGCCTGCCACGACAGCGGCAGCGAATGCAAGCCGAGCACGCACGCGAAGAACACGACGAAGGTGAGGGAGTCGAAAACCACGATATTTCGTTTGTGCCCATGGCGTTGCTGTTGTGGCGCTCATCTTGAAGCGATAGCGTGCGGTGACGCAAGGCCGGCAGAGCCAAACTGGTTGCGCAGGCGAATGCTTTTGACAAAATCCATTGTGCTCGGGCGGGTCGGATCGCCCGCGAGACTGCTTCGCTATAACCGCATATCGGCACAACGGAGGCATCTTCCTCCGACTTTGCCGGCGCAGGCGCCAACGCTGCACCAGGATCGTGCCTAGCCATCGCATCGCCAGCTCAGGGTGCGCTAGAGTGTGCTTCGATGAGCCTCACGAGGTCGCCGATAGTCTTCAATGAGGTGATCTCTCGCGTCGAGAACCTCATCTTGAACGCCTGCTCAACAGCCACGACGATGCGCACGTGCGCGAGACTGTCCCACTTGGGAACATCCTTCGCAGATATATCCGGCGATAGCTTTGGATCATCGATTCCCAGCAAGTCTCCTACCAGGGTATTTAGACGGGCAAGCGTTTCTTCGTTGCTCATGGCTGTGAGCCGTTCGTGATATTGGATGGCGCTTTTGGTTCCGTGGCTACCTACTCTACTATAGCAACGCCGAGGTGGGACAGGGCGTGCAGATCGACTTCAGGAATTCGGTGATGCGGTTCTCGCCTTTGGGTTCGATCCTTGAGACTCGCGCCCGCTCGTCCGGCGCACCCAGCTGGCGGCTGGAGCAGGCTCGGCGTCGCGGTCCAGCAGTGCCGAGCGATTCGCGAGGCGGTTCACAGATCGGCCACGTCGCGCGCGATTATCCTGCAGGCGGCGCCCGGAATCCGCGGGTGATGAGCATTGTGACAAGCCGGGTCTCTGCGTACGTCCGTAGGGGGGCGGCGTGCTGGGTATACTCTCCGAACCGCCGACTAAATTGTTCCTGAACTACCGTCACGCTGCAAATGAGCTTTCTTGACTCCGCATTCCTGTTCTCCTTCCTGCCGGTGACCCTCGTCCTATTCGCTCTTGCGGGGCGAATCTACGGGCGCTCTGGCGGATGCGCGATACTCATCCTCGCGACCCTGGTCTTTTGTCTGCCGTACGGGTGGCCGTTCGTAGCCTTCGTCACCGCAAGCGCGCTGGCAAATCATTTTGCTTTTTTTGCACTTGTCAGCCCATCACTCATGGAGCGAGCGCGTCTGCGAGAGTGGGTATTCCTGGGCGCTCTGATTTTCAATTTGGCCGTGTTGATTGCATTCAAATATGGCGCGCTCTTCGATGCGATTCCGCGCGCCGCTCCGCTCTTCACCGCGATCGCGACAGCGCTTCCGGTCACAATATCATTCCTTACGTTTCAGCGGACGGTAATGGTCTTCGACGCTTATCAGAAGGGCCCGGAAACAACGGATTTCTCTGGAGGGACGTTTTCCGATCATCTGCGCCTGGGCGCATTTAGCCTGATGTTCCCTAATCTGATCATCGGTCCTATCGCATACATATCTGAACTCGGCGGACAGTTGAAACGCGATACGTTCGGAACGCTTCGTAAGGCAGACTTAGAAGTTGGCCTGATCATCATGACTATCGGTCTGGCAAAGAAGATTCTGCTTGCCGATCCTTTGGATACCTACGTCGTGATTCCGCTCTTCGATGCGGTGCACGCCGGGCACAGCGTCAGGTCTGTCGAGGCCGTAATTGGCATGGTGGGCTTCTACGCCCAGTTGTACTTCGACTTTTCGGGCTATTCCGATATTGCGATCGGCGTCGCTCGCCTGTTCGGTCTGGAACTTCCTATTAACTTCAACTCACCGCTGCGCGCGAGCGGAATCGTGGATTTGTGGAAGCGCTGGCACATCACACTGACGCGTGTAATCGCGAGACTTTTGTTCACGCCCCTGGCGGTAACGGGAACTCGGTTGGCAATGAGGCCCGGTGTGAACGCGATTTGGTCCAAACCTCTTACGAGCTGGCTGCCACTTCTGGTCAATTTTGTGGTCATCGGCCTTTGGCACGGCCCTAGGTGGACGTATGTCGTATTTGGGTTATACATGGGTGTTTGGTTTATCTTGGAGTCGGAGATCAGATTGACAAATCGATGGAAGGCATATGCCAAGCAAACGTCCGCTCATTTCCGCCTCCGTGCCGGCCAGATGCTGATGTTTGTGCCGTTGGTCATCAGCTTCGCCATATTTCGCTCCCAGTCGCTCACGGACTTCGGACACCTGATGGCGAGTGTGGGTCATGGCTGGCTGAGCTCCCCAGTGGGCGTTCTCAACGTCCGGAGGTGCGCGATCTACTTGACGGTATCTCTTGCCATTATTTGGCTTTTCCCGAATACCTATGAGTTCCTGCGGAACGAGCGACCGGGCATCTCGACATGGTTGGTCCCCTCCACGACGCCGCGCTGGATGAGGTTCGCTTGGCATCCTACTCTGGCGTGGGCTGTCTCGGCCCTTGTGCTCGCCATTATCGTCATTGGATCGCTCGGCGTACCGACACAATTCGACTACGGAGCGTTTTGATGAGCAAGCGACGCCTCGGCAACAACTACGGGCAGCTGATATTTTTGCCCTGGCTGTTTGGAATGGTGGCGTACTGGCTTATCATTGCGGCCGATCCCTACCATCTTCGGCACAACGGCCCGACGTATCGATTGGCCGATCATCTCTATCCCGATGCAGAGTGGCCGCGCCTGATTGCCGTGGCGACCGCCCAGCCTCACGACCTGATTCTGTTCGGCGGTTCTACAGCGATGCCCATTACGCCGGCGATGATGCGTGAAGCTTTTCCCGGCGCGCGAAGCCCTATTAATCTTAGCTATCTCGCGCAGCGGCCACCCGACATGCCACAAATACTTCCTAGAATTGCGCAGGTCGCCGGACTGGAGCACGTCATTCTGTTCATGGACTTGACGCTGATGGAGAACGGGGGCCGCCGCAGCCCCACCGGCGAGATGTTAGCGAGCCTGGCGATGACCAATTGGCACCACAGCGGAGAATTCGGGCTTTCGACCGCATTGGCTTCTCTGCACGCTATCGCGACCGGAACCTATGATATACCGGCGTGGTCGGAAATTAGTGAGCCGGAGTTCATGCTCGGAGCGAAGCCCTTATCTCAGTCGGCGGACTTAATGCGACAGTTTCGGCGCGCCGTGCGCCGACATGCTGATGATGTGTTTGCAAGGTCAACGCTTACTTGTGCCCAAATTCCTTACTTGCAGACCTCGTTGGTGCCCTTCTTGACCGAAATGGCGAGAAAGAATATAGCAGTGGACTTGGTCTTTCCGGCCTTCCCATACGTTCTTTACTACGATTGGTTTGAATTCAGGCCGCCCTCGAATGATCCTATTTTGCCAGGAGCGGTATTTGATCAAATAATGACTTTCAAAAAGTGCGTCATCGCTGCGCGTGATAGAGTGGGATCCGACGGCATCAGAGTTATTGTAATGGATTCGGAGGAGTCGGTCGCTGGCGACCTTAACCTCTATTTTGACACCATCCATCCAATCCATCCGGAGACGTATCGAGACGCGATTCGCATGATCGCCAGCGGCGATCAGGTCATCACCTCCGCCAATATCGATCGATATGAGGCCGACCTGCGCGGGAAAGTGTCCCGATGGGCTGAAGAGTTCAACACACGGTGACTATTTGCGGCGACGAAGCGAGCTCATAAGTGAGCAGGCATTAGCTCTATGCGCCGACATTGCCGCCGCTCGGAATATGATGAAGGCCCTGAAATGTTCCGTCACGCGCCTTCCTTAGCCAGTAGTCTGCCCACGAAGAAACGTCATCACTCTCGGGACGTTCGTGATGTATCCAGAATCCGGTCGAGTCCTCGCCGCGACATAGGATGGCGTTGCGACCCCAATCAGCATTCAGAGGCTTTACACTGGGGGGGCAAAACCGCATGGCATATCCGCAACGGCGTCGATTCGATTTGTTGGGACTTGACCCGTGTGCGATCAGATCCGCGTGAATGCTGAATTGACCCGCGCGCAGTGCTATATCAACAGGCGCACCATACGTTTCAATGTCATCGATCTTCTGGTCGAGAGCCACGAACCGATCGAGCAGCATCGCGTTCCCTTCCTTGCTCCACTTGAGATGGCCCCTCTTATGCGTCCCTGGGATAACCTGAAGACAGGAATTGTCGCGATCGGAATCGTCAATAGCTAGCCAGGCGGTCACGGTGCGTGACGGGGTCAACGGCCAATACGAGGCGTCCTGATGAAACGGGATGGTCTTGGGATCGTGCGCCACCTTGCAGAACACCTGCGAAGTCCAGCAAATGATATCTGGGCCGATAACGTCCTCAACGACATCGAGGATCTTTCCGTTCATGACTATGTCATAAAGCCCAGGGCAGCGAGTGTGGTAACCGAGCAATGCGTAACTGTCAGCCTCCCCCAGCGAGCTCAGAAGCTCAAATAAATGGTCAACATAAGCTCGTACCCCCTCGATCTCAGCGCCTGTAAATGCGGTCTGCGGGTGAAGGAAGCCCCGCTCGTTATATATTCTTGCCTGTGGCGAACTGAGGACCTTAGTGCGGCTTCCATCGATTTCCGCAAAGCTTAGATCCCGATCGTCTGGGCTGAGAGAACTTTGCATTCCGTGCTCTCCTCAAAGGATCGTCATATGTGTCCTATCCGGACTTCCGACAAACATAGGCGAGTCCAATTGATTGGTCCTGAAGACCTTTAAGTTCCTTGCTTGTCTCATATTGCAAAGAGACTTGGACTGTAAATCCCGCGAATTGCAAGAGATCGACAACTACCTGTGGGCTGTCGAAGTTGGTAATGTGATCCATGTGGTTGGAATCAATGACGGTGCACATGAACAGGAGCCCGCCGGCTTTCATGATGCGGCAAATCTCGCGTAGCGAGAATACGGGGTCGGCGACGTGTTCGATGACCTCCGCGAATATGCACCAATCCTGAGTGGCATCATCGATCAAGACTCGTTCGCAGAGATTACCGAGGCGGAGGTCGTAACGGACGTGAGAGAAGCCGGAAGCGGACAGCAGCCGAGCCGTGAAATCAAGCGCGTGCTGGCTGATATCCAGCCCAATGACGCTGATTTCCGGGACCTGCTTGAGGATTGACCAGAGATAAAAGCCGTCTCCAAAGCCGATCTCGATCCCTCGCATGTTACGGTCGAGTTGCGGAATAAAGGCTCGTTCGAAAAATCTGTACTTTTCGTACAATATTGATGTGAACCCGTATGCAATGAACAGACCCGGCAAATAGGTCTCGCTCATAAGCGCTGCATTGTCGTAGATTTTTTGACGAATCTCTTCGAATGATCCGTTGTCGTACTCCCCGGAGCTCTGAAAGCGGGCTAGATCGCGGAGGTATTCATACATGTATGCCTCGAACACGGAGACTGAATTCACGCCAAGCTTCTTCATGGTGATTAGTATGTCTTCGCCGAGTCGCAAATAGTCGCGGCCGTACTTGATGTATAATGTGTCAATATTAGTGAGAGCCCCCCGGAGGAAACTGCTGGAGCTCAGGTGCTGAAGAAACGCAGAGAAGTGTGGAAAATCGCCCAGCTCCTCTTTCATACCAGCCATGACTTCTTCCTTGACGAGGCTCCGAAAATCGCGTTTCCGTCTTCCTGTTTCAGCGATCAGTATGCTGGTGCCGGCACCATTGCACGAGTCTCAATTCCGGGACCCACATTCTCGAATCATTCGCCGAGCGACGGCCATTATACCAGCGTCGGGAATTCGAGTAGCTGGCCGTCGTGACTGCAGCAGTCGGAATACTTCTTTGACGTATGCCATCAACGGAAACCAGGATTTGACGTAATAGGGATGATCTTCGTGCACGTCCTGAGCACCTCCTCTGCATCGCACTGTCTATAATTAACGGCGACTGCGCAGAGCTTCCCTAGCGGGCGCGGCGCCAATAGTAGCATTTAGAGTCTACGCGAATCATCGGTTCGTCAATACGGCGTTCCAGGCGGAATTCGTCCGTAGCGCGTCGGCAATAGGTCCAGGCGTCCTCGCCATAGTCGTCTATGATCACGTATCCACCGACCGAGAGCCTGTCGTAGAGACTGGTCAGAGAATCAATAGTTGATTCGTAATAGTCGCCATCGAGGCGCATCACCGCGAGTGGTCCAATAGGTGCAGCCGGTAACGTGTCCTTGAACCAGCCCTTCAAGAAACGTACTTTCTCGTCCATCAGGCCGAATGCCGCAAAATTGCGCTTAACTTCCTCTATGCCAGCAGCGAAATGTTTGTAGG
>JBAUYT010000272.1:0-33432 GCA_049584935.1 Steroidobacteraceae bacterium
ACCGAGGATTCCGTGCGTTCTTTATTTGCACCGCACGGCACCGTCGACAAGGTGTCGCTGATCAATGATCGCGAGACCGGCCGTGCCCGTGGCTTCGGCTTCGTGGAAATGCCGAATGCGGACGCATCACGCGCTATGCAGGCTCTGAATGGCACCGACTTCGGTGGCCGTGCACTCAAGGTCAATGAGGCGCAGGAGCGCGAGCGTTCGGGCGCGGGGAATCGTGCCGCGCGCTACTGATCCTTAAGCCCAAGGAAGCAATAGAGATTGCGTAAACCAAACTACCGGCAGCAAAAGAAAACCCGGGAAGACGCGCGCAAGACACGCCAGGCGAAGAAGCAAGAGCGACGTCAAACTCCCGCCACCGGGTCGGATGCAGAGGCTGGCGCGGGGGAGCGCGTGGAGAGCGGCGTGGAGAGCACGCCTCCCGAGCCGCGTTAGGCACTCAGCTAACGCCGCGAGCGACGCGCGGGACGCGCGGGCCGCCCGGGGTTCTCAACAGGCGCCGAATTTGTCAGCGGCCCGATCGTTGCGATGATGGCTTCGAGCGTCGGCTGTTCGCCGCGCTTATGTGTGTCAATGGCGGCGCGCATGGCGGCAAGATGCTCGGGCGAGGTACCGCAACATCCACCTATGATGCGCGCTCCGGCATCGATCGCCAGGCGCGCGTAGCTGGCCATCAACTCAGGCGTGCCGGAATACACCGCTTCGGTTCCCTGGAAGTGCGGTACGCCGCAGTTACCCTTGCTGATGAGCGGGTAGGGCGACTCGCGCATCTGGGTGAGAGAAACGAGAATGTCCGGCGCCCCGACGCCGCAGTTGGCGCCCATGGCCACCGGTGCCACGGCCTGATCGGCCAGGGTGGCGGCGGCGACACGCGGAAGCAATCCCATCATCGTGCGGCCGGCAGTGTCGAAAGAGTAAGTCACCACGTACGGCAACCCGGCAGTTGTGGCGGCCTCGGCCGCGGCATTGGCCTCTTCCGACGCCGACATGGTCTCGATCCAGGCGACATCCGCCCCACCGTCCCGCAAACCCTGGATTTGCGTCGCAAAAGAGGCGCGCGCCGCGTCCCTGGTCAGCGCACCGATCGGCTCGAACAGCTCGCCTGTGGGCCCGACCGAACCGGCAACAACCACGGGGCGCGAGACCTTGTCGGCAACAGTGCGTGCAAGCTCGGCAGCCCGCTTCGCCAGCTCGTAAGCGCGGTCCTGCGCACCATGCAGCTTCAGGCGCTGCGGGTTGCAGCCGAAGGTATTGGTCAGAATGATGTCGGCGCCTGCATCCACGAATCGCTGGTGCAGACCGGTTACTTCCTGCGGACGCTCGACGGTCCAGAACTCCGGTGGCTCCCCCGACAGTAGGCCAGCCTTGAAGTAGTTCGTGCCCGTGGCGCCGTCGGCCAGCAATACGGCCTTGCTGGCGAGCAGATCAGAAAGCGTGGTACGCATTGGAGAAATGATAGCGCACGCGGCGGTCAGGGCGTGTGCTCGCCACGGCAGGGCGCGCCGGCGCGTCTTCGGTACTATGGTACAATGGTACCAATGCGTGAGATCAAACGTGTGCAGACCGGAGTGCGCGTGGAAGCCCGCCTGCTCAAGGTCCTGAAGGCGTTGGCGACGGAGCTCGATATGTCGCTCGGCGATCTGATCGAGGGCATCGCGTTGCATGCCTTCGAGGGCAAAGCGCCGTTCTCCACTTCGACCCTCAAGAAGATCAGGGCTCTGAGGGGCGTCTACGGGCTCGATCTCACGGCCGAGGATTCGCATCGGTTGCACGAGGGCGGCAGCGGTGTCTGAGCTCGCCCGCTTTCTCCGCGGCGAATTCGATCCAGGAGCGTTTCTACATCGCGATCACGTGCGGATGGGCTATGAAGTGTTGCGGCGGCACAGCTTCGTCGAAGCGGCATTGCACTATTCGCAAGCGCTGCGGGCCATGCTGGAGAGAGCGGGCAAGTCCCGTGCCTTCCACCAAACCGTGACGCTGGCATTTTTGTCGATCATTTCGGAACGGATGGAGGCCGCGAGCTATGCGGATTTCGAAGCTTTTGAGCGTGCCAATCCGGACCTGCTCGATAAGTCCGCCCTCGGTCGCTGGTACGGACCCGAGCGGCTCGGACTCGAGGTTGCGCGCCGCACGTTTGTGCTACCGGAGCCGGCGCGTTGACAGGGAAGTGATGGGACGAATTGGCTCCATCGCACTCATCCAATATGAACAGTCCGCCACTTCGACCCCTGGTCGCCGCCCCGCTGCTCGAAACCGAACGACTGATTCTTCGCCCCCACCAGGCTGATGACTTTCCGGATTGCGTGGCGATGTGGCGCGATCCGCAAGTGCTCAGGTACACGATCGGCAGCGAATCGCCGCCGCCGCGTACCTGGCAAAGGCTGCTGGCATATCGCGGTCATTGGCTGCTGCTCGGGTTTGGTTACTGGGCGGTCCAATCGAAGGCAACTGGCCGCTACATCGGCGAACTGGGCTTTGCGGATTTTCACCGGGACTTCAATCCGAGCATCGAGGGGATTCCGGAGATCGGCTGGGCGCTCGCAACGCATGCGCATGGCAGGGGCTACGCCACCGAGGCCTTGCTCAGGGTGGTCGAATGGGGCGATGCCCACCTGGGTGTCGAAAGAACCGTCTGCATCGTTCACAGAGACAACGCGGCGTCGTTGCGGCTGGCCGAAAAGCTGGGCTATGGCATCGTGCTGCGGGCGCCGACCGATGAAGCCCCCGATCTGCTGCTGGGGCGAGACGCGAGCGCGTAGCCGGCAAATTCGCGTACCATCGATTCCGCACCATGGTCAGCCTGACGATCAACGGTAAGACGCAGAGCATCGATGCGGATGCCGATACGCCGCTGCTGTGGGTGCTGCGGGATCATCTGGCGCTGACAGGTACCAAATTCGGCTGCGGCATGGCCCTCTGCGGCGCGTGCACGGTACACCTGGACGGTGTTCCTGTGCGTTCCTGTACGCTGCCGCTGAAGGCGCTCGAGGGCAAAAACATCACGACCATCGAAGGCGTGTCGAAAGACCGCAGTCATGTGGTACAGCGCGCCTGGATCGAACTCGACGTACCGCAATGTGGCTACTGCCAATCGGGGCAGATCATGTCTGCGGTAGCACTCCTGCAGGCCAATCCGGCTCCGACGGATGCCGACATCGATGCTGCCATGTCCGGTAACATCTGCCGCTGCGGTACCTATGTGCGCATCCGCAAAGCCGTGCACAGGGCGGCCGAACTCATGCGTGGCAACAAGCCGTGAGCCAGCGGCCACCGGCGGGCGCGGCTCCCGCTGATGCTGGGCGTCGCCGCTTTCTGCGACGCGCCGCCGGCGCGGGCGGCGGCCTGGTGCTGGCGCTGACGCTGCCGCCGGTCGCGGGCAGTCCACGCGCTTCCGCGGCAGCCGCCCGCAGTCAATTGAATGCCTGGCTCAGAATTGGTGCCGACGATTCCATCACCATCCTGGTCGATCGTTCGGAAATGGGGCAGGGGGTCTATACCGCCCTGCCCACACTGCTGGCCGAGGAACTCGAAATCGATCTGTCGCGCATCACTGTAATCGCCGCACCGGTTGGCGACGCCTACGTCAACGCGCTCAACGGCGGCCAGATTACCGGCACCAGCAACAGTGTGCCGGATGCATGGCAGAAGCTGCGCAAGGCCGGCGCCCAGGCGCGCTCGATGCTGATCGCAGCGGCGGCGCAGGCCTGGCACGTGGATCCGTCTGACTGCCGCGCCATCGACGGCAGGATCGTCAGCGCGCAGGGCAGAGCGGCGACCTATGGCCAGCTCGCCAAGGCCGCTGGAAAAATGCCCGTTCCAAAAGACGTGGTGCTGAAGGCCGCCGCTCAATACCGATTGATCGGCAAGCCTCTGCGGCGCCTCGATACGCCGTCCAAGGTCGATGGCAGCGCCGAGTTCGGGCTGGATGTCCAGCTGCGGGGCATGCTGTACGCGGTCATTGCGCTCAGTCCCACACTGGGTGGCAAGGCCGCATCGGTCGACGCCGCGGCGGCGCTGGTGCTGCCGGGAGTGCGGCGGGTGTTACCTACGGCCAGCGGTGTGGTGGTGGTGGCGGAGCATTTCTGGCAGGCCAAAAAAGCACGTGATGCTCTGCGCGTCGAATGGGACCGCGGTCCCAACGCCGGCCTCGACAACGCCGGCATCTGGGCGCTACTCGACAAGGCCGCAGCCACTCCCGGAGCCTCGGCCCTGGTGAGCGACAACGTTGCCGCCGCACTCAAGACCGGCCACACAGCAGTCGCCCTCAAGCAGGCGGCAAAGACGTTGGCTGCCGTGTACCGGCTGCCACTGATTGCGCATACCACCATGGAACCCATGAATTGCACGGCCGACGTCAGGGCGGATCGATGCGACGTCTATGTCGGCACACAGGTGCAGCAGATGACGCAGGCGGCGGCGGCGCAGGCTTGCGGTCTGAAGCCGGAGCAGGTCGACGTGCACACCACTTTGCTCGGCGGTGGATTCGGACGGCGCCTCGAAGTGGACTTTGTGCCGGCAGCGGTTGAAGCGTCAAAGGCCGTCGGCGTTCCGGTGAAGTTGATCTGGACGCGCGAAGATGACGTTACGCATGACTTGTTCCGTCCGCCCGCGCGCGAGGAGGTCGTTGCCGGGCTGGATGAGAAGGGGCGGCTGCTGGCCTGGTCGCTGCATATCACCAGTCCCTCGATCACGGCGCGCTTCGACCCGACTAACAAGGACCCGTTCGACTCCGTGATCGAGTACGTGCAGAACTTCCCCTATGCGGTGCCGCATTTCGATCTGCGGTTCACACGGCAGGAAATCGGCATCGACGTCGGCTATCTGCGCTCGGTCAGTCACGCGCCCAACTGCTTCGCCATCGAAAGCTCACTGGACGAGCTGGCCGCGGCCGCGTCGAAGAATCCGCTGGACTTTCGCCTGCAGCTCCTGGCCGGCAAGCCCCGGCACTCCCAGGTGCTCAGAGCCATTGCCGAGCGCGCGGCCTGGGGGCATGCGCCGGCGGGCCGATATCAGGGCATTGCCTTCATGGAAGGCTACACCTCGTACATTGCCCAGGTAGCGGAGATATCCATCGAGCGCGGCCAGCTCAAAATCCACAAGATTGTCTGCGTCATCGATTGCGGGCAGACGGTCAACCCCCGCATCGTCGAGTCGCAGATTGAAAGTGGCATTGTCTACGGGCTGTCGGCTGCCCTCTGGGGCGACATCACGCTGAGCAACGGCCGCGTGCAGCAGAGCAACTTCAACGATTCCCGCGTGCTGCGCCTCAACGAGCTGCCCGAACTGGACGTGCACATCATCCAGAGCGATGCCGCCCCCGGAGGGCTCGGTGAAATCGGCGTGCCGCCGGTAGCGCCGGCAGTCTGCAACGCTATCTTCGCGGCAACGGGACGGCGCCTCAGATCATTGCCGATTGCGCTGCATTCGCTGTCGTGAACTCGTCCTTCGATCCAACGGTCCAGTAGTACCAGAACCAGACAGGTGTTCCGCAGTGGGTTGATTTGGATGGAGCACATTGACTGCCTGAAGCCGTCACGGAAACGCAGGAGCAAATCATGGCTACCGAATTGAAATGGCTGGCGTTCAGTATCTTGTTCGGGCTGGCTTCGGTGCTCATCGCCGGCGCCTTTGGTACGCAGCAACACGGCCTGTTGTGGAACGCCGGCAATCGGGACGGCGAGGTAAAGCCGTTGACCGGTGCCGCAGCAAGGGCAGTGCGGGCTAACGCCAATTTCCTCGAGACCTTCCCTTTGTTCGCGGCCGCGGTGCTCGCCGTGGCGGTGTCAAACCACGGCACACCCCATACCGCATTCGGGGCTGCACTCTATTTCTGGGGGCGCCTGGTGTACCTGCCTGTGTACATCATCGGAATTCCATATCTGCGAACGCTGGTCTGGGCCGTCTCGATATGGGGACTGCTGCAAGTCGTCGAGGTGCTGCTGTAGTCAATCACGCGACCTACCACCGCGGCCGGGTCAGTGATCTCTTCTACCAGGTCCCTGCGGAGCCGCCGACCATGGATCTTTGCGTCTATCCGGGATTCGCCATTACGAGTTGATTTCCGGCTCCACCAGTTTCGCGAGATTTCGCAGAGATTCCTGCCAGCCGAGGTAGCAAGCTTCCACCGGGATGAGGTCCGGCAGGCCCTCCTGCGAGATATGGATCTCCGTGCCGACGGACACCTTCTTGAGGATTACCGTTACGACGATGTCGCCGGGCAGGCTGGGATCCTCGAACTTGTCGGCGTAGCGCAGGCGCTCCCCCGGGGACAGCTCGAGATACTGTCCACCAAAGGAATGCGACTGGCCGTTGGTGAAGTTGCGAAAGGACATTCTGAAGCTGCCCCCGACCCGTGCATCCATGTGATGCACGGTGGCGGTAAATCCATTCGGCGGCAGCCATTTGGCCATGGCATCGGGTTCGATGAATGCGCGATATATCTTCTGCGGACTCGTGGTCAGAACTCGATGCAAGCGGACTGTGCCGGGCATGACGGATACTCCTGCCGGTTTTGAAGGATGATCGCCGTGCCTCAAGCGCCGGGGATGGGCAGTATCGGCATGATCTCGACGTTGTCTCCCGGAAAGATCGCGAAGTGCGGATGCTGATCGAACATCCGCGCGGCAGCTTCGTGTGAGTCGGCACGCACGACGGTGAAGGCCCCCATCTGGTTGCTGATATCCGCTGTACCGCTAGCCGATACCTTCTTGGTCTTGCCCAACGGGCCGCCCATCGAGACGATGGCTGCGTGATGTTTCTCCACCCAGCCCTTCCAGGCCGCCATACCTTGCTGTTCCTTGCTGCGGCGCTCGCTCTCGGGCAGGGCCTGCCAGGCGGCCCAGCGCGGGCTGTTCTTGCCGCCAAGAAAAACCGCGAGATAGGTATTGTTCGTGCTCATGCGCTCTCCTTGATTAATGTGATGGTCCGGACGCTCCGGCGCCCGTTCGACCGAAATTTCGCCGGCCTGAATATACGACGATCGGGTATCGCCGAAATCGACAGCGCAATGGCGTAAAATATCGGACAGCCGTCGAGGCCATGCTGACCCTGGGGCACGCCAACCGTGAGCCCTTCCATACTGCTGAGAACTTTGACCGCGCTGCTTTCCTGGCTGCTGCTGGTCCCGGCATTTACGTACGCCAGCGATGACCAGCCGCTGACCTCCGTCCTGCTCATGGCGGGGCCTGACATCTCCGATCCATTCTTCGGCGACTCGGTGGTGCTCGTCATGAACAACCTGGGGCCCGCCCCGATCGGCATCATCATCAACCGCCCGACCGCAGTGCCGGTCTCACAGCTGTTTCCGGCCATGAAGCGACTGGTGACGCTGCCGGACAAGGTCTATTTCGGCGGCCCGATCGAATCGGATTCGGTTTGGTTCCTGTTTCGGACCACGTCGATTCCGCCACGGGAGGCCATCAAGGTTCTGGACGGCATCTGCCTGAGCGCCGACCGAGCCTTGTTGCTCAAGCTGCTCAGACGCGACCAACCCCTGGAGGGACTGAGGATCTTCATCGGCCATGCGGGCTGGGGGCCGGGGCAGCTCGAGGAGGAAATTGCCTCGGGCGCCTGGACGCTGGAGCACGCCAGCCCGGACGCTCTATTCAATGGCCAGTCCGAACACCCGTGGCCGTCGGAGCCCGCGACTCCGGAACTGCCGAAGCACAGCACCTGAGCGTCGAAACGGTGGCGAGGGCGTCGCGCCGCGGGGTAACTTTTGCGAGCCGAGGCATAATGCGGCGCATGAAGAACAAGAACACCGCGCCGGATCAGGCTGCAGCGCGGGCAGCTGCGCCATGAGGCGGCTATTGGCGCTGCTGTCGTTGTGTGCAGTGGCAGCCGCCGTCGCCAAGCCCGTCACCGTATCGGACCTGTTGACGGATTCTCCGGCTCAGGATTGGCGGCCGCCCGATCCGGACAACACGCTCTACCTGGAGATTCCGGGCGGACGCGTGGTCATCGAGCTTGCGCCGCGCGTGGCACCCGAGCACGTGGCCAACATCAAGGCGCTGACACGGGCCCACTACTTCGACGGCCTGGCGATCATCCGGGTGCAGGACAACTACGTCGTGCAATGGGCCGATCCGGATCATCAGCGCCCGGTTCCACCGGGCATCCACAGGGTAGCGCCGGAATTCACTGCGGGCCGCAGCGTGGGCCGCACCTTCCAGGCGCTGGCGGAGCGCGATGTTTATGCGTCGCAGGTGGGCTTCCTCGACGGCTTCCCGGCCGGACGGGACCCGCATTCAGGCGACGTCTGGCTGGCGCACTGCTACGGCATGGTTGGCGTCGGTCGCGACGATCCGCCGGAGAGCGACGGCACCGAAATGTATGCGGTCATCGGACATGCTCCGCGGCAACTGGATCGAAACGTTACCTTGGTCGGCCGCGTGCTCAAAGGCATCGAGCTGCTCTCGAGCCTGCCGCGCGGCAGCGGCGAGATGGGCTTCTACGTCGAGTCGGAGAAACCCGTGCCGATCACATCGGTGCGTCTTGCGGCGGATCTGCCCGCCGCCGAACGTACGCCGCTCGAGGTGTTGCGTACCGACAGCGCGACCTTCCGGACGGTGCTCGAGCAGCGGCGCAATCGGCACGAGGCCTGGTTCAAGTTCAACCCCGGACACATCGAACTCTGCAACGTGCCGCTGCCAGTGCGGCTGGCCACTGCCAGCCGGTAACCGGGGAGCGGTCCGCGGGAGACCCGCCGGTCGGGTTGAAATGCGCATCAATAGGAAATTCACCGGCCTGATGCCGGCCTATGGGCCTACAGAGTTCCGGCGTCCGCCACGCTTCAATGGCCCCGCTCGTATGCACGGGGGTATGCCATGAGTTACCTGACCTCGACGCTCATCCCGGGAGAGGCAATCGTCTATCAGACTCGCCTGCACTGGATCGTCATGTTGACGAACCTGGTGACCGCGCTGGCGCTGTTCGCCATTGGTGGAACCCTGCTCTGGTACCTGACCACCCATCCGGGATTCGACCGCAATACGGTGCTGGGCATGCAGATCACCAGCGCCGCCTTGTTGGCCTGCGGCCTGATAGCGCTGCTGGCCGGTGGTGTGCGCCGCAACGCAACCGAGATGGCAGTGACCAATCGCCGCGTCGTGGTCAAGACGGGTCTCGTGCGCCGCAAGACCATCGAGATGCTGCTCAACAAGGTCGAATCCATCGAGGTGCGGGAGACCACCTGGGGCAGGATCTTGGGTTTCGGCGCCATCATCGTCGTCGGTACCGGCGGCTCCACCGAACCCTTCGCAAACATCTCGCATCCGATCCAGTTCCGCAGCCGCCTGCAGCAGCAGATCGAGCGTATGGCGCCGCTGCGCGCGGAGCCGGCCGTCGTCGAGCAGCCTGTCGTCACGTCTGCGCCGGCAGTGGCTCCCGTGGCTCCTGCGACCGTAGTGGTACCGGCTAGAGCCGAAACTGTGCGGCCGTAATTGCCCTCAGAGCGTATCAGTGCGGCCACAGCCAGCCGAACGCGCCGGCGGTGAGAGCGCCATAGAGGATGCCATCGATGGCGGAGCGAATCGTCAGGCCCCAGCCGCGGGCATACCAGATCGATTGCTGCGCCAGCGCTAGCGCATAGCCGGCGATAGCGGTAGTGCCGACGATCTGGAACACGCGCAGGTAATCCGCGCCGGCCGGCAGCGCCCGGCCGCCGACGTAGCCCGCAAACACCGACACGACGATGGAGTACAGGAACCACAGCAGCAGGCTCCGGCCCATGTTCCAGGGTCCATTGGGCCTTACGGTCATCAGGATGACCGGACCCTGATTCAGCCGCTGCTGGAATTCCGCGCTCTTGAATTCCTTCATGCTACCGGCGCGCGGAAGCAGGTAGTCGCCCGGCGGCAGCGCGAGCGGCCGCAGAGCGTCCAGGACGCTGCCTTCCGCGGCCAGCTGCGGATAGTCGTTCTTGTGCCATGGCAGCGCCATGTGAACGATGGAGCTGGCAATGAATACAATGATGGCGGAGACCAGAATCGGACCCCAGAGTGCCGAGAGGCTAACCACGCCCGTTCCCTCCCTACGTGCCGGCCGCGCCGTTGACTCTACACCATCGTAGTGAGGAATTGCGCTATGGTCCGGGACCCGGACAGGAGAGCCAGCAGTGATCAAGTTCTACTACAGCCCCGCACCCAACCCCGTGAAAGTCGCGATGTTCCTGGAGGAAGCGGGCCTGCCGTACGAGATGATCCCGGTGGACACGCGCAGGGGAGATCAGTTTTCGCCAGAGTTCCTGACACTCAACCCCAACGCCAAGGTGCCGGTCATCGTCGACGGCGACGTGCGGGTGTTCGACAGCAGCGCCATCCTGCTGTACCTGGCGGAGAAGACCGGGCAATTCCTGCCCGACGATCCGTCCCGGTCTCGCGGTGACCTGCTGTCGTGGCTGATGTTCATCGCCTCCGGCATCGGGCCGTACTCGGGTCAGGCGGTGCACTTTCGACATCACGCGCCGAAGGGGATCGACTATGCCGTCGAGCGCTACCTGTTCGAGGCCAGGCGCCACTACGGCATTCTCGATGCGCAGGTGGCAGGCAAACCGTATCTGCTCGGTGCCAAGTACACCATCGTCGACATCGCCGCCTGGGGCTGGGCGCGCGCGATTCCATTCGTACTGGGTGAGGATACCTGGAGCGCGCTGCCAAATCTGAAGCGATGGTTCGACAGCATCAACGCACGCCCGGCCGCGGCCCGTGCCGAGGCTCTGAAGGACAAGCACGCCTTCAAGGCCGAGCTGGATGAGGAAGCGCGGCGCAACCTGTTTCGGCACGTCAAAACCGCCTGAATCGGCCGCCGCCGGCAGTGTGACGCTGCGCCCGATTTCGCGCCAGCAGGTGATACGCCGTTCACCGATTTGGCGCCTGTCGGAAAATGATGTTAAGTCGGGCTTGGAAAATGGCCCAAATGACTAAGACTTTGTCCCATGGCTACCGAACTGCCCGCTGATTTGCCGCCGCGACTGATCGACCTGCTTCGCGCAGAAGGCGTGTCGACGCTCGAAGCCTGGAAGGCGCTGGGAAGACGCCGCCGCCAGATCTTCGGCGTCACCCGCGCCGCCGTCGAACAGCTCGATGCGCTGGCGAAGACCGCACTTCCGGCTAAACCCTGATCGGGCGATCCCTCGGCGCTGATATCGCTGCAACGCTGAGGTGCCGGATCACGGCTGTGCGCCCGTGCGTGTTGGGTAGTGCACCTCGCGCCACGCCTGCATGCCGCCATCGAGCGCCACCGCGCGCGAAAATCCCATGGAGCGCAACGTGGCGGTGGCCAGTGTCGATATCCGGCCGAACTCGCAGCAGGTGACGATGCGGCGTGTGGGATCGGGCAGCTCCTGGTTGACGCGCAGTTCCAGTTGTCCGCGCGGCAACAGTCTGGCGCCCGGAATGTGCGCCGCTTCGTAAGCATCCCGCTCCCGCACATCGAGTATCAGCAACTCTTCCGAGCCGGCTTCGACGCGTGCCTTGAGTTCCGCCAGCGACATGAACGGCACGTTCGCGGCCGCCTCTGCCAGCATCTGTGCCACGGTCTTGCCGCCGCTCATGTTGGTTCGCAGTGCCTCGGTCACGTGCGTGGGCATCTTCAGATTGAGGTTGCGCATCAGTTCGACGAACGCAGCACGATCGCGTACCTGCAGTCGCGGGTTCTCCGCAATCTCCTGGGCGATGGTCGAGTGGGGGCGCCCCTTGTACTCATGCGCCGGATGTACCCTGAGCGCGGGATCGAGGCGCAGCACGCGCTCGAACAGACTATGGTAGAGATCTTCAGGATCGCCACTGGGCAGGTCGGTGCGGCCGGTGGCGCCGATCAGCAGCGTATCTCCGGTGAACAGCCGATCGTCGACCTGCAGACAGATCGAGTCGCGGGTGTGACCCGGGGTATGCAGCACGTGCAGGCGCAGCTTGCCTACGGCCAGCATCTCACCATCGTCCAGCGCCAGGCTCACGAACGGCGCCGGGCTGGCCCGGTGCATGGCGACCGGCAACTGCAGCTGCCGGGCCAGCTGCTGCGTGGCCGAGAAATGATCGGCGTGCGTGTGGGTGTCGACCAGGTAGCGGATGCGCAGACCTTCACGCGCGGCTGATGCCAGGTAGCGATCGATCAACGATATTTCCGGGTCGATGAGCGCGGCGGCGCAGCTTTCACCGCAGCCGACGATGTACGACTGACAGCCGCCGGCGCTGAATTGTTCGAATATCATGCGGACTCCCCGCTACCTGGAGTTGCGCCGGTCCTTGGCAAGCACGACCGTGTCGAACAGTTCGTACTTCGAGCTCGGCGCGCCGTCTGCGCCCACGGCGTGATAGTAGCGCATAGTGAGCGAGGTTTTGCCGCCGGCTGTGCCCGGATCAAGGTCGAACACGCCGATGCCATAGCCGCTCCCGGTGTCGCGCCGCGCCGACCAGATCGCATCTTCGAGCGCGTCGGCGCCGTGCTTGATGAAAACGCCCGGTGTCGGTCCGGCAAAGGGCCGGTTCGCGCGCGTGATGACCTTGGCTTGCGGCGCGCCGCTGGCGGCATTGACGCCGTAGACATCGACCGGTGAACTGGTGCCGCCGCCCCCCAGGATCAGGTGAATGGTGCCGCGGCTGGTATCGAAGCCTCCCTCTGCGGGCTCTGCCGTGGTGATGGGCTGCGGTTGACACGTGTCCACCGGGCTGCCGGTAACCGCATCGCGTCCCACGTGCCGATTGCAGCCGCGCACGGGCCAGCTTCTCTCATAGTCGTGGTCGTGGCCGCAGAGCACCAGGTCGACGCCATAACGATCGAACAGTGGCAGCCAGGTTTCCCGGATGCCCTTGTCGCAGCCGTTCCCATCCCTGGAAGAGCTGAGTGCGTCCTGGTGCATCTGCACCACGATCCAGTCGATATCCGGGTCCTGCGCCGCGGCCGCCAGCGTGGCTTCGAGCCAGCGGGTCTGCGCCCCCCGGCTGTAGCCGCTGACGTAGAGCGAGGTGCCGGGCTGGATGGGCGCGTTGCCGGTGCTCGGCGCCGGGATCAAAGGCTCGGGTCCGGCGACGAAGGCGCCGCTGTCCTGGTAGATCACATCGTCGGCAGCCAATGAGATGAACAGCACCGAGCCCACGCGGAATCGGTACCAGCGGCCCGGGAATTGCGTACCGTTGTCCGGCAGCGAGTATCTGGTCAGGTAGGCCATCAGTCCCTGCTCGCCATTGCAGAACTCGATCTCGTGATTGCCCGGACAGGGCATCCAGGGTCGATTGGCCGCGGAGCGCTGCACGTTGTTGCCGAAGTCCGCCCACACCGCCGGCTGCGCCCGCGGATTGAGATTGGCGTAGCAAAGATCACCATTGAGCAGATGGAACAGCGGCTGGAAGCGCTCGACTGCATCGACGGCGTGGTGGCTTTGCGGCGAGGACAGCGTCCACGAGGTGTCGGGCGTGGCGAGGTCGCCGTAGCTGGACCAGCGGAACGCCACCCGGCCACGCGGAGCCGTGCGGAACGACGACGAGAACGGCAGCCGTCCTCGCCGATCGTTGTCGGCGGTAACGCCGTAGCGGTAGACCGAGTCGGCGGAGAGGCCGTCGAGCCTGGCGTGGTAGGTGAACACAGTTTGCCCGTTGAGACCGTCCGTGTAGGTACGCTGGACGGCGTGGATCACTCGTGCGGCTGTGCCCGCGCGCGCCAGCGTCACACGCGGATTGATGGCCTGCGCCGGCGACGCCCACGATACGACCACGGTCTGCGCCGAGTCATCGCCCCAGGTGAGGTGAATCTGCTCCGGCGTTCCATCGGCAGCTCCGATGACTGCAGTTTCGCCCACGAGAGCAATCGGCGTCGTCGCTGCCGCAACGCCGGCACCCAACAGAAAGTCCCGGCGGGATTTGTCCGCTCCGCCGGCTTCGTGGTTCGGATGCGATTTGCGTGGCTTCATCAAAGGCTGCTTGCAAGGCGCCGCAACTCCGCGGCTCCCAGGGGCGTGCCAGCCAATTTAGCCGCATACAGAGCGGCGCCCGCCACCGGCGACAGCCGCGGTTCGGCCAGCCGATAACGGCCATGGCTCTCGAGTCTGGCCTGCAACGGCCGCAGCAGCCGTTCGCGTTGATTGAACATGCCACCGGAATAGGACACGGTGATGTCCGCCTCGGCGGCTACACCCAGAGTCTGGCGCACGGCATCGACCAGCCGCACCAGCTCGTCGGTGGCACGCTCGAACAATGCTGCCGCGGCAGCGTCGCCGGCCGCTGCGGCGTCTGCCATCAGCGGGGCGAGCGCTGCGAGATTGCTGCGCTGGAGCTGCTCCTTGTCGTAAATGGCGCCACAGAGATCGAGATCCGTTGCCAGCGCGAAGTGGCGACGCAGGATGGCATGCAGCGGGCCGCGCGGGGTGCGGCCGTCGCTCATGCGCGAGAACAGCGTCAGCCCCTCACGCGCCAGCCAATAGGCCGAGGCCTCGTCGCTGAAGAGTTCACCCCAGCCGCCGGCACGCGCCGAGCGGCCCTCGAATTCTCCATAGGCCATCGAGCCGGTGCCACAGATCAGATGGATGCCGTCCGCGCAGGCGAGCGCGCCGGCCCAGCCACACACGGCGTCATTGCCGCAGCGATAGCGCTGGGGACGCAGCGGTGGTGACGCCACCGCATCGAATGCGGCCAGGGCGCGGCTGTCCTCGCCATGGGCGGGCAGTCCCAGGTAGGCAAAGTCGATCTCGCCCGGGCGTAAGCCGGCTTGGTGGAGGGTGGCCTCGATACCGCGCGCCAGCATGGTACGCAGCGCCTCCCAGCCGATCTCGAGATAGTAGGCGGGCCCTTGCGTCTGCGCGCCCAGTACGCGCCCGGACTCGTCGATCAGCAGGAAGGCCGTCTTGCTGCCGCCACCGTCGATGCCCAGGTAGCGCTTCACGCTCCGCGTTGCCAGCAATGAATCGAAACACCCTTGACCACGCGACTGACGGTGCCCGCGGCATTGGGATTGTCCGGCCGAATGCCGAGCGAGATGGAGCGCAACAGCGCCAGGGACTGCGCGAACATGGCGTACGGCAGGCACAGCTCGAGATCGGCCGCAGCGCCGCGCGCGCGCGAGGATTCGAGCAGCAGATTGTCCGCGTGCGCTGGCAGCCCGTCCGCCGCCGCGATCGCAATGACCCGGCCGGCGACGGCGTCCCGACGCAATTCCCGGATCAGGTCCACGTCATACTGCCGTGCATAAGGATCATTGCCGACGAATACTACAACCAGCGTAGCCGCATTGAGGATGGTCTTGGGACCGTGACGGAAACCGAGCGGGGAATCGGCCACGGCCACCACCTTGCCGTCGGTGAGCTCCAGCATCTTGAGCGCGGCCTCGCGCGCCAGACCCTTGAACTCCTTGGCGCCGAGGTACACCGCGCGCTCGAATCCGCCACTCACCAGGTTCTGCAGCAGCGACAATGTTCCCGGCAGCACCTGTGCCGCCAATGCCGCCAGCATGCTGCTGCGGCCGGGCGCCGGCGGCAGAGCACGCAGCGCCAGCGCCGCCGCCAGCAACATGCCGGTAAAGCTCGAGGTCATCGCGAAGCTGCGATCGTTACAGGCTTCCGGCAGACGGACCACGTAGGCGTGCGACGCGGTGGCGCCGCGCCGAAAGAGCGCGCCGTCGCCGTCGCAGGTGAAGATCAGGTGCGAGCAATGTTCGAGCAGGCCATCGGCGATCTCGAAGGCGGCGACGCTTTCGGGGCTGCTGCCCGACCGGCCGAACGATACCAGCAGCGTCGGCGTGCCACGCGACAGGTAGCTGTCGGGACTGGCTACCAGGTCCGTGGTCGGGACGGCATCGACGCGTCGTCCCAGGGCGCGCGCCAGCGCAGGTGCCAGGCATTCGCCGATGTAGGCAGACGTACCCGCACCGGTCAACACCACACGCACGTCCGGGCGCGCCAGCAACGGATTGAGGAACTGCGCCAGGCGCTGCGACTGACCCTCGATCAGGCCGGCGATTTCCGCCCAGATCTGCGGCTGCTGCAGTACTTCGCCTGCCGTCCAACGGGCGCCGGCAGCATCGATCTGTGCAGCACTCAATCCGAGATCGTCCATGCGGCTAACCTGACAGGGCGGCGTCGGCCGCGCCAGCGTGCGGCTCGCAGGCGCGCGCGTATTGACGCAGCACCTGCGCGACGCCGTTCAGCAGCAGCGCGCGCGGATCGTTGGCGAGTGTGCCCGCACGTACCGCGGCATATTGCGTGGGCAGGTACTGGCTCAGCAAGGTCAGCGGAATCGTCCGTGCGCCAAGATTGCCGATCAGCGCGTCGCAGGCAGCCGCCACCGCCGGCGCGTTCCAGTAGTAGCGGATGCGATCGCTGAGGCTGTACTGCAGATCGAATTCCCGGGACGCCGGTTCGGTGTAGTAGGTGCGCCAGTGCCGTGGATCGGCGTGCATGACGGCGAGTACCAGCTGCTTCAGCGGCCGCGCCGGCGCGGCGTTCAATTCGCGCTCGATCTCGGCCAGGGCCCAGAAGATCTCCCGCAATGCAAAGGTGACTCCGGGGCCGACCTTGAGAATGGCGAAGTGATCGCGCACCAGTGCCGCCAGCGCCACCGGGGTCTGATAGTCGGTGGAATGGGCCTCATAGACGAGATTGCTCTCGCGCTCGATGCGCCGGGACAACTCCTGCGCCTGGCGCGGGGCGTAGTCGATCACTTTGTGATGATCGAACTCGACGCCAGGCTGTACCACCAATGCCACGACGCGCGCCCAGGCATCGGCCAGTCCCGCCTCGAGAAACGCGCTGCGGTGCGCCTCGATGGTCATCGTGACGGCCGCCGGTCGGGTCACCGTCAGCGCCTCGAGATCTTCGGCGGCGCCGCCCGGTGTCGGGACCTCCGTGCCGACCACGTACACCGGCGGTTCGCCGCCGCTGGTGCGCCAGGCCTGCTCGCCGGCGCGACACAGCCGTGCGGCGCGCGCAGCGATGACCAAATCACTCAGCACGCCGGGGTCATCGGCGCAAGTCATGGAGCAGTCGAGGTGGATCTTGCGGAAGCCGGCCGCAACGTAGTCCGCCACCAGGCGTTCGGCGCGCTCCAGCGCCACGGCTGCGGGCTCGCCGCGCCAGGCGTTGGGCCCCAGGTGATCGCCGCCCAGCAGCACGCGCTCCGGCGGCAGGGAAGTGCGCTGCGCGATCGCCGCCACGTAGGCCTTGAAGGCGACCGGTGTCATGCCGGTGTAGCCGCCGAATTGATTGACCTGGTTGGAGGTGGCCTCGATCAGAACTGGTGCGTCTTCAACGATGGCCTGGCGCATGGCCGCTTCGATCACCAGGGCATGCGAAGAGCACACCGAGCAGATGCCGCCGCCGGCACCGGCCTTGTGCGCCCGCAGCAGCTGGAGCAGCGCCTTCATGGCGCCGCCGATGGCAGCGGGCTTTCCGGCTGCAGCGACAGCAGCAGCGCGCCGGCCAGCGCCAGCGCGATGCCCGCCAGTTTGTAGGGACCGGGCAGCGTACCGGCAACGGCCAGCGCGATCAGTGCGGTCAGTAACGGCGCTCCCGCGTTCACCAGTGGCGAGACGACGATGGCCTTGCCGAAGCGGAAGGCATAGACCAGCAACAGCGCGCCGATGGCATTGAGCATCTGCACGGCCGCGGCCAGCCAGGGTCCCGCGAGCCCCAAATTGATGGGCCGGGAAAAATCCGTGAGCACGAAGGCCACCGGGATGAACATGAGACCGGTCAGCATCATGTAGAAGAAGATACTTTCGGCCGTCATGGTGGCATTGGCCAGCTTGATGAAGTAGGCCTGCAGGCCCCAGGCCAGCATGACGCCGAGCGCGAGCACGAACCAGGTGCCACCCGGCTGCGCAATCCGCTCGGGCGAATAGTCGAACAGCGGCAGCGATACCACAGCCAGCAGGATACCGGCCCAGCCGAATGCGCCGGTGCGCTCCCGCAACAGCAGCAGCGACAGCAGAATGGTAACGACCGGTGACAGCGACACGATCGGAAAAATCAGGTAGGTGGGTCCGAGCGTGACCGCGCGGAACAGCAGCATCTGCCCGCCGGCGCCGAGCAGACCAATGGCCAGCCCCAGCGCCAGCGAGCGTCCGTCGCGCTGCAGCCTGACTTCCGAGTGATGCAGCGCCCACCCGGCCGGGGCAATCATGGTCAGCGCCCAGACGACATAGGTCATCGTGTCGGGAAATCCATGCTCGCTCGGCAGCGAGGTGAAGGCTCCCCAGACACCCCACATCACCGTTGTCAGCAGCGCATAGCGCAGCCAGCTGCCTGCCATCACGTTGCCATGCTCGTTAGAACCGGTAGCTCACGCCGAGCGTGAATATGCGGCCATAGGCGGTGTAACCCTGGCCGACGGCACTGCTGGTACCGGAGCTGTTCGAATCGCCGTTGGTGGTGGTGGAACCCGAAGCCCAGACCGCATCCTGGCGATTGGCGAGGTAGGTGCGCGCGATCGCATTGGCGAGGTTCTTGCCTTCTGCATAGACCTTGAAGCCCCTGAAGAATTCGTAGGATACCTGCGCGGTGACCCAGGAGAAGGCGCTCTGGTAGGCCGAAAGGCCCTCGATCTCGGTGAAGGTCTGGGCAACCGAGGGGCCGTCGTAATCCCAGTTGACGTTGGCGCTGATCGGCCCGGTCTCGTAGAGCACGCCGAGCGATGCGCTGTTGGGCGACACCCCTTCGAGCTGGCCAACATAGGCGCCGGCCACATAGGCTTTGCTCCAGGTTCGCGTGTACTGCCCATGGACACCAAAACCCATCGGTAGGATGTGCGTAAACCCAAACTCCATGCCCTCGACGTAGCCCTTGTCGCCGTTGATCGGCGTGTAGACGGTGTAGAGCACAGGCACTGGGGTGGTGCTGCCGTTGAAGTATCCCTGCACGCCGAGATTGACGTTGTTCTGCGTGCCGGTGGTAATGAAATCCTTGATGTCCTTGCCGAACAGCGCCAGGGTCAACGCCGACTTCGGCTGGTAGTACCATTCCACCGAGACGTCGGCGGACCACGCCTTGATGGGCTTGAGGTCGGCATTGCCGGCGTAGGTGACTTCGTAGACGCGGTTGAGCGAATTGTCGGTGCGCGTCGGCGCCAGCTGGTCGAGTTCAGGCCGGGTCATGGTCTCCGCTGCACCAAAGCGTACCTGCAGGTCCGGCTGGATGCGGTACATGAAATTCAGCGAGGGCAGCGGAATCGTGTACGAGCCGGTCGCCGCAGTCGGCGTCGGGTTGCTGTAGTTGACGATGGCGGGGTTGGTGGGGTTGGAGGTCTGCGCGATCGTCACCGATTCGATCTCGTTGACAGCCGTGCCGGCCTCGGTGTGGGTGTGTACCAGGCGCACGCCCAGGTTGCCGGCCCAGTTCTGGCCGGAAAACACGCCCTCGAAGTACGCCGCCGTGCTGTTCTCGTGTACCGCGTAGGAATTGACGGCGTTGAACTGCGGCAGGGTGGCCGCAAAGTCATAGTTCGGCGCGCCCGGGACGTACAGGTTCGGCTGGCCGTTGAGCTTCTTGAGCGCGTTCAGCAGGTTCGGGATGTTGAACACCGCCACCGTGGTCGGGAAACTGCCGCCCGCGCCCTGCATGTAGTTCGGAAAGGTGGTGGTCGAGATGACGTTGGCGCCGAGAATGCCGTAGGTGATCGGGTTGGCGCCCGCCGGCGTCGTATAGAAGTCGTACTGGCTCGAACCCCCGGTCCAGTCGTTGTCGAAGTCGTCGCGGGTCTTGGTGCGCAGGGTCTCGGCCACGCCGAAGCGCAGCTGCGTCAACGGCCCGGCATCATCCAGCTTGAGCTTGCCGTCGAGCGTGGCGCCGGTCACCTTGTCGTGAACGCTATTGCCGTTGAGTCCGGTGTAGTGGGCGGTCCAGTAGTTGTTGTTGAGTTCTCCCGACGCCAGCGCCTGCGCGTAGTTCTGGCCATTGGGCAGCGATACCGAGATATAGGGCAGCCCGCCACTCGGATTGGCGCGCCAGTTGATGACGTCCTGGTTGTTCGGCGTCGTCGATTCCAGGCCTGAGGTCACGAAAGCATCCTGGCCGCCCTCGGGACGGTTCGCCTTGGATTGATAGACATCGGCATCCAGCGTGAAGTGGGAGGTCGCCTCCCAGGAACCGTTGAGGCCGAGCAGCGCGGTGGTGACGCGGCGCGCGATGGTCTGGTTGACGATCTCGGGCGTGAAGGTGTTGGCGGTGAACGAGGTGATGAAGCCGTTCTTGACCACGACGTTGGACCACTCGGGGTTGCCGTTGGCGTCGTAGGTGAAGTCGGGGTAGTAGGCCTGGTTGTAGGCCACCTGCGGATCGTTCAGGCGTGAGTACAGCCCGTCGAGCGTCAGGTGCAGCGTGTCGGTCGGATGCCATTCGAGTGCGCCCGAAATCGCTTCGCGCTTCTTTTCCTCGATGACCGAACCGAAGGAAATGCAGCATTCGGCCACGACCGGCGCACTGCTGGGGCCGGACAGGGGCCAGACACCGGGGTTGGCGCCATCGTAGGTGTTGTAGTTCAGTGAATCGGTGCGCGTGCGCGTATCCGAGACCACGCCGCCGATCAGGAAGCCAAGCGTGCCCGCGGCGTTGGTATCGCTGACGAACACCGAGCCCTTCTTGCCCCAGAACTCCGACATGTCGTCGTAGTTGCCCTCGATGCGCGCAGCCGTGTGGAAGCCGGGATCGTCGAACGGCCGCGCCGAGCGCATGTTGACGGTGCCGCCGATGCTGCCTTCGAGCGCAGAGGCCTGCGAGGACTTGTACACGTCGGCGCCCGAGATTACGTCGGCAGGCAGCACGTCGAAGGCGAGCGCCCGCCCGTCGTCATCGGTCGCCAGGATGCGGTTGTTCAAGGTCACGATGTTGTACTGCGAGCCGAGGCCGCGTATGCCGATGTATTGCCCTTCACCGCCGGTGGTGCGAGATATGTTGACACCGGTGATATGCCGCAGGGAGTCGGCGACGTCGTCGTCCGGAAAGCGGCCGAGCTCCAGCGCGTTGATCGAGTCCTGCACGATCTCGGCCTTCCGCTTCTCTTCCAAAGACTTCCCCAGGCTCTCGCGCAGGCCGCTGACCACCACGGCTTCCAGCTGCGCATCCGACGAATTGCTGCTGTTGCCGGGGGTGGCGGAGGTCGAAGCTTGCTGGTCGTCCGCGACCGCCGAGCCGAGACCGGCAGCCATGAGGCCGCACAGCAGGAGGCGCGAATAGACGTGCCGCTGGTTCCGCATGGTCGTATCCCTATTGATGTTATATGAAATTAAACGAAAGCCATTTGTCCGATGTCGCTTTCGTTTTATTTCGTTTAATATTTCGGATATCTTCGAGTCTGTCAAGGCCAAGCGTCGATACGGTCGCTCGACCGGGTGGGCGGTTGGCTTAGACTCGAGCGGGAAGGGTGCCAGAAGCAGTGAAAAAGAATCATTCCGGTAACCGCCGAACCAGCAGGCGCCATTTCCTGCAGTTGGCCGCCGGCGCCGGCGTCGCATCCAGCGCTGTCCTGCGGAGCGCGTCCGCTTTGGCGGTGCCCGCGCGCAACTCTGACGACGCCGTGGTTGCGCGTGCCGGCGACGGCCGCATCGGCATCGAGTTCGACCGCCTCATGCGCTCGAGGCTACGGCGCAGCGACCGCCCCGGATCGGTGCCGCTGACCCAGTGGAGCGCCGCCGAGACGCTGGAGCTGGCGGACGGCACGCGGCTCGAGCATTTCACTCTGCGCCGGCAGTCGCAGCGGTCGATCGACGGCGAGTTCGGGCCGGGCGCACAGTGGCTGCTGGCGGGCAGCGATGCGCGCTTCGAGAAAACCGTCAGCATCCAACTGTTCGAGCGCTATCCGGGATTTGCGATCTACCGGGTGACGTATCGCAACCTGTGGTCGGCGCCGCTGAAGATAGCCGGCTGGCGCAACGCCGCGCTGCGGCTGCCGCCCGCGGTTGCGGCCGCGCCCGCGGGCGCCACGCCCGTGCCGCCATTCTGGAGTTATTGCGGCAGCACGCATTCGGACCGGCGGGACTGGGTGCAGCCGGTGCATCCGGGCTTCAATCAACCCAATTTCATGGGCATGGAGGCGTCCGACTACGGCGGTGGCACGCCCATCGTCGATGTCTGGCGGCCTGACGGCGGTGTGGCCGTCGGTCATCTGGAGCAGACCCCAGAGCTGGTGTCATTGCCGCTTGAGTGCAGTTCCCAAGGCGCCAGCGTAGCGCTGACGAAAGCGACGCCACGCCTGCTGCAACCCGGCGAGCAATTCGAGACCCACCAGAGCTTCATTGCGCTGCACGACGGTGATTATTTTAGCGTGCTCGATGCCTACCGGCGCTTGATGGCCGATCGCGGCGTACATTCACCGACACCACCGGCGGCCGCCTACGAGCCCATCTGGTGTGCCTGGGGTTACGAGCGCTCCTGCACGATGCAATTGATCGAGGATACGCTGCCGAAGGTGCGCGAGCTGGGCCTCCGCTGGGCCGTCATCGACGACGGCTGGCAGTCCAACGTGGGTGACTGGCAGCTCGACCGGCAGAAGTACCCGCGCGGCGCAGCCGACATGCGACAGCTGGTCGAGCGCATCCACGCACAGGATCTGAAGCCGCGGCTCTGGTGGGCGCCGCTCGCGGCCGCGCCCGGCTCGGATCTGCTGCACGATCACACCGACCTGCTGCTGCTGGACAAGGAAGGTGCGGTCCAGAATATCTCCTGGTGGAACAGCTTCTATCTTTGTCCGGCCTACCCGAAGACGCTGGACTACACGCTGGGGCTGGTGCGCAGGTTCATGGGCGACTGGGGCTTCGCCGGCCTCAAGATCGACGGCCAGCATCTCAACGGCGTCGCGCCCTGCTACAACCCGGCACATCATCATGCACGTCCGGAAGAGTCCGTGGAGAAGCTGCAGGATTTCTTTCAGGCGGTCTACCAGACTGCCATGCAGCTCAACCCCGAAGCAGTGGTCGAGCTCTGCCCCTGCGGCACGGCCTATTCATTCTTCAATATGCGCTCGTTCAACCAGGCGCCGGCGTCCGATCCAGAATCGTCCTGGCAGGTACGCCTCAAGGGCAAGACGCTCAAGGCGCTCATGGGTCCGAGCGCCGCGTTTACCGGTGATCACGTCGAGCTCAGTGACGGCGGCGACGATTTTCCGTCCACGGTGGGCATCGGCGGCATTGTCTCCACCAAGTTCACCTGGCCGCGCGACCCGAAGCCGAAGGATTCGTTCCTGCTGACGCCGGAGCGAGAAGCGCTCTGGCGCCGCTGGATCGCGCTCTACAACGAACGCCAGCTGCCGCGCGGGATCTACCGTGGCGAACTGTACGACATCGGCTTCGACCGGCCCGAGACGCACGTGATCGAGAAGGACGGGCGTTTCTACTACGCCTTCTACGCACACGAGTTCAGTGGCGCGGTACCCTTGCGCGGCCTCAAGTCCGCGCGCTACCGCGTGCGTGACTATTTTGGCGGCCGCGAGCTCGGTGAGGTGTCCGCAGGTGGTCGGCTTCCGCTCGCCTTCCACGGCGCGCTGCTGATCGAAGCGATTCCGGTCTGATGCTGAACGCAATCGAGGGCGGCCTGCTGGTAGAGGAACGTCGCAGGCGCATCTGCGAATTCCTGCGCGCCGAAGGCCGCGTCACGGTCGAGGCATTGGCCACGCGCTTCGGTACCTCGCAGGTGACCATCCGCGCAGATCTGTCGGCACTCGAAGCTGCCGGCGCCCTGATTCGCACCCACGGTGGTGCGCTGCTGCGCGAACAGGAGGACGAGCCGCTCGACGTCAAGCAGCTGCAGCATCATGCCGAGAAAGTCCGGATCGCGCAGGCCGCCGTGGCGATGATGCGGGACGGTGAAACCATCATTCTCGACTCGGGTACGACCACGGCCGAGATCGCGCGCGCACTGCGTAAGGGCGAGCTCAAATCGATCAACGTCATCACCAACGCCCTCAATGTGGCGGCGCTGCTCATGGACGTGGCTTCCATCCGGCTGATCGTGCCGGGCGGAATCCTGCGCCGTGAATCCAATTCGCTCTCGGGCCCCATGGCCGAGGCGGCGCTCGCCAACCTGCAGGCGGATCGTCTGTACCTCGGAGCCGACGGCCTCGATCCCGAGATCGGGGTCATGACCCCGCACCTGCAGGAGGCCGAGCTCAACGCCAAGATGATGCGCATCAGCCGGCAGGTGGTCGTGGTGGCCGACTCGTCCAAGCTGCTGCGCCGGAACATTTCGTTGATTGCGAAGGTCGAGCAGCTCGATGTGCTGATCACCGACCGGGCCGCGCCCGCTGCTGCAGTCGAAGAGTTGCGGCGTCGCGGTGTCGACGTGCGGCTGGTCTGACGGCATGCGCCCGCTGCTGCCTCTGTTGCTGCTGGGGCTGGCATTGCAGGCCGACGCCACCCCGGCCGCAGACGCCGGCGAGCGCTACTATGCGCTCGCCGACTTCCGACGCGTCGAGAAGATCGACGCGCACATGCACATCCACGGCCCCGCGACGCGCTTCATGACGCAGGCGGCGCGCGATCATTTCGGCATTCTGACGATCAATGTCGACTACCCCGATTTTCCGGCGCTGCCCGATCAGCAGCGAGATGCGGTCTGGCTGAAGCAGCGCTATCCCGGCCGGGTGGCATTTGCGGGGACGTTCTCGGTGCAGCACTTCCAGGATCCCGATTGGTCGCAGCACGCCATCCGGCAGATCGACGCCGCAGTCGCGCTCGGAGCCGTCGGCATCAAGATCTGGAAGAACATCGGCATGGCGCTGCGCGACGACGATGGCCGCTACGTCATGCTGGACGATAGCCGCTTCGCGCCCGTGCTGAGCCATCTCGAGCAGCAGCACATCGTACTGCTGGCGCACCAGGCCGAGCCGCTCAACTGCTGGCTGCCCATGGAGCAGATGACCGTGCGGTCGGATCGCGACTACTTCCGCGAGCATCCACAGTACTACATGTATCGCCACCCAGAGATGCCGGGCCACGATGCGATTCTCGCCGCTCGCGATCGAGCGCTCAGCGCGCACCCGGGGCTGCGCACGGACGCCGTGCACCTGGCCTCGCTCGAATGGGACGTCGAGCGAGTGTCCGCATTCCTCGATCGCTTCCCCAACGCCGACGTCGACCTGGCGGCACGCCTGGTGCACCTCGAATATCAGGCCGCACGCAATCCCGAGCGCGTGCGCGCATTCCTGATCCACTACCAGGATCGCGTGCTCTACGGCAGTGACGACGCCTATGGGCCCGGCGATTCCGATCCCAAGGCCGTGGCCGATGTGCATGCTGGCTGGCTGGCGGACTGGCGGTTCCTGGCGACCTCGGACTCAATGCACTCGGATGATTTCGACGCCGCCTTCCGGGGACTGCACCTGCCCCGGGATGTCGTGGACAAGATCTACCGGCGCAATGCGCAGGCGCTGTTCGGCCAGGCCTGGAATCTGCGGCGCGGAACGTAACCTTCCGTCCCGCCGTGGCGAATTGAGCGGCATCGGCAGCCACGCGGTGACCCTTGCAGGCACAGAACACACTCCCGGCAGGACCCCAGGATCTGCTGCGGAGATACTTCGCTGCCTTGGGCAGTGCGGACGGTGGGGCGATCCTCTACGACCTGCTGTCGCCCGCTGCGATCATCCCGGACGGCAGCACGCTGCGGCCTGCCGCGCAGGTGCGCCGCGAGGACTTTGCCAAAGCGCATGCCGAAGTCAGCAGCGCCGGCGACTCCGCGCTGCCGGTGTATTCGAGCCCCGTGCTGCTCGAGAGCCCCGACGCCGATGGCGGCTCGGCGTCAGATTCCGTGTGCTGGCTGCAGCTCGATGAGCGACGAGATCAGCGTCGGCTGATCGTGGGAGTTGGGCTTCAATATGGCGATTGCGGCTTGCGTGTGGGCTGGAGCACGCTGGCGGGTGGCGTCGAAGCCTGGTCATACGAGCTTGGCCTGGCCAGATCTCTGTCCGACTACAGCTGGATGCGGGCGACGCTGCCCGCGCGGCCCAGGTTGCTGCTGGACGCTAGCTATTTTCGGCGCTTCCATACGGCAAAGGTTGTGTTCGATACGCTGCCGGGAGCGCGCTTCAGCTGCAGGATGAGCACGGTGTGCTGCCGCAACGATTTTGAGATCGGTCTGGCCCCCGAAGCGCAGCTGGTAATCGACGCGGTGCCCTGGACGAGTTACGAGCCACGGCTTGCCGGCCAGACCCGGCTGCCGCCGCGGGCTGACGGCAAGCTGCTGCTGAAGAAGGCGCATGAGGTCTGCCGGTTCCTTGGGCCTCAGCGACTTTGCCTGCTGCATCAGTTCGTCGGCCACCAACCGTTCGACATCTGCGCGGTATTTCCCTACACCTTTGCGCGCACGCCCGAGGGTGTGGCAGTGGCGCTCAGTCCCGTCTGCCCCAGTGCGCGCGGAGCTCTGGGCACTTCGTTGCAGGAGAGCCTGGTGGACCTGCACGATCGGCTGGCGCAGGTTGAGCCGCTATCGGCAGAGGCCTATCGCCTCACCCCCGGGCTGCTGATCGACTGGGCTGCCTTCAAAAAGATCGAGCAGGCGCTGCTGACCTGCGTGTCGGCGGAGGATGTGCCGATGCGGCGACGTCTCTACGTAGGCACGCGCATGCTGGGCGCCGTGTTGCGCAACCAGCCCATCGAGACCGATCTATGGCTGTCGGAGCCCGTGCCCGAAATCACTCCGGAGCTGCGCGCGGCGTTGCGGGATATGCTGCTCAAGGTCCTGCGCTGGGATCGTCCCGTGCTGCGGACTTTACCGACGGTGCTGCCGGAGCAACTGTCCGTGCTGGAGCTGCGGGATACCGCCGTGGTGGCGCGTATCTTGGCCAATACGCTCTTTTCCAAGAGCTACTCGTACCAGTACGACCTTTCGACCGCCTTCAATTTCCTGATCGTGCTCTATCTGCTTGCCCTGGTCATGCAGGCAGCCATCGACGGGCCGCTGCCGGACAGTCACTGGCAGGAGCTCGGTGCCCTGGGGGTGCATGGCCTGCTCAAGGACCTGCTGCACGCGGGCGTACCCGACGGATTCCGCAGCGTGATGGGTACCAGCGAGTTTGGTCAGTGGCTGCTGGCGCTGTAGCGAAGCCGAAGCTAGCGCAGCCCGCGGCTCGAAAGCTCGCGCAGGATGCCGTTCATGAGCTGGCGGCCGGCCAGGCCGAAGGCGACGAAGAAGACCCCGACCCAGAGAAATTCGCGAGGCTCGAGCCCCTGGAGCTGGTTGAGCGTCATCAATCCGATGGCGATCAGCAGGGCATCACCCAGCGTCGGCAACAGGGCAGGCCGCGAAGCCCTCCGGACCCAGCCCGTGAAGGCGCCATGCGTGACCAGCAGCAATGCCCAGACCGTCCAGATCATGGGCGATATTCTGGAACAGCCGCATTGCGGTTGTCGGAACCGGCTTCTCGCTTTTAGCCGACGGCTCCCCTGAGTCGGGGCCGCCGGTCAGGGCAGATTTTCGAGAGCGCCGAAGGTCCCGCGGGTGGTGGCGCTCTGCAACAGCACCCCCGGCGTGTTGGTGTAGATGCCGTTGACCAGCGGCTGCGTGGCGCCGGTGGCCGTGATGATGTCCGGAAATCCGTCGCCGTTGACGTCTGCCACCGCAATCTCGTTGGCATTGGACGCCGGGTAGATGCTGGCAGCCCCGAAGGTTCCGGGGGTTGCGGTATCCTGCAGCAGCACCGTCACCGCATTGCTGCCGCCGATGACGATGTCCGGATGGCCGTCGCCATTGACATCGGTGACGACGATCGACTGCACCAGGCTTTGCGGCGCAATCGCATAGCTGACGGGCGTCAGGAAGGTGCCGGGACTGGCCGCATTCTGCAGCAGCACCGACACCGTGGGCATGGCGCCGCCCGTGGGACCCGGATCCGTGATGATCAGATCGTCGTAGCCGTCGCCATTGACGTCGGCGATTGCAACCACGTTGGCGCCCGATAGATGGGCGTTGGCGGTCTGGGTGAACATGGTGATCGGCGCGGCATAAGTGGACGCGCTGGCGGCGCCCGTATGCATCAGCACCTTGACCCCGGTGGCGTCCGCGAGCGCTATGTCCGCAATGCCGTCGTGATTCAGGTCTCCGACCGCCACCCAGTTGGCGCCGCCGGAGTAGAGCGTCACCGGTGCGGCGAACACGCCCGGCGCGGTCTGCAGAAACAGCGATACGTTGAAGTCGGCCGAGACGATGTCGGGCAGTCCGTCATTGTTCATGTCGCCGATGGCGAGCTGCGAGGCGCCCTGCGAGGCGAGGATAATGGGTGTGCGGAAACTGCCGGGGCTGCCGGTATTGCTCAGGAACACTTCGAGATCGCCGTCGTCGTAGCTGGCCGATACCACGTCGGGCAGGCCGTCGCCATTGAGATCGGCGCTGGCGAGGTAGAGCGGATCGTTGCCGGCCGCTGTCAGCGCTGGCGCCGCGAAGGTGCCGGCACCGGTCGACAGATAGCTCTGCAGATACCCGGGGTTGCCGAAGGAGTGATACTCGATGGTACTGGTGCCGATCACGGAGGTGTGGCCGTTGCCATTGAAGTTGCCGGCCGCCAGCCCCAGCGACACCTCGCTCGGGTAGGACGGTGTGGAGGGTATGTAGCCACAGTTGTAACAGTGGTCGTCGCCACCGCAGCTGCTGAGCAGACTCAGCGCCGCGAGCAGGGCACCTTGAGGTAACACCTTAATGAATCTGGACATTTCCGCCTCCCGGCCTCCTGGCGCTGGGTCGTAAAACGGCCGACCAACCGATTCCGTTGACCCTGGCCCATTGGGCTTGTCGAAATCCGCCCGCGTCAATCGTCGAAAGGATGAATCGGTGCGCAAGTGCGCCGAGTCGACCTCTATATAGGGAGAGCAGCGATGCGAGTGATGGTAATCGTCAAGGCGACTCCGGATTCCGAGGCTGGTCAATTGCCGGCTCCGGAACTGCTGTCGGAGATGGGTCAGTTCAACGAGCAACTGGTCAAGGCCGGCGTTCTGCTGGCCGCGGAGGGCCTGCAGTCGAGCGCCAAGGGCGTGCGGGTGCGCTTCGGCGGCGGCAAGGGCACCGTCATCGATGGCCCCTTCACCGAGACCCGTGAACTCATTGCCGGATTCTGGCTGTGGCAGGTGCGCTCGATGGAAGAGGCCGTGGAGTGGATTCGCCGCTCACCGTTCCGCAAGGGCAGTGAAGAGATCGAGATCCGACGCGTGTTCGAGGCTGAGGACTTTGGCGACAACCTCACCCCGGAAATCCGCGCCCGGGAACAGCGGCTGCGGGATGCGGTGCGTAACTGATGCCAGCCCGGGCAGCTTGAGTTGCGTGGTGCACGTACCGGTGGTGTCATCACGGTCCATGAGGACCGAGACGCATCGCACCATCGATGTGCTGTGGCGCATCGAGTCGCCAAAGCTGATCGCCAGCATCGCGCGCCTGGTGCGCGACGTGGGGCTCGCCGAAGAGCTGGCCCAGGACGCGCTGGTGAGCGCGCTCGAGCAGTGGCCGCGTACCGGTGTGCCCGACAATCCCGGTGCCTGGCTCATGACCACCGCCCGGAATCGCGCCTTCGATCAACTGCGGCGCGGACGCATGCTGGCGCGGCACCAGGACGCTCTGGGTTACGAGCTTGAGATGGATCAGCGCGCCAACGACGGGCACCTGGAAATGCAGGCCGATGACGAGATCGGCGATGATCTGCTGCGGCTGATCTTCATAGCCTGCCATCCGCTGCTGTCCACCGCGGCGCGCACGGCGCTGACGCTCAAGCTCGTCGGCGGACTGACCACGGCCGAAATTGCGCGCGCGTTTCTGCAGTCCGAGGCGACCATCGCGCAGCGGATCGTACGTGCCAAGCGCACCCTCAGCGATGCGCAGGTGCCTTTCGAACTGCCACGCGGAGGCGACCTGGCGGCGCGGTTGTCGTCCGTGCTCGAGGTCGTCTACCTGGTGTTCAACGAAGGCTATGCCGCCACAGCGGGCTCGGACTGGATGCGGCCGGCACTGTGCGAGGAAGCGCTGCGTATCGGCCGCATTCTCGCCGGGCTCGCGCCACGGGAGGCCGAGGTTCACGGGCTGGTGGCGCTGATGGAAATACAGGCCTCGCGCATGCGCGCGCGCAGCGGGCCCGACGGCGAGCCGGTGCTGCTGGTGGAGCAGAACCGCGCGCTCTGGGACCGGTTGCTGATCGGTCGCGGGCTCGCATCGCTGGCGCGCGCCGAGGCGCTGGCGCAGCCCCGCGGCTTCTATCTGCTGCAGGCCGCGATCGCCGCCTGTCACGCCTGCGCCGTCAGCGTCGCCGAGACCGACTGGAAAAAAATCACGGCGCTGTACGCCGAGCTGGCGCAGGTGGCACCGTCGCCCGTCATCGAGCTCAATCGCGCGGTTGCTGTCGCCATGGCGCACGGGCCAGAAGCGGGACTGGCACTGGCTGACCAGCTGGCCGCGGAGGGCTCGCTCCGGAGTTACCATCTGCTGCCGAGCGTGCGCGCGGATCTGCTGGTCCGGCTCGGTCGGCTCGAGGAGGCGCGTGCCGAATTCCAGCACGCCGCAACGCTGACTCAGAACGACCGCGAGCGGCGCCTGCTACTCGATCGTGCCAGTGCCTGTATGGGAGGAAACTGATGTCCTATATGTTGCTGATCGTCGAGCCGCCGGGCCAGCGCAGCGCGCGTTCCATTGCCGATGGTCACGCCGTCTACCAGCGCATGGTCGACTACGCCGGCTCGCTGGAGGCGAGTGGCGTGCTGCTGGGCGTCAATTCGCTCAAGCGCGAGGCCGTTCGGCTACGGCGGCCGGCGGGCAAGCCGGCGGTCGTCGATGGACCGTTCACCGAGGCCAAGGAATTCATCGGCGGCTACTTCCTGCTCGATTGCCAGACGCTGGCGCAGGCGCGCGCCTATGCCGAGCAGTGCCCGGCCGCCGAATGGGCCACCATTGAGATCCGCGAGGTGGGACCCTGCTACGACTAGAGGTCGCCAGCTGATCACACTGCCAGCGCCCGCCGCAGGGCGTTGAGCCGATCCCGCCGCATCGCCTGGCTCACCTGGGCCGCCGGTTCGAGATCGAAGCCATGATAGGCACCCGGATAGACATGCAGCTCGGTCGGTACACCTGACTGCATGAGGCGGGTGGCGTAATCGATATCCTCTTCGAGAAACAGGTCGAGCTGCCCGACCGTTATCAGCGCCGGCGGCAGGCCGCGCAGGTCGGCTGCGCGAGCCGGTGCCGCATAGGGCGAGATGCCGACCGCACCCGGGGCGCCGCCGAGCAGGGCGCTCCAGCCAAAGCGGTTATGCTCGTGCGTCCACAGGTGATGGCCGGTGTGCGGGTTGCGGTTGACCAGTACCGCGGTCCGGTCGTCGAGCATCGGATACACGAGATTCTGGAAGCAGATGCCGATGCTGCCCCGGTCGCGTGTCAGCAGCGCCAGCGCTGCGGCCAGTCCGCCACCCGCGCTCTCGCCACCGATGGCGATCCGCGCCGCGTCGACCCCCAGATCGGCGGCATTGTCGTGCAGCCATTGCAACGCTGCGTAGCAATCCTCGACCGATCCGGGAGCGCGCGTCTCCGGCGCAAGCCGGTAGTCGACCGCCACCACCAGTGCGGACAATGCGCTCGCGAGCTCGCGATTGGCGCTTTCACTGCCCTCTGCCGAGCCGAGCACGTAGCCGCCTCCATGTATCTGAAGATAGGCAGGCATGGGTTTGCGCACCTGCGACGGACGGTAGAGCAGCACGCGCACCTGCGGCGCGCCGGGGGGGCCGGCCACCAGCTGCTGTTCGCATCGTACCGGCGCGCCGCCGCTGTCTGCGGCGGCGGTGGCGGCAGCAGCATTGAGCTGTTTCCAGAACTCCGCGCCTTCGGCCCTGATCCGCGGCAGATCTTCGAGCGACAGCAGCAGTGGCGGGAAGGATTCGAGCAAGCGCCGCAACTCCGGATCGACCCGCTGGAGCGAGGGGGAATCGGTCACGGGAACCTCTTGAATATGGCGGCTGGCGGTATGACGATAGCTGGCATGGGTAGAGCGGATATTAAACGTGCTGCGGCTGTTTAGGCTCTGGCGCCTGGCGCGTGCCGACCTCGGTCTGCTCTGGTTCGCATTGCGACACCAGCGCCGTCCGCCGTGGCTGTGGCCGGCGGTCATCGCGTTGCTGCTGTATGCGCTCGACCCCTTCAATTTCATTGTGCCGCTGCTCGGAATCGTCGATGACGTCATCCTGCTGCCGCTGATCCTGCACCTGCTGATGAGCCTGCTGCCGCAGGAGATTCGCACCGGTTATTGGCGGGCACGCACACCTGCGCTGTTACCGCACTGACGCCTGATCGTGCGGCTCGGCATTCTCGGCACCGCCCGGATCGCCCGCGCCTTCTGCGAGGGGGTCGCCGGATCGGGCCATATCAGCGTGGTTGCGGTCGCCAGTCGCGAGGCCGGGCGCGCCCAGGCGTTTGCGCACGAGCTCGGTATCCCCAGGCACCATGGCTCCTACGAGGCCTTGCTCGGCGATCGCGAGATCGACGCGGTGTACAACCCGCTGCCCAACAGCCTGCACGTGGACTGGTCGGTGCGTGCGCTGCGTGCCGGCAAGCACGTGCTGTGCGAGAAGCCGCTGGCCCCGAGCGCGCACGAGGCGCGTGCCATGTTCGCCGCGGCGCATGAGCACGGCGTGTACCTGGTGGAGGGGTATCCCTTTCGCTCGCAGCCGCAGACGCTGAAACTGCGCGAGCTACTGGCGGGCGGCGCCATCGGGCGGCCACGCTTCATCCAGGCGCACTTCAGCTTCACGCTGGACGCGGCACGAGACATCCGCCTGGAGCCGAAGCTTGCGGGCGGTGCGCTCATGGACGTGGGTTGCTACTGCGTCTGCCTCATCCGGATGATATCGATGCAGCGTCCCGCGCGAGTCTGGGCCGTGCCGCAGTGGCACGCCGGCGGCGTCGACCGCGCCATGACCGGCACGCTCGAATTCGCCGACGGTCTGCTGGCGCAATTCAGCGCGGGCTTCGATGCCGCGCTCGAGCGGCACGCGCGCATCGTCGGCTCGGAGGGCGTCATCCAGACTTCCTTTTTCAACCATCCGCCGAAGTCGGGCCCGGCGGAGCTGCTGGTCAAGCGTGGCGACGCCAGCCGGGATCCCTATCACCCGCTGCCAGTGCCGTCGATGAATGGCTTTCTGGCGGAAGCCGAGGCCTTCGAGCGCATGGTCAGACTGGGCCGCGAGCACTGGAACGGCGCCACGTCCGAGGAGTCGATCGACATTGCGCTGACCCTGGAGGCGCTGATGCGCAGCGCCCGATCGGGACAGCCGGTCGACCTCGGCGAGTAGCTTGGCGCCGCAGATTCAGCGTTTGAGCGATTCCATGTCGATGACGAAGCGATACTTGACGTCGCTCCTGAGCATGCGCTCGTAGGCGGTCTCGAACTGCTGGATCGGAATCATCTCGATGTTGCTGACGATGCCCTTGTCGGCACAGAAGTCCAGCATCTCCTGGGTTTCCGGGATGCCACCGATCAGCGAGCCGGCGATGCTGCGCCG
>JBAUYT010000273.1:0-9339 GCA_049584935.1 Steroidobacteraceae bacterium
AGAACCGTCTGCGCGTGGGCCGTGGTGCCTCCGCCGGCCAGGGCAAGACCTCGGGCCGCGGTGTCAAGGGTCAGCGCGCCCGCAAGGGTGGCTACCACAAGGTCGGGTTCGAGGGCGGCCAGATGCCGCTACAACGCCGCCTGCCCAAGGTCGGGTTTCGCTCGGCCGTGAAGCGCACGCGCGCCGAAGTCCGCCTGCACGAACTGGCCGGCATCGACGCCGCCGTCATCGACCTGGACGCGCTCAAGCGCGCAGGCATCGTGGCGGCGCAGGCTAACCAAGCCAAGGTCGTGTTGTCGGGCGAGCTCAAGAAGGCCGTGACGCTCAAGGGCATCAAGGCCACCAAGGGCGCGCTGGCGGCCATCACCGCGGCCGGCGGCAAGATCGAGGACTGACGTGGCCAATTCCGCCTTCTCGAACCCCGCTGCTGCGCTCGCCGATGCCGGAAGGCTCGGTGAAATTCGCAGCCGCCTGCTGTTCCTGATCGGCGCGCTGGTGGTCTATCGCATCGGCACGTTCATTCCCGTGCCGGGCATCAACCCGGAAGCGGTGGCGCGCTATTTCAACGACCAGTCGAACACGATCCTCGGCGTGGTCAACATGTTCTCCGGCGGCGCGCTGCAGCGCCTGTCGATCTTCGCCATGGGCGTGATGCCGTATATCTCCGCTTCGATCATCATCCAGATGCTGTCGATGGTGGTGCCGTCGCTGATGGAGGCACGCAAGGAAGGCGAGTCGGGCCGACGACGCATCACGCAGCTGACGCGCTACGTCACCGTGGGGCTGGCGCTGTTCCAGTCGTTTGGCGCCGCGGTCGCACTCGGCAACGGTGGCCTGACCAACGCCAAGGGCCTGTTCGACTGGCTGCTGCCGGCCACGGTCACCATGACCACGGGCACCATGTTCCTGATGTGGCTCGGTGAGCAGATCACCGAGCGTGGCATCGGCAACGGCATCTCGATGCTGATCCTGTCGGGCATCGTGGCCGGATTGCCGGGCGCGGTCGGCCGCACCTTCGAATCGGTCAGCACCGGTGAGATGAATCCGATGTTCGCGATCCTGTTGATCGGCATCGTCATCGGCGTCACCTGGTTCTGCGTGTTCGTCGAGCGGGCGCAGCGCCGCATCACGGTCAACTATGCCAAGCGCCAGGTGGGGCGCCGCATGTACGCCGGGCAGAGCACGCACCTGCCGTTCAAGCTCAACATGTCGGGCGTCATCCCGCCGATCTTTGCCTCCAGCCTGCTGCTGTTCCCGGCTACCGTGGCGAGCTTCTTCGGTTCCAACCCGGACTCGAAGTTGAGCGAGATCCTGCAGAACGTCGCCACCTCGCTCGGCTACGGTCAGCCGCTGCACCTGGTGTTGTACGCGGCGCTGATCGTGTTCTTCTGCTTCTTCTACACCGCGCTGGTGTTCAATTCGCGTGAAACCGCGGATAATCTCAAGAAGTCCGGGGCTTTCATCCCGGGCATCCGGCCCGGTCAGCAGACCGGCGAGTACATCGACAAGGTGCTCACTCGCCTGACCCTCTGGGGTGCCATCTACATCATGGCGGTCTGCCTGATTCCGGAGATCCTGATCTCCTCGCAGGGTGTGCCGTTCCAGTTCGGCGGCACCTCGTTGTTGATCGTGGTGGTAGTGGTTATGGACTTCGTGGCCCAGTTGCAGGCGCACATGATGTCGCATCACTACCCGGGGCTCATGAAGAAGGCGAATCTGCTCGGCGGTGGCCGCGGCGGCGCCTCTTAGTCACAGGTGTGTCATGAAGGTACGTCCATCAGTCAAGAAAATCTGCAAGAACTGCAAGATCGTGCGGCGGCGCGGAGTCGTGTTCGTGATCTGCAGTACCGACGCGCGTCACAAGCAGCGCCAAGGTTGAGCAAGAGTTGAGGAGTCATTAAATGGCACGCATAGCCGGCATCAACATTCCGATGAACAAGCACGTCAGCATTGGCCTGACGCACATCTATGGCATCGGCCATTCGCGCGCGATCGAGATCCTCGAGGGCGCGGGCATCGCGCCAACCACTCGCGTCAAGGACCTGACCGACGCCGAAGTGGCCGCGATCCGTTCGCAGATTGCCAAGTGGCCGGTCGAAGGTGACCTGCGCCGCGAGGTGTCGATGAACATCAAGCGCCTCATGGACTTGGGCACCTGGCGCGGCATGCGGCACCGCAAGGGTCTGCCGGTGCGCGGACAGCGCACCCGCACCAATGCCCGTACCCGCAAGGGCCCGCGCAAGCAGGCCGTTAAGCTGAACGCACCGCCGGGCAAGGCCTGATGGGCAGCGCGCGGCAGCACCTATTTACCCCCCCACCGACCTTGAGATTGCAGGCAGGCGACCACATCTATGGCTGATCCGAAGACATCGCAGCAACAGGCTGGCGCTGGCGGGGCCAAAAAGCCCAAGAAGGCGCGCAAGAACGTGCTCGACGCCATTGCGCACGTGCACGCCTCGTTCAACAACACGATCATCACGATCACCGACCGGCAGGGCAACACGCTGTCCTGGGCGACCTCCGGCGGCTGCGGCTTCCGTGGCTCGCGCAAGAGCACGCCTTTTGCCGCCCAGGTGGCGGCCGAAAAGGCCGGTAACGCAGCTCAGGAGCACGGCGTCAAGAACGTCGAGGTCCGCGTCGGCGGGCCCGGGCCGGGCCGCGAATCGGCGGTCCGCGCGCTCAATGCCTGCGGTTTGAAGATCACCAGCATCTCCGACGTGACGCCGATACCGCACAACGGCTGCCGTCCGCCGAAGAAGCGTCGCGTTTAAGGCAAGGAACACATCATGGCGCGATATATCGGACCCACCTGCAAGCTCGCCAGGCGAGAGGGCACGGACCTGTTTCTGAAGAGTGGCGCAAAGCCCCTCGAGAGCAAGTGCAAGCTGCAGGTGCCCCCGGGTGGCATCAAGGGCGAGCGCCGGCAGCGCCTGTCCGACTACGGTCTGCAGCTGCGGGAGAAGCAGAAGCTGCGGCGCATGTACGGCGTGCTCGAGCGGCAGTTCCGCAACTACTACCAGGCTGCCGCGCGCCGCACCGGCTCCACGGGGGAGACGCTGCTGAAGCTGCTCGAGAGCCGCCTGGACAACGTCGTCTACCGCATGGGCTTCGCCGCCACGCGCGCCGAGGCGCGCCAGTTGGTGGGCCACAAGTCGGTAACGGTCAATGCGCAGGTTGTCAGCGTGCCGTCCTACCAGTGCCGCGCCGGCGATGTAATCGAGATCCGCGAGAAGTCGCGCAAGCAGCTGCGCATTCAGAGTGCGCTGGCGGTGGCCGCGCAGGTGGGATTCCCGGATTGGGTCGAGGTCAGCGACAAGGAATTCCGCGGCGTGTTCAAGACGGTGCCGGCGCGCGAGGACGTGCTGCCGGACATCAACGAAAACCTGGTGGTCGAGCTTTATTCGAAGTGATCGGTGGCCGCGCGGGAGCGCGGCGGCGGACGCTTTTCATGGTTAAAAAGTTGGGGTGACGTACCTATGCAAGCATCAGTAACGGAATTCTTGAAGCCCCGCGTCGTCAAGGTGCAGCCGGTGGCGCCGCGCCAGGCGCGCGTGGTAATCGAGCCCTTCGAGCGCGGATTCGGGCACACGCTCGGCAATGCGCTGCGGCGCGTACTGCTGTCGTCGATGCCGGGTGCCGCCATCACCGAAGTCGAGATCGACGGCGTGCTGCACGAATACACCAGCATCGAGGGCGTGCAGGAAGATGTCGTCGATGTGCTGCTGAACCTGAAATCGGTCGCCCTCCGCATGCATTCGCGTAACAGCGCGGAGCTGCGCTTGCACAAGAAGGGCCCGGGCCCGGTGACGGCCGGCGACATCCAGACCGACCACGACATCGAGGTCGTGAATCCGGAATTCGTCATCGCCAACCTGACCAAGGCGGGCGAGCTCAACATGCTGCTGAAGATCGAGCGCGGCCGTGGCTATCGCCCCGCCGTGCAGCGTGTGGCGTTCGAGGAGCAGAGCCGCCCGATCGGCCGGCTGCTGCTGGATGCCTCGTTCAGCCCGGTGCGGCGCGTGACCTACTCGGTCGAAGCGGCACGCGTCGAACAGCGTACCGATCTCGACAAGCTGATCATCGACATCGAGACCAACGGCACCATCGAGCCCGAGGAGGCCATCCGTCGTGCCGGCGGCATCCTCAAGGACCAGCTGTCGGTGTTCGTGGATCTGCAGGGCGAGGACGAGGCGGTCGCCAAGACCACCGAGATGCAGTTCGATCCGATCCTGCTGCGCCCGGTCGACGAGCTCGAACTCACCGTGCGCAGCGCCAATTGCCTCAAGGCCGAGAACATCCACTACATCGGTGATCTCGTACAGCGCACGGAAGTGGAGTTGCTGCGCACGCCGAACCTCGGCAAGAAGTCACTGACCGAGATCAAGGAGGTGCTGCAGAGTCACGGCCTCATGCTCGGCATGCGCCTGGACGGCTGGCCGCCCGCGGGCCTGAAGCACGAGGAAGAGACCAGCAGCGGTCTGATCTGAGCGCAGCCGATCGAGTCATAGAGAGAGAGTCATGCGTCACAAGCTTTCCGGCCGGCAGCTGTCCCGCAACAGCTCCCATCGTCATGCGATGCTGCGCAATATGGCGGCGTCGCTGCTGCGGCACGAGACCATTCGTACCACCCTGCCGAAGGCCAAGGAGCTGCGGCGCGTGGTCGAGCCGCTGATCACGCTGGCAAAGACCGACAGCGACGCACGCCGGCGACTGGCGCTGGCGCGGCTGCGGGATACGGCCGTCGTCACCAAGCTGTTCGACGACCTGGGTCCCCGCTTCAAGGCGCGGGCCGGGGGCTATACGCGCATCCTGCACATGCTGCCGCGGCCAGGTGACGCGGCGCCGATGGCGCTGATGCAGCTGGTTGACGGACCGGTAGCCGCAGCCACCGCCGGATCTGCGGGTGCTGACGGCGGCAAGGGCCGGCGCTCGCGCAAGAAGGCATCCCCGGCAGCGGCGGACGCGGCCGAAACCAACCCACGTCCACGCAAACGCAAGGCGGCCGCGGCGTAGCATCCGCCGCGGCGTAAGTTGCGTCGGGCACGTCCTACACTCAGCTCGGATCGCGAGAAGTCGTGTGTTAACAGGCACCTGCCAATGATGCAGTGCGCAGCGCAGTTTCCAATGGCTGGATTACCCTATAGAATCAGGGTTCGCGACTTAATTCGCGTCTTCGAACGGTCTACTTACATACCTCTGGGGATCCATCGATGAATACAAAGCTTGTTCTTAGCGCTATTGCGGCGGCCCTCGTGCTCTCCGCCTGCAGCAGCAGCCAAGATTCCGCGGCTCCTGCCGCTTCCCCGCCGCCGGCCGCCCCGATGGCAACGCCGCCCGCGGACAGCACCCCGGCCGCTCCCGCAGAGAGCAGCAGCGGTGCGATGTCGTCGACGCCTCCGGCTTCGTCCTCCTCGGGCAGCTAAGCCAGCCAGGAGTTCACAAAGCCGACGAGCAAACTGCTCGTGGGGAAGCCCGTGCAGGCCGGAGAATTCCGGTCTGCCGGGCTTTCGTGTTTCTTAAATCTTCGCCATGCAAGTCAGCCTCAGGGACAGCCGTAGCGCGCGCAACGATCGGCGCTGGATTGAGGGGGTCTACCGGGACTACCTCAACGACCTGGCCCCTGCCGCAACGGGCATCTTCCCGGCCCTCGGCGAGGTCGGCCATCGCGAGCCCGATCTGCTGGCGCGCTCATTTGGCGATCGCAACGCCCAGGTGCTGACAATTCTTTACAGTGACGAGCCGGTTGGCTTCGCCATGGTGCGGCGCTCGCCGCCGGCTGCCGCCGTGATCGCAGGGGCTGCGAGTGCCGGTGCCGTATCCGGTGCGGCGCCTGCGGCCGATGCCCCGGAATTCTCCATGGCCGAGTTTTTCATTGCGCGCCCGTGGCGCCGCCGCGGCATCGGGGCGCAGGCCGTGCGGCTGCTGTTCGACCGCTTCGATGGCCGCTGGCTGATCTCCGAGCACGTGCGCAATACCACCGCGGTAAACTTCTGGCGGCGGGTGGTCTCGGCCTATACGCACGGGCGGTACCAGGAACGTATCGTCGACGGGGAAGTACACCAGCGCTTCGTCTCCGGGCCGCAACGACGCTGATCCGGACAGGCTAGACCAGCGCCGGCTGCGAGCGCGATGCCGCGGCTGCCGGTTCGAGCAGCGGCCTCAGGTAGGCACCCGTCACCGATTCTGCCACCGCGCACACCCCCTCCGGTGTCCCGCTGGCCACCACGTGGCCGCCACGCTCGCCGCCGCCGGGCCCTAAGTCGATGACGTAGTCGGCCGTCTTGATGACGTCGAGATTGTGCTCGATGACTACCAGCGTATTGCCGGCGTCGCGCAGCTGGTGCAGCACCCGCAGCAGCTGCGCAATGTCGTGAAAGTGCAGTCCTGTGGTCGGCTCGTCGAGGATGTAGAGCGTGCGGCCGGTGGCGCGCTTGGCCAGCTCGCGTGCCAGTTTGACGCGCTGCGCTTCGCCGCCCGACAGCGTGGTGGCGTTCTGCCCCAGCCGCAGGTAGGACAGGCCCACCTCCATGAGCGTGCGCAGCTTGGCGGCGATCGCCGGCACGTGTTCGAACAGCTTCAGCGCGTCTTCGACCGTGGTATCGAGCACCTCGTGGATGTTCCTGCCGCGATACTGGATCTCGAGAGTCTCGCGGTTGTAGCGCCGCCCGCGGCAGACATCGCAGGGTACGTAGACGTCGGGCAGGAAGTGCATCTCGACCCGCAGCACGCCATCGCCCTGGCAGGCTTCGCACCGGCCGCCCTTGACGTTGAAGCTGAATCGCCCGGCATCGTAGCCGCGTGCGCGCGCTTCGGGGACCTGCGCAAACAGCTCGCGCACCGCGGTGAACAGCCCGGTGTAGGTGGCGGGATTGGAGCGCGGCGTACGGCCGATGGGATTCTGGTCGATCTCGATAATGTGCTCGAAGCGCTCGAGACCGTCGATGCCGTCGCAGGCGCCCGCGCCGTCGAGACTGGCACCGTTGAGCTGCGCCGCGGCGTGGCGGTAGAGCGTGTCCTCGATCAGGGTGGACTTGCCCGACCCGGAGACGCCGGTGACGCAGGTCAGGGTACCGATCGGCAGCGCCACCGAAACGTCGCGCAGGTTGTTGCCGCGCGCGCCGCGAATCGTGAGCCAGTGGCCGCCGGTGGCAGATCGACGCCGCGCCGGCACCGGGATGCGCTGACGACCCGAGAGATAGGCGCCGGTCAGCGATGCGGGATCGGCCTCGATCTGCGCCGGCGTCCCCTGCGAGACCACCTGTCCGCCATGCGCCCCGGCGCCCGGGCCCAGGTCTACCACGTAGTCGGCGGCGCGGATGGCATCCTCGTCGTGCTCGACCACGATGACGGTATTGCCGAGATCGCGCAGGCGCTTGAGCGTGCCGAGCAGGCGCTCGTTGTCGCGCTGGTGCAGACCGATCGAAGGCTCATCGAGAATGTACATGACGCCCGTCAGGCCCGACCCGACCTGGCTGGCGAGGCGGATACGCTGCGCCTCGCCGCCTGAGAGCGTGCCAGCGCCACGATCGAGCCCGAGGTAGTCCAGCCCCACGTCCACCAGGAAGCGCAGCCGCTCGCGCACCTCGCGCACGATGCGGGCCGCTACTTCGGCGCGCCACCCCGTCAAGGTCAGTGCGGCAAAGTATTCACTGGCCTGTCCGACCGTCAGGCGCGTGATCGAAGGCAGGTTGCGCTCGTCGATCAGTACCGAGCGCGCCGCTTCGTTGAGTCGCGCACCGCCGCAATCGACGCAGGCGCGCGTGCCCAGGTACTTGGCGAGCTCTTCGCGCACCGCCTGCGAGTCGGTTTCGCGATAGCGACGCTCGAGATTGGGGACAATGCCTTCGAAGACGTGGCGGCGGCGTGTGTCGCGGCTCGATCCCTCGCGGTAGCGGAATTCGATCTGTTCATCGCCGCTGCCGAACAGCAGCAGATGCTGCACGGTCTCGGGCAGCTCGCTCCAGGGCGCTTCCAGGTCGAAGTGATAGTGGCGCTCGAGCGACTGCAGCATCTGGAAGTAATGGGCGTTGCGGCGATCCCAGCCGCGCACTGCGCCTCCGGCCAGCGACAGGTGGGGGTGCACCACCACGCGCCCGGGATCGAAGAACTCCTGGAACCCGAGCCCGTCACAGGTGGGGCAGGCACCGGCCGGGTTGTTGAACGAAAACATGCGCGGCTCGAGCGTGGGTACCGAGAAGCCGCATTCGGGGCAGGCGTGGCGACTCGAGAACAACAGCGGTGTGAGCGTCGCATTGTCCGGAAAGACCACCTGGGCAATGCCATTGCCGAGCCGGATTGCGGTCTCGAACGACTCTGCCAGACGTTGCGCGGCTTCTGGCCGGACGCGGAAGCGATCGACCACGGCCTCGATGGTGTGCCGCTGCTTCGGGTCGAGTTTCGGCGTGGCGTCGATCTCGTGCACGGTGCCGTCGATGCGCACCCGCACGAAGCCCTTGCCGGCCAGCTCGCCGATCAACTGGGCATGCTCGCCGCGACGCTCCTCTACCAGCGGCGCCAGCAGCAGCGCCAGCTCTCCGGGCGGCATCGCCAGGGTCTGATCCACCATCTGACTGATGGTCTGCGCCGCCAGGTCGATACCGTGCCGCGGGCAGCGCGGCAACCCCGCGCGCGCGTACAGCAGCCGCAGGTAGTCGTAGATCTCGGTGACGGTGCCAACGGTCGAGCGCGGGTTGTGGGAACCGCTCTTCTGCTCGATCGCGATCGCCGGCGACAACCCCTCGATGCTGTCGACGTCGGGTTTGTCCATGACGGCCAGGAACTGGCGCGCGTAGGCCGACAGCGACTCGACATAGCGGCGCTGGCCCTCGGCGTACAGCGTGTCGAAGGCCAGCGAGGACTTGCCCGAACCCGACAGCCCGGTGAACACGATCAGTCGATCGCGCGGCAGATCCAGGTTGATCCCGGCGAGGTTATGGGTACGCGCACCGCGGATGCGGAGAGTCTGCATGCGGCTTCAGAACTCCTTAGGTGGCTGAGCGTGCAAAAGGCCAAAGAACCACTATAAACGCAGCGGCCGGATAGGCCCAAAAAACGCTACAATGGGCCATCCCTGAAGCGACTGAATACGGCGAGGCGGAACATGGCGCGCGGCATCAACAAGGTCATTCTCATTGGTCATCTGGGCGCCGACCCCGAGACACGGGCCATGCCCTCCGGTATGACCGTGGCCAACCTGCGCCTGGCCACCACCGAGAGCTGGAAGGACAAGCAGTCCGGCGAGCAGCAGGAGCGTACCGAGTGGCACAACGTCGCGTTGTTCGGCCGCCTTGGAGAGATCGCGGCCGAATACCTGCGCAAGGGATCTCAGGTCTATATTGA
>JBAUYT010000274.1:0-20657 GCA_049584935.1 Steroidobacteraceae bacterium
CGGCATGCCGGTCGACATCCACCCGAAGGAAAAAGTCAGCGGCGTCGAACTGATCCTCACGCGGCTGCACGCGGGCGGAAAGTTCAGCGAAGGCAGCTACAAGTTCTCCGGCGGGCTGCACGGCGTCGGCGTGTCGGTGGTCAACGCGCTGTCGAAGCACCTCGAGTGCTGGGTGCGGCGCGGCGGCAAGGAATACAACATCAGCTTCCGTGACGGCCACGTGCACTCCAAGCTCGAAGTCGTCGGTGCGGTGGGCCAGCGCAATACCGGCACCACGGTGCGCTTCTGGCCGGATCCCAAGTTGTTCGACTCCGACCGCTTCTCGGTACCCGAGCTCAAGCGCGTGCTCAAGGCCAAGGCGGTGCTCTGCCCCGGCCTGCGCGTCAGTTTTCACAACGAGCAGAGCGGCGAGAAGGACGAGTGGTTCTACACCGGCGATCTGGGCGCATACCTGGTGGAGCAGCTCGGTACGGCGGAGCGGCTGCCGCCCGAGTCGATCACCGGCAGCCACACCGCCGAACAGGACGCGGTCGACTGGGCGCTCGCCTGGTCGAGCGATGCCGAGCACCTGATTGCCGAGAGCTACGTCAATCTGATACCGACCAGCGCCGGCGGCACTCACGTCAATGGCCTGCGTGCCGGTGTCGTCAACGCCGTGCGCGAGTTCTGCGAGTTCCGCAACCTGCTGCCGCGTGGCATCAAGCTGACCGCCGAGGATGTCTGGGACCGCGTCTGCTTTGTGCTGTCGATCAAGATCCGCGATCCGCAGTTCGCGGGCCAGCTGAAGGAGAAGCTCAGCTCGCGCGAAGCGGCGGCGCTGGTGGAGACACGCGCGCGCGACGCCACGGCCCTGTGGCTCAACCAGCACCCGGACGCGGGCGAGCGCATTGCGCAGTTTGCCATCGCCAACGCCCAGGAGCGGCTGCGAGCCGCGGCGCGCGTGGTGCGCAAGCGCGCCGCCAACGGACCGGCGCTGCCGGGCAAGCTGGCCGATTGCACCAGCCAGGACCCGGCGCGCTCGGAGCTGTTCCTGGTGGAGGGAGACTCGGCCGGCGGCTCGGCCAAGCAGGCGCGCGACCGCGAATTCCAGGCCATCATGCCGCTGCGGGGCAAGATCCTGAACACCTGGGAGCTCGAGCCCGGCGAGATCGGCTCGTCACAGGAGGTTCACGACATCAGCGTTGCGATCGGCGTCGATCCCGGTATCGCGGATCTGTCGGGCCTGCGCTATCATAAGGTCTGCATCCTGGCGGACGCCGATTCCGACGGCCAGCACATCGCCACGCTGCTGTGCGCACTGTTCCTGCGGCACTTCCGCCCACTGGTTACCAACGGCCACGTGCACGTGGCAATGCCGCCGTTGTACCGCATCGACTCGGGCAAGCAGGTGCTTTATGCGCTCGATGATGCAGAGCGCGATGCCACGCTCGAGCGCCTCAAGGCCGAGCATGCGCGTGCCAAACCCGTGGTGACGCGGTTCAAGGGCCTGGGCGAGATGAATCCCAGTCAACTGCGCGAGACCACGATCGATCCCCGCACCCGGCGGCTGGTGCAATTGACACTTTCCTCCAAGGATCAGACCGATCGTCTGATGGACATGCTGCTGGCGAAGAAGCGCGCCGGCGACCGGCGCGAGTGGCTCGAGCGTAACGGCAACCAGGCCGAGGTGGTCGGCTGATGGCGGAGACCCCGGTAGGGTTCGACGGCGTCGAGCAGCGGCCGATGGGGACCTTTACCGAGAAGGCCTACCTCGACTACTCGATGTACGTGATCCTCGATCGCGCGCTGCCGGCGCTCGGCGACGGTCTCAAGCCGGTGCAGCGGCGCATCATCTATGCGATGAGCGAGCTCGGGCTATCGGCGGCCTCCAAGCCCAAGAAATCCGCGCGCACCATCGGTGACGTGATCGGCAAGTACCACCCGCACGGTGATACGGCCTGCTACGAGGCCATGGTGCACATGGCGCAGGAATTCTCGTTCCGCTATCCGATCGTCGACGGCCAGGGCAACTGGGGCTCGACCGACGATCCCAAGTCGTTCGCGGCCATGCGCTACACCGAGGCGCGCATGACGCGCTATGCGGAGGTGCTGCTCGAAGAACTCGAGCATGGCACGGTCGATTGGGCGCTCAATTACGAAGGCACCATGGAGGAGCCGCTGCTGCTACCGGCGCGGCTGCCGAACCTGCTGCTCAACGGCACCTCCGGCATCGCCGTGGGCATGGCCACCGACATTCCGCCGCACAACCTGCGCGAAGTGGCGACCGCCTGTATCCATCTGCTGGAAGAGCCCGAGGCCACGACGCGTGCACTGCTCAAGCACATCAAGGGGCCGGACCTGCCGACCGGCGGCGAAATCATCTCGCCGCGCAGCGATCTGATCGCCTTCTACGACTCGGGCGTCGGCAGCTTCAAGGCGCGCGCGGTGTGGGAGACCGAGGAAGACACCGGTCACGTCGTCATTACGCAGCTGCCTTACCAGGTTTCGGGCAGCCGAGTGCTGGAGCAGATCGCGCAGCAGATTCGCGACAAGAAGCTGCCGATGGTCGAGGACGTGCGCGACGAGTCCGACCACGAAAACCCGACGCGGCTGGTGATCGAGCCGCGCTCGAACCGCGTCGACCTAGTGCAGCTCATGACGCATCTGTTCGCCACCACCGACCTCGAGCGCAACTATCGCGTCAATCTCAATGTGATCGGCAACGACGGCCGGCCGCGCGTCATGGGTCTGAGGGCGCTGCTGACCGAGTGGCTCGAGTTCCGGACCAAGACGGTCCGGCGGCGGTTGCAGCACCGGCTGGAAAAGGTATCCCGCCGCTTGCACATCCTCGACGGCCTGCTGATCGTCTATCTCAATCTCGACGAAGTGATCCGCATCATCCGCCGCGAGGACGAGCCGAAGCCGCTGCTGACGAAGCGCTTCAAGCTGTCCGAAGAACAGGTCGAGGCGATTCTGGAAACCAAGCTGCGCCATCTGGCCAGGCTCGAGGAGATGAAGATCCGCGAGGAGCAGCAGAGTCTGTCGCAGGAGCGCGCGCAGCTGGAGGCCATCCTCGCCAGCAAACCTAAGTTGCGCAATCTGGTGCGTGACGAGATCGAGGCAGATGCGGCGGAATTCGGCGACGAGCGCCGTACGAAGATTGTCGAACGCGCTGCCGCTCAGGCCATGGAGGAGACCGAGCTGCTCGCCAACGAGCCGGTCACCGTGGTGCTGTCGACCGGCGGCTGGGTGCGCTCGGCCAGGGGTCATGACATCGATCCGCGCACGCTCTCCTATAAGACCGGCGATGCCTATCAGGCCGCGGCGCGTGGCCGCAGCACGCAACTGGCGGTGTTCATCGACAGCACCGGCCGCACCTACAGCCTGCCGGCGCACTTGCTGCCTTCTGCGCGCGGTCAGGGTGAGCCGCTGTCGGGGCGGCTCGATCCGCCCGATGGCGCGCGCTTCGCCGGCGTGCTGATCGGCGAGCCCGAGGACCTGTGGCTGCTGGCGAGCGATGCCGGCTACGGCTTTACCGTGCGGCTCAAGGAGCTGCACTCGCGCAACCGTGCCGGCAAGGCCGTGCTCAAGCTCACCGAACGCGCCCTGGTGCGGCCGCCGGTGCCGGTGCCGCTGGCCGAAGGCCAGCCGGCGGCGGAGGCGCGGGTGGCTCTGGTCAACTCGGAGGGCAGGCTGCTGTTGTTCCCGGCTGGCGAAGTGCCGGAGCTGCCGCGCGGCAAGGGCAACAGGCTGTTCAACATTCCGACCAGGAAGGCCGCCACGCGCGAGGAAGCGCTGGTGGCGCTGACGGTGCTGGGGGCCGGGCAGTCGTTGGCAGTGTTCTCGGGCGAGCGACAAATGACGCTGACACCGGCCGATCTGAAGGACTACGTGGGTGCGCGCGCGCAGCGTGGCGCGCTGCTGCCGAGGGGTTGGCGTACCGTGGAGCGGATCGCTTCGATCTAGAAATTCGCGGCTCGCTGGATCAGATCGTACTGCTCATCCAGAGATACGCGGAATTGCGAGGTCTTGGTGCGAATCGAGGAGCGCAGCGTCGGCGCCTGCTGCTCCAGCTCCTGGAACTGAATCAGCAGTCGCGCGACGTCGAGCCGGTCGAGTGCCTGGCAATAGCGGGTCAGCCCGACCTGGCCCATCAATTCCTCGTTCTTGGCGTCATACGAGACCGATAACACCGGCTTGGCGAGCATCAGGCTCAACAGCACATTGTGAAACCGGGACGCTACCACTAGGTCGACCGACTTGATCTGCTCGATCAACTGCTCGAAGGATGACGCCGGCTCGTCCGCATACAGCTCGGGCTCGAGCTGTTCGCCGCTCGCCAGTAACGCGGCGCGGACGTCCGCCACGACAGTTCGATCATAGGCATAGTCGCCGATGATGACGCGCACACTGTAGCCCCGGCGCAGCAGCCAGGTGATGAACGAGCAGATGGCGTGAATGTAGGCGCCGTACGCCAATGCCGAGTCGCCGCCGGCGCTGCCACGATCGAGGTAGTTGTAGATGCCGATGGCAACCACCTTGCGTTTCATGCGGACAGTCGTGACCGCACTCGCAGCGCCCGTGGGCAAGCTGAAGGCGACGTCGGGGTAGACCTTGTCGCCTTCGCCGGGAAAGCCGATGGCCTGCATGAGATGTTTCGAGTTGGCGTCGCGGCAACTGCGGTAGTCGGCCAGATGAAAGGCGGCCTTGAGGAAGAACCGCGTCAACGGCCGGGTCATCTCCTCCACGCCTACGCTGACGAACAGCACGTTGCCGCCGTTGAGCCAGGCGAGCAGCGACCATTTAAACAGCTCGTAGGGGAAGCCCAGTGCGCCTTCACCGCTATCGCTCATGATGCCCGTGCCGACGATGATCAGCGCATCGGCGTCGCGCATCACCGCGGCTGCGCGCAGCCAGCCGGCACATTCGGCAACCAGCCGACGCAGTATCCGCAACGGCCTCGGCAGCGCCGTACGCGCCGTCGCAGTCGCGTTCGCCACGGCTCGCATCGGTACCGCTTTGATCTGGTGCCTGAGTTCGGTGTCCCGAGGCTCGGGGCAGATACAGAACTGCTCAGCATCCGGCAGCCGCTGCCGCAGGTTGTGGCGCATGGCCGCCAGCGTGCATTCATTGCCCAGATTCTGTGTGCCGAAATTTCCCCAGAGGGCGATCTTTCGGATGGGCGCGGGCGGCTTGCGGCTCTTGGGCACAAACGCATGGTAGCCACGGCGGCCCTGGTTCTATGTGAAGTCGCCAGCACGGAACGCTGCCGGAGCAGGCAGATCCGCGAATGGCGACGCCGGTCTCGCCCGCGGTTGTTCCGGTTTGACAGAACGCCTGCGGCGCGGCAGTCAGAGCTCTCCGGCCCGGTGGCAGGCGACCTGGCTCTCGCCCACGCTGCGCGGCAGTGGCAGCTCCTGCGCACAGCGTTCGATCGCCATCGGGCAGCGGGTCCTGAACACGCAGCCACTGGGCGGAAACAGCGCCGACGGCAGCTCGCCGAACAGCGGCGGCGTGCGTCGCTGGCGCGCGATACGCGGTTCTGGCACAGGCACCGACTGCAGCAGCGCGCGCGTGTAGGGATGGCGCGGATGGGAAAACAACGCCGCGCGCGGCGCCGTTTCCATCACGCGTCCGAGGTACAGCACCAGCACCCGGTCGCATAACACCTGCACGGCCGGCAGGTCATGCGCAATGAAAATCAGCGACAGACCGAGCTGGCGCCTGAGCTCGAGAAACAGCGTGGTGATCTGTGTCTTGATCGAGACGTCGAGCGATGACAGCGGTTCGTCGCAGACCAGCAGCTCGGGTGACACGATCAGGGCGCGCGCAATGCCGATGCGCTGCGCCTGACCGCCGGAGAGTTCGTGCGGGTAGCGCAGCAGGTGTTGCGGTTCGAGCCCCACGCGCGCGAGCATCCCGAGCGTCCGCTCGCGCCGCGCCGCGGCCGGCAGTTCCGGTCGCAACGCCCGCAGCGGCTCCTCGAGTACATCGCCGATGCGCTGGCGTGGATCGAGCGCCGCAATGCCATCCTGAAAGATCATCTGCAAGCGCGCACGCGCCGCCTGCAAGCCGTTGCCGTGCAGCGCCAGCAGGTCCGTGCCATGCAGCTGCACCCTGCCGTTGTCGGCCGGTACCAGCCGCAGCAGCGCTCGCGCCAAGGTGGACTTGCCGCTACCAGACTCACCGACGACACCGAGTGCCTCGGCGCTGGCGAGCTGCAGGCTGACGTCGTGCAGTGCCCGCAGTCGCAAATTGCGGCCTGCGTGGCGCACCGCAAAGCTGACGTTGAGTCCCTGCACGTCGAGCAGCGGGGCGCCTGCGACCGCCGTCGCGCCGCTCATGCCGGCACCGACAGGCGCGGCACGGCCGCGAGCAGCGCCTGGGTGTATTCATGTTGCGGCTGGGCGAACAGCCGCTCCGCCGGGGCCAGCTCCAGCAGGCGGCCGCCGCGCATGACGCCGATGCGGTCGGCGAGCTGCGCCACTACGCCCAGGTCGTGCGTCACCAGCAGCAGCGCGGCGCCGGTGCGGCTGCGAACTTCCTGCAGCAGCAGCAGAATCTGCGCCTGCACGGTGACGTCGAGCGCCGTGGTCGGCTCGTCGGCTAGGATGATCTCCGGTTCCGCCATGAGCGCCATGGCGATCATGACGCGCTGGCGCATGCCGCCCGAGAGCTGATGAGGGTACTGGCGCGCGCGCCGCTCTGGCTCGTTGATGTGCACCGCCCGCAGCAGCTCGAGGGCGCGCTGCCTGGCGGCGTGGCGCGAGCTGCCGCCGTGCACGCGCGCGACCTCGCTGAGCTGATCGATCACGCGCAGGTACGGGTTGAGGGCCGACATCGGATCCTGGAACACCATCGCGATGCGCGCGCCGCGCAGCGCGTTGAACGCCTCCGGTTTGAGGCCGGTCAGCTCGGTGCCGCGATAGCGCACGCTGCCCTGGAGCCGAGCGAATGCCGGCAGCAGACCCATGATGGCGAACAGCAGTGCGCTCTTGCCGGAACCCGACTCGCCCACCAGGCCCAGGCACTCGCCAGGCTCGAGTTCGAGGTCCAGTTCGCTGACTGCATCGACATGGCCGCGGCGCGTGCGGTAGCGCACGCTCAGATTCCGCAGCTGCAGCAATGGCTGGTCGTTCATGGCTGGTGGCGCGGATCGAGCAGATCGCGCAGGCCATCGCCGAGAAAGTTGAAACAATAGACGATCAGTGCCAACACCGTGGCCGGCACCAGCAGCAGGTGCGGATGCGCCTGCATGTCCGAGGCGCCGTCGGCAATCAGCGAGCCGAGCGAAGCCAGGGGTACCCGCACGCCCACTCCGAGAAAGCTCATGAAGGCTTCGAACAGGATGACGGTGGGCACCGTCAGCGTGGTGTAGATGACGACCACCCCGAGCAGGTTCGGCACAATGTGGCGAGCGATCATGCGCACGCCGCGCACACCCGAGACGCGCGCCGCATCGACGAACTCGCGGCGCTTGAGCGACAGCGCTTCGCCGCGGACGATGCGGGCGATGTCGAGCCAGGAGACCGCGCCGATGGCAACGAACATGAGCCAGAGCGCGTGTCCGAACAGCACCGTCAACACGATCACGAATGGTACAAATGGCACCGAGTAGAGCACGTCGACCGTACGCATCATGAGCGCATCGGTTCCACCGCCGACGTAACCCGCCACCGCTCCCCAGGTCACGCCCACGAGCACGCTGATGCCGCTGGCCGCCAGCGCGATCAGCAGCGAGATGCGGCAACCCCAGAGTACGCGGATCAGCAGATCACGGCCGAGCGGGTCGGTGCCTAGCAGGTGACCGCCGCGCCAGCTCGGTGGTTGCGAGACGAGTTCCAGGTGCGGCGTGTAATAGTCATAGGGCGAAAGCGCCGGCACGACCAGGCTGGCAAGCGCCACCAGCAACAACGCGCCGCCGGCGATGCGGGTGCTGTTATTCAAGTCGCACCCTGGGATCGAGCCAGGCATAGCACAGGTCGGCCAGCAGGTTGAAGAGGATGATTAGCGCGCCATAGAGAATGGTGATGCCCAGTACCAGCGTGTAGTCGCGATTGAGCGCGCCGGTGACGAAGAAGCGCCCGATGCCGGGCAGGCCGAAGACGCTTTCGACGACGATCGAGATGGTGACGATTCCGGCCGTGGTCGGGCCGAGGAACGAGACCAGCGGCAGCAAGGTCGGGCGCAGCGCGTGGTGCAGCAGAATACGGTGTGCCGGCAGTCCCTTGGCGCGGGCGGTACGAATGAAGGCGGTGGACAGCACCTCGAGCGCGCTGCCACGGACGATGCGCGCGACATAGGCGACGTAGGGCAGCGCCAGTGCGGTCACCGGCAGCAGCAGGTGCGAGAGCGAACCGCCCGCCCAGTCACCGGCGGGCAGCCAGTGCAGGCGGACCGCGAAGATCAGCACCAGCAGCGGTGCAACCACGAACACCGGCAGCGAAATGCCTGCGACTGCCAGCGCCATCGGCACCTGGTCCCAGAGCGTCTGCCGGCGCCAGGCGGCATTGAGCCCGATCGGCACTCCGGCCAGCAGCGCCAGCGCGATGGCACTCAGCCCGACGGTAAGGTCGACCGGAAAACCCGACGCGATGATCTGGTTGACCGAGGTGTTGCGATACTGAAAGGACGGGCCGAGATCGCCGTGGGCGAGATCACCGAGGTAGCGCAGGTACTGGCGCCAGAGCGGCTCGTCGAAATGATAACGGGCTTCGATGCTGCGCTGGATTTCCGGCAACATCGCTTTGTCCGCCGAGAACGGCCCGCCGGGCGCCAGGTGCAGCAGCACGAACGCGAGGGTGACGATCAGCAGCAGCGTCGGCACGCTTTCGAGTACACGCCGCAGCACATAGCGCAGCATGTCAGCGGCCCTGGTGTTCGAGCACGAACATGTAGCGCGACAGATTCCGGTCCAGCAGGTTCGATTGCCATCCGCGCACGTACGGCTTTACCAGGTGGCGCGTGGCGTAATAATAGAGCGGCACATAGGCGTAGTCGCCGTTCAGTGCCTGCTCGGCCTGCTCGAGCAGGACATAGCGTGCCACGTTGTCCGGTTCCTGCGCGGCACGATCGAGCAGGGCGTCGAAGGCGCCGCTGCGGTAGCCGCCGTAGTCGAGGCTGCTGCGGCTGTCGAACAGCTGCAGGAAGTTCACCGGGTCGGCGAAATCGCCGATCCAGCTGTCGAGGAACAGCGGCAGGCGGTGCAGCTCGCGATTCTGCAGCAGTACCTTGAATTCGGATTCGTCGACGCCCACCTCGGCGCCGAGTACGGTGCGCCACATGGCGGCCACCGCCTCGAAGTAGTGACGCTCGTCGGCGCCCTGGATCGAGGTGCTGATGTCCACCCGTAACGGGTGCGCGGCGGAATAGCCGGCCTGGGCGTAAAGCTGGCGTGCCAGCGCGTTACGCTGCTCCTGGTTGAGCGCCGCCCAGGCCGGGTGCTGCGGCCGGTAACCGGGCAGAGGCGGCATCAGTGTATCGGCCGGCACATACATGTCGTACTTGAGGTAGCGAGTCAGGGCAGCGCGGTCGATGGAAAGAACCAGCGCCTGCCGCAAGGCCGGATTTCCTGCGAACGGCGGCGCGCGCAGGTTGAAGGCCAGCATGTAGATGCCGAGCCACGGCGCATTGACCACCTGGTCGCCGAGGGTGCGCTTGAGCCAGGGTCGCTGACTGGCGGCAAAGGAATCGGTGAACTGCAGTTCGCCCGCAAGGTAGCGCAGTACCGCCTGAGCGCGATCCGGAATCGAATAGTAAGTTACCGACTGCAGTGCCACGTGCGCTGCGTCCCAGTAGTACGGATTGGCGCGCAAGCTGATGCGATTGCCGATCACGTCCTCGGCAAGCGCGAAGGCACCGTTGCAGACGATGTGCTCGGGCCGTACCCAGTCATCGCCATAGCGCTCGATGGCCGGACGATACACGGGATAGAGATAGACCTGGTCGAGCAGATCGAGCAGATACGGCGTCGGTGCCGAAAGATGCACGGTCAGCGTGTGTGCATCATTGGCCTCGACGCCGAGCGTTTCCGGCAGCCTGCGCCCGAGCGCGATGTCGAGGCCGTTGACGATCGGTGCCAGCGCCTGCGCATAGCCCGAAGCGGTCCTGGGATCGACCTCGCGACGCCAGGAATAGACGAAGTCATCGGCAGTAACCGGCGCGCCGTTGGACCAACGCGCATCGGCACGCAGATGGAAGGTCCAGGTTCTGCTGTCGGCGCTGCGCTGCCAGGAGGCGGCTGCGCCCGGTACCGGCCGGCCGTCGATGCTGAGCGTCACCAGGCCCTCGAACAGATCGTCGAGCACGCGCTGCGACGGAATGTCGGTCGTGAGATCGGGATCGAGCGAGCGCGGGTAATCGTCGAGCGTACGGCTGAGGGTCTGCTCAGCCGCCATGGCGGTGCCGACCTGGATCGGCGCCAAAGCTGCTGCGCCGGGAGGGGTGACCGGCTGGCTGCAGGCGGCGAGCGCAGCACACAGGCCCAGTTGCAGGCCGCGCGCGCCGGGCCGGCTCACGACTTGAGCACTACCTCTTCCGGCGCATGCACCAGGTAGCCCTGGATGAACTGCACGCCGAGCTGCCACACGACCGCCATGGTGTTCGCATCCTCGATGCGCTCGGCCACGGTCTGCACATTGTTCCCCTGTGCCAGTGCGGCGATGGCGCGCACCCGCTGCTGCAGTTCGGGGCTTCCGGCCAGGCCCTGCATCAGCGAGCCATCGATCTTGACGAAATCGAGCGGCAGCGTCGTGATCAGACGCTGCGAGTCGCGGCCGGTGCCAAAGTGCTCGAGCGCGAAGCGCACGCCGGCGGCGCGCGCGGCGCTCACCAGCGCCGTGATCTGCTGCACGTGGTTGCTCGCCACCTCTTCGGTGATCTGCAGGCACAGCCGCTGCGCTTCGGTGACGGTGGAGCGCAGCTGCAGCTCCAGCCATTCCAGCAACGATGGGTCGAGTGCGCTGTCGCGCGACAGACGCACGAACAGCAGGTCCGGCTTGTTCTTGGATATGAATGACAGCGACGCACCGAGCACCCAGCGGTCGATGTTCTTCATCAGATCGTTGCGGCTCGCAGCCGGCAGGAACTCTGAGGGCAGCACTTCCTTGCCCTGGGTATCGAGCATGCGGATCGCAACATCGAACATCTTCTGCGAGCCGCCGGCCAGCGCCGCGATCGGCTGCTGCACCAGGCGGAAGCGGTTCTCCATGAGCGCCTGGCGGATGTGCTTGACCCAGATCTGGTCGTAGCTCTTGACGCGGGTGTCGTTGTCGGCGCGATCGACCATGACCAGCTGTCCGCCACTGCCGCGCGCGCGGCCGCGGCGCAGCGCGTCGAGCGCGTCCATGACGCAGGCATTCAGGTCGGGGTTCTGCTGCGGCAACGATGCCATGCCGACGCTGCAGCTGGCATGCAGGCCGTCGCCGCCGGATTGGGTCGGAAACAGGTGCTTGGACACGCGGTCGATCAACGATTCGCACCACGCCTCGACGTCCCGGCCGTTGCCGCGCTCCAGCAGCAGCAGCAGCGTGGTGCCGCCGAAGTGGCCGGCGATGTCGTGCGGGCCGAGCAGCGCGCGCACGATCTGGGTGAAGGCGATGACGAATTGTTCCGAGGACAGCACGCCTAGATCTTTCTCGATGTCGGCAAAGCGGTCCGGCCGTACGCAGGCCACGTAGCGCACGCCTCCGGCCACCGGGGTGCGCAGCCGCTCCTGGAGCGCGTTCAGCAGGTGGCGGCGCATGAGCAGGCCGGTGCCCTGATCGCAATGTACTGCGGCTTCGAGTTGGCTGGCGAGCGTGCGCTCGTCGCGCTTCTGCACCGGTACGATCAGGCGCACGCTCGGTTCGCCGTCGTAGTCGCCGAGCGCGAGCACCAGCTCGAGCGGCGCCACCGCGCCGTCCGCAAGCTGGGCATCCGCCTTGAGTGTGTGATTGTTCCAGCGTCCCTGCAGACAGGCGGTCAGGGCCGCCTTGAGCGCCGCGTGGGCCGAGTCCTCGAACAGGTCCATGACCGGCTGGCCGACCAGGCTGCCGGCTTCCGCGGCTCCGAACAGCTGCACCCAGGCGGCGTTGGCATCCACGAGGATGCCTTCCTGGATCTGGGCGATGGCGTCGTTGGATCGCTGCAGCACCACTTCCAGCTGGCTGCGATAGTCCTGCGAGGCGCGCAGCGTGCTGGTCAGTGCACGTTCCAGGCGGAACGCACGCAGCTCGCGCGCAATCACCGCCTGCAGCCGGCCCGGCTGCTGCAGCGACACCGTGTCACGCACGCCCTGCGCCATGTCGGTGTCGATGACAAGCTCGTCCACTTTCTCCCGTACCGCCACCATCGGCACCATGCTGGCCACCTGGTCGCGCATGCGGGCGATATCGGCGAGTTCGACGCCTGGCGGCGCACAACAGATGAGCAGCTCAGGATTGAGCTGCTCGAGCGCATCGGGCAGATCCTGCGGCGCGGAAATCCAGGTGCAATGCGCGGCCATACCGCCACGGCGCAGCAGGCCATTCAGCGCCTCGACGGGGTCGCGAGTGGCGCTGTGCACGATCAGGGGGACCGCCGTCGTATCGTTCAAAGGTGTTGAGCTCCGCCGGACGACGAAATTCTAGCATCCGACCTGCGCCGAACTGTGAAGCGTATCCCACGCAGCGCTAGCGACGACGGTCTTGGCCGGGGCGCCGGCAGTTTCTCTCACCAGGCGCGGCACCAGGTAGCCCGGTAATCGCGCGGCCAACTGCGCCACCAGCACGCGCGCCCGCGATTCCGTGACCTCGAAGTGTGCGGTGCCGCGCACGCGATCCAGCAGGTGCAGGTAGTAGGGCAGCACCTGCGCCGACCAGAGGGCGTGCGACAGCGCCTCGAGCGCCTCGAGCGAATCGTTGATGCCAGCCAGTAGCACCGACTGATTCAGCACCGTCGCACCGGCGGCGCGCAGGCGTGCAGCGGCGATGCGCACACTGGCGTCGATCTCGTTGGCGTGATTGGCGTGCAGCACGATGACGGTTGGCCACGGCAGCGACTCCAGCCAGCCAGCCAGGCCGTCATCCACGCGCTCCGGCAGCACCACCGGCGTGCGGGTGTGCAGCCGCAGCCGGCGCACGTGCGGTATTGCGCGCAGCGCGGCGGACAGCTGCTGCAGCCGTGCGTCGCTGAGCGACAGCGGATCACCGCCGGACAGAATGACTTCCTCGATCGATGGATCGGCGGCGATGGTCTGCAGTGCCGCCTGCCAGCGGCCACCCTGCTCGGCTTCGGCGTACGGATACTCGCGCCGGAAGCAGTAGCGGCAGTGCACGGCGCAGGCGCCGGTGGTGATCAGCAGCGCGCGGCCGAAATACTTCTGCAACAGCCCCGGTGCCCGGACCGCGGCGCCTTCCGCCAGTGGATCGGGGCTGAACCCCGGGCGTTCGGCGAGCTCGAGCGCACGCGGCAGCACCTGCAGCAGCAACGGATCGTTCGAATCGCCGCGGCGCATGCGCCGCACGAAGCCCCGCGGTACCCGCAGTGGAAACGCTGCCGCCGCCGGCAGTACCGCCAGGATCGGCTCGGGGTCCAGCTCCAGCAGCCGCAGCAGTTCATGCGGATCGGTTACGGCCTGCGCCAGCAACCTCTGCCAGTTGGCGGCCGATGCCGGGCCCATCGGCTGGCGGCTAAGGGGTGATGCCGTTATCATACGCGCCCGCTTTTGGAGGGCCGCTATTGTGCGGCCTCAGCACGCAGAAGAGAAATGGCCAGCTACTCGACCAACGAATTCAAATCCGGCCTGCGAATTTTGCTGGACGGCGATCCGTATTCGATCGTCGAGAACGAGATGGTCAAGCCCGGCAAGGGGCAGGCGTTCAATCGCGTCAAGGTCCGCAATCTCAAGACCGGGCGCACCATCGAACGCACCTTCAAGTCGGGTGACAGCGTCGAGGCGGCCGACGTGGTCGATGTCGACATGCAGTATCTGTACAGCGATGGCGACTTCTTCCACTTCATGATCCCCGACAATTTCGAGCAGCACGTCGCCAGCAAGGCCGTGGTGGGTGAGAGTTCGCAGTGGCTCAAGGATGGGGTGGTCTGCATCGTCACGCTCTGGAACGGCGTGCCGATCGTGGTCCTGCCGCCGCCGCACATTGAGCTCAAAGTGGTGGAGACCGATCCGGGGCTGCGCGGAGATACCGCCACGGGCGGCCAGAAGGCCGCCAAGCTGGAGACCGGCGCGGTCGTGCGCGTGCCGCTCTTCATCAATGAGGGCGAGATCGTCAAGGTCGACACCCGCACCGGTTCCTACATCTCCCGCGCCAGGCAGTAGCAGCCAAACAGTCGCAGCCCAAACAGCCGCAGCAATCGCCGCACGGCCTCAGGCGCGATCGAGCGGAAACGGCAGCACCTGCCCGATGGCGGATGCGCCGAGCCGCAGCATCAGCAACCGATCAAACCCTAGCGCAACGCCCGACACCGGCGGCAGTCCGGCTTCGAGCGCCGCCAGCAATGCCTCATCGACGTCCGGGGCCGGCAGACCTGCGGCCAGGCGCCGACGCCGATCAAGTTCGAAACGCGCGCGCTGCTGCACGGCATCGGCCAGCTCCTCGAAGCCGTTGGCAAGCTCGACTCCCCGGTAGTACAGCTCGAAGCGGAGCGCGACACGCGGGTCGAGCGGGTCGAGGCGGGCCAGAGCCGCCTGACTGGCTGGGTAGTGATGCACGAAGCACGGCCCCTCGAGTCCGAGGCGCGGCCCGACCACGCTTGCCATGAGCCAGTCGAGCAGTTCGTCGCGGTCACAGCGGCGGGCGAGGTCCGCGTCCAGCCGCCGGGCGATGGCCAGATCGCGCAGCTCGCTGTCCGAGGCCACCAGCGGATCGAGCGCCAGTTGGTGCTGCAGCGCTTCCGCATAGCGCAGGTACTGCACCGGGGTGTCTGCGGGCTGACCGAGCAGGCGCAGCGCCAGCGCCGCAACCTCCAGCATCAGATCCCGCAGCGAGAAGCCACAGCGGTACCACTCGATCAGGGTGAACTCGGCGTTGTGCCAGCGACCCTGCTCGCTGCCGCGGAACACGTGCGCGATCTGGTAGATGTCGCCGCTGCCGGCGGCCAGCAGGCGCTTCATGGCGTACTCGGGCGAGGTGTGCAGATAAAGGGGTGCGTCATGCCCCGGCAGCTCCGCCCGTGCCGAATGGATGTGGCGGTCGGTGACTGCGTGACGCACCAGCGCCGGTGTGTCCACTTCGAGCACCGCATGGGCAGCGAAGAAGCTGCGCGCGGCCGCCAGCAGCTCGGCACGCTGTCGCAGCGTGGCGAGCGTCGCGGTCGGACGCCAGCTGGGCGAGGCGGTCACGCGGCGCGCGTTCCGAGCCGCCTGCCCACGCGTACGCTGACGCCGGGCTGCAGCGTCGGGTCCCATCGGACCGTGTCCGGCGGCAGCAGCAGGATGACGGTGGAACCCATGTTGAAGCGGCCGAGCTCAGCGCCGCGCGGCTGCCAGAGTGCGGCCTGCGCTGCCGGTTGCAGCGTACGCACCCCGGCGCCGGTGCGGCTCGGGGTGATGTCCCCATGCCACACGGTGCTCATGCTGCCGACGAACAGCGCGCCCACCAGGATCACGACGAACGGGCCATGTTCGCCGTCGAACGCGCAGACCACGCGCTCGTTGCGCGCGAACAGCCGCGGTACCCGCTCGGCGGTCTGTCGATTGACCGAGAACAGCCGGCCGGGGACGTGCCACGCGGCGCTCAGGCGGCCGTCCAGCGGCATGTGCACACGGTGATAGTTGTACGGCGCCAGGTAGAGCGTGGCGAACGATCCGCCGGCGAAACGGGCGCTCCGGGCGGGATCGGCCAGCAGCGCCGTCAGCGTGTATTCGTGTGACTTGGCCTGCAGCAGGCGGTCGCCCCGGATCTCACCGGCGAGGCTGACGGTGCCATCACAGGGCGATACCAGCGCGCGCGAGTCCGGATCGAGTGGCCGTGCGCCGGTGCGCAGCGGGCGCGTAAAGAAGGCATTGAAGCTCGGATAGGCGAGGGGGTCCGGCTCGGCCGCATCCGCCATTTCCGGGGCGTAGCCGCGCATGAAGGCACCGATCAACCGGTTCTTGAACCAGCGTGTCTCGCTGCGCGTCAGCGCGTACACCAGCCGGCACAGCAAATGGTGCGGCAGCAGGTACTGCAGCGCGACAAACACCGACCGGCCCCTTATAGGCGCCGCGCGGCACTGACGCGGCGCAGGTCCGCAACCAGCGCGGTGGTAGAGAATGGCGGGGAGAATACGGCCACCAGCCTGCCATCGGTATCGAGCAGGTACAGCGTGGCCGAGTGATCCATGGTGTAGCCGCCGCCCGGCAACGGATCGCGCACGGCAATGGCGTTGAGGCTGCGCAACAGCGGCGCCAGCGCCGCACGGTCACCGCGCAGACCGACGAACCGGTTGCTGAAGGCGCCGAGGTAGGCTTTGAGTGCGGCGGGGGTATCACGCTCGGGGTCGATGCTGACGAAGACTACCTGCGCGCCCGCCAGCGGCGCCTGCTGCTGCACCTGTGACAATGTCGCCAGCGTGGTCGGGCAGACGTCGGGACAGTTGGTGAAGCCGAAGAACAGCAGGGTCGGATGGCCGCGCAGGTTATCCTGACCAAAGTCCCTGCCCGCCATGTCCTGCAGGTGGAACTCTGCCAGCGCGCGCGCGCGCGGCAGCCAAGTACCGCTCTGCAGCGGCACGCCTGCCGCGAGCAGGTGCGCCAGCAACGCGCCGGCCGCTAACGCGAGCATGCCCAACGACAGCAACAACAGGACGGACCGGCGACTCATGCGACGATTATCTCACAGCGCCAGAGCGGCCAGGCCGACGGTCGCGGCGCTGCTGGTCCGCAGTGCGCGGCGGCTGCGGCGGGCCGGGCTGCATTTTGGCCACGGCACCGACAATGCGCGTGACGAGGCGGCGGCGCTGATCTGGCACGTGCTCGGTGAACCGCCGACCGGGCGCGCGCCCTATGCCCGGGCGGTGTCGCAGCGTGCGCTCGCACGCATCGAGGTCCTGCTGCAGCGGCGCATTCGCGAGCGCATCCCGGCCGTCTACCTGACACGGCGCTGCTGGTTTGCGGGGTTGCCGATGTACGTCGACGAGCGCGTGCTGATACCGCGCTCGCCGATCGCGGAACTGGTCGAGCGGCGGTTTGCGCCCTGGATCGACGCCGCGCGCGTGCGTCGGATCGTCGATCTCGGCACCGGCTCGGGCTGCATCGCCATTGCCTGTGCCTGTGCGTTTCCGAATGCAAGGGTCGATGCGGTCGACATCTCGACCGAGGCGCTCCAGGTCGCGCGCCGCAATATCCGCCAGCACGGCCTGCAGCGACGCGTCAGAGCGGTGCAGTCGGATCATTTCGCCGCTCTGAAGGGTGCCAGCTACGATATTATTGTCAGCAATCCGCCCTACGTAGGGCGGCGCGAGCTGCGGACGCTGCCGGCAGAGTATCGGCACGAGCCGCAACTGGCGCTGGCGGCCGGATTGGACGGTCTCGATTCGGTGAGAGTCATTCTGCGGCAGGCCCATGCACACCTGAGACCGGGTGGGATTCTGGTGGTCGAAGTTGGCAACACGGAGTGGGCGCTGCGCCGCGCATTTCCGCGACTGCCGTTCGTCTGGCTCAGCTTCGAGCGCGGCGGTGGCGGAGTGTTCGTGCTCGAGCGCCCGCAGCTGCGGCCGGTAGGGACAGGCTCCTAGAGGCCGGCTTGGAGACGAGTGATCGATGTCGGGCAACACGGTAGGACGGCTGTTTGCGGTAACGACGTTTGGCGAGAGCCACGGCGCTGCGCTCGGCTGTATCGTCGATGGTTGTCCCCCCGGCCTGGCGCTGACCGAGGCGGACCTGCAATGTGATGTCGACCGGCGCCGCGCCGGCACGTCCAAATTCGTCAGCCAGCGGCGTGAAGAGGACAGCGTCAGGATCCTCTCCGGTGTGTTCGAGGGACGCAGTACCGGCACGCCGATCGGGCTGCTGGTCGAAAACGGCGATGTCCGCTCGCGCGACTACGAACGTATCAAGGACCGCTTTCGTCCCGGACACGCCGATTACACCTATCAGCACAAGTACGGTTTTCGCGACTATCGCGGCGGCGGCCGTTCCTCGGCGCGCGAGACGGTCATGCGGGTGGCGGCCGGCGCAATCGCGCGAAAGTACCTGGCCGAGCGGCTCGGGGTGCGCATCTACGGCTATCTCAGCCAGATAGGCGATCGGGTGCTCGAACCGCGCCAGCCGGCGGCGGCCTACGAGAACCCCTTCTTCTGCCCCGACCCGGAGCGCCTGCCCGAGCTGGAGCAGCTGCTGTGGGACACGCGCAGCGCCGGCGATTCCATCGGTGCGCGTGTGACCGTAATCGCCGAGGGTGTGCCGCCGGGGCTGGGAGAGCCGGTATTCGACAAGCTCGATGCCGACATCGCCCATGCCCTCATGGGCATCAATGCCGTCAAGGCGGTCGAAATTGGCGATGGCGTGGCGGTGGCTGCCCAGCGCGGCAGTAGCCATCGAGACGAGCTTACGCCCACGGGATTTGCATCCAATCACGCCGGGGGCGTGCTGGGTGGGATATCCTCCGGCCAGCCGATCGTGGCCCATCTGAGCCTGAAGCCGACCTCCAGCATCCAGGTGCCGGGGCGCACGATCGACGTGGCGGGAGCCGCGGTCGAAGTGGTGACGACCGGCCGCCACGATCCCTGTGTCGGTTTGCGGGCCACGCCCATTGCCGAGGCCATGCTGGCAATCGTGCTCATGGACCATTACCTGCGCCAGCGCGCGCAGAACGCCGACGTCAGCTGTCCAACGCCGGATATCGAGCGCGGCGCGGCAGGCAGGCGCTAGTCACAGGACGCGACGGCGGTTCATCCAATTCAACCAGTTCAAGGAGTGCAGGCGGACGATGAGCAGGTCTTTTCGGGTGGCGGTGGTCGGGGCGACGGGGCTCGTGGGCGAGACCATGATCAATGTGCTCGCGGAGCGCAAATTCCCGGTGTCCGAGCTGCACGCGCTGGCCAGCAACCGCTCGCTCGGCCGCTCGGTGGAATTCTGCGGTCGCTCCCTGCCGGTCCAGGAGCTGTCGGGCTTCGACTTCTCGCGCGCCGATATCGGCTTGTTTTCGGCCGGCAGCAGTGTCTCGGCCGAGTTTGCACCCAAGGCGGCTGCGGCCGGCTGCATCGTCATCGACAACACGGCGCAGTTTCGTTACGAGGATGACATCCCGCTGGTCGTGCCGGAGGTCAATCCACACGCAATTGCGCAGTACAAGACCCGCAACATCATCGCCAATCCCAACTGTTCGACCATCCAGATGCTGGTCGCGCTCAAGCCGATCCACGATGCCGTGGGCATCGACCGCATCAACGTGGCGACCTACCAGTCCGTCTCAGGCGCTGGCAAGGAAGCCGTGGAGGAGTTGGCCGCGCAGACCGCGGCGCTATTGAATGGCCGCCCGATCGCTCCGCCGCAGCAGATTGCGAAGCAGATTGCGTTCAACTGCGTGCCGCAGATCGATCTGTTCCAGCCCAACGGCTACACCAAGGAAGAGATGAAGCTGCTCTGGGAGACCCGCAAGATCCTGGAAGACCCCTCGGTCCGAGTGAATGCCACCGCGGTGCGTGTGCCGGTGTTCTACGGGCACTCGGAAGCGGTGCATATTGAGACGCAGCGCAAGATTTCGGCCGCCGAGGCCCGGGCGCTGCTGGAAAAGGCCCCTGGGGTCACGGTCCTGGACGACCGCGTGGCGGGGGGGTACCCCACTGCGGTTACCGAAGCAGCGAACCACGACACGGTTTACGTGGGCCGTATTCGCGAAGATATGTCGCATGACCATGGCCTCGACCTATGGATCGTGTCCGACAACATCCGCAAGGGTGCGGCCACGAACAGCGTGCAAATTGCCGAGATTTTGGTGTCGGAGTATTTATAAGTTATATTGCGCGGGATATGCGCGCACAGTTTGGATGCGGCTCTAATTATTTATTTTCTAAGGATTATTTAGCAGCCTGGTCCGTCGGGAGACACGATGTTGACGCGTAATATTTGCCGGATTCTGCTGCTCGTTTTGCTGTCGCCGACCGCCACGCTGGCGCTCGGTCTGGGGGACATCCATCTCAAATCCGCCTTGAATGCCCCCCTCGATGCCGACATCGACATCGTGGGAGCCAGCCCCGACGAGCTTGCCGGTCTTAAGGCCACGCTGGCCTCGAGAGACACTTTCAACCGTTACCGGATCGAGTACCCCTCGTTCCTTGCGGGTGTGCGGCTCGAGCCGCGCCAGACCGCGGATGGGCGCACGGTGCTGCACCTGCAGTCGAGCGACGCCGTCAACGAGCCGATCGCCACGATGCTGGTGGAGGTCAACTGGGCGCGCGGCCACCTGGTGCGTGAATACACCGTGCTGCTCGATCCCCCGGTTTTCACCGGCCAAAACGGCGACAGCAGCGGCAATGGCGCTGCCACCGCGGTGGCTGCACCGACCACCGGTGATACCGCACGCAGCGGCAGCGTCGAGCGCCGCAGCGCCAGCCCTGCGCCGGCGGCTGCAATGGCAGCCTCGGTGGCTGCGACCCCATCGGCCGGCCCTGCGGTTACGCGCGTGCGCTCCGCGAGTGCGTCCGCAGGCAGCTCCGGTGCTGCCGCCACCGCCGCCGCGCCCAACGCCAGCAGCTACACGGTCCGCAACGGCGACACC
>JBAUYT010000275.1:0-2309 GCA_049584935.1 Steroidobacteraceae bacterium
TTGGTCGTCCTCGTGATGACCGCCCTCTCGCTGATATACGCCTCGCTGGCGAGAGGGTGCCTTCTCCCCGCAGTGCCGGTCGAGGCTGCTGACACTTCCCCCTCCAGCAGCTTCGATCGGCACACCCTTTCTTACACCCCTGGTGGTTCGCGACGATAGCGCTTCTCAATCGGGCTCATGAGTCCGACTGCCACGCCGTCCGGGTCCTCGATGACCGCGTAACGAGAGCCCCAGAAAGCATCGTAGGGTGCCTGCAGGCCGCGATAGCCAGCGCCAGTGAGATCGGCATAGATCGCATCGACGGCGCTGCGCGATTCGAGTTTGAAGCCAACTACCACGCGACCTTGCAGCGTCCGGTTGCCCTGCCACCCGCTGTTCCAGACGGCCGCAAATCTGCTGCTGTCCAGATCCAAGTGGATGGCGGCGCTGGCAGTTGGGGTCTCCGCGCTGACGTGATGGAGCCCGGTGGCGGTGCGCCAGAGCCGCTGCTCCGGAATGGCTAGCCCCAGTCGCCTATAGAAGGTGACAGAGGCTTCCAGGTCGGTACTGACGATATTGATCTGGTCCAGAAGCGGGGTGTTCATGGCTTACCTCCTGCTCCCTGAATTATGTAGCATCAACCTTCCCAATGGGTTACGATCGATATCGCATGGAGGCTAGGAGCATAACCGGGTCTCAGAACGAGGAGCTGCAGCGCCTTTACGCAGCCCTCCCTGCGGCCATCCACCGCGCGGCGGTTGCGCTCCAGACTGGGGTGCCCACGGAGCTTTCCGGACGACAGCTGGAAGAGTTCCTCGAGAAGGAGGGCGAAGTGGACGCGCTCATGAGGCGCATCCAGGAAATCGTCGGTAAGTCTTAGCGGCGTCGAATCACGGCGGTGCCGCAGTCAGCGAGCCGGACCCGATTCACTCGCATTTGGCCAGCCGGTTCACCGGCGGCCGTCGGCAAAAAGATGCCTTCAGCAGCAGACCATTGGCATTGGCGGTGTGCGTCTTGGCATTCTCAAGCAGGCCACCACCGCCCCAGTCCACCCAAGCCCAGTACAGAAATCCGACCGAATTGTTGACGGCCCAGTAGAAGACGTCGTCACCGGTCTTGTAGGCCTCGGTGATGATGATCGGATAGCCGTCGCCGAGCAGGCCTTGGGCAGTGGAGACGGTGACCCGAGGGCCCCCGGACTGGTGCCAGCCCGCGGCCAGCTGTCCGATTGAGTCTTTTGGTTTCGCGCCGGTCCAGGTTTGAATCTGACCGGCGTAACCGATCGGACTCGCGATCATGACGTTGGTCGCACCGGTGGCGCGAATGGCGTCGACGATGGTCTGAAGTCCGGCGGTTCGAAACGGTGCGGTATGGGGCGCGATGTAATCCTTGTCCTGTTCGAGCTTGCAGCCGGTATTGCACTCGTACATGTAGCCGGCGTCGTAGGTTCCGCCCTCAAGCAGGATGCGCCGATCTGGCGCCGATTGCCCCGGTGGCGCCGGGCCGTCCAGACGCTCCATCCAATTGGCATAAACGTTGGTGCCGAACGGCTCGTTGAACAACTCGAAGATGACCGCGGGATTGTCTTTGAAGCTGGACGCCACCGACTGCCAGAAGGCAACGGAATTGTCCGCATCGGGCATGGCGCCTTGACCCTGTGGGCATCCAAACGAATTTGGAGCGGTCCAGTGCAAATCCAGAATCACATACAAGCCAACGGCATTGGCCTTCTGCACCGCGCGCTGCACGTTGGCATGTAGCTCCGCGGCGGTGCCGCCGCCCTTGATGCAGTCATTTACTCCAAGCCAGCTGTCTTCATTGAGCGGGATGCGCACCACATTGATGTTCCACTCGGCCATGGCGGCGAAGCCGGGATCGCTGCTGTCGCCATAGTTTTCGGTGTCATTGGCGAAGCTGCTGTTGCCCTGTTCCAGGCCGGACACGCTGACGCCGAGCAGCTGCACCGTGTGACCGTCGTAGGTGCTCACAAGGTGATCGCCCTGCACCTTGATGCCGAAATGCGGGGCGCCCGGGCGCGATGAGTCCAGGCCCAGCGGTGCCGTCGAGCTATCCGCGGCGACGGCGGCACCCGCACTCACGACTGCGAGGATGGATAGAGCCAGTAACACGCGATGGGCCACGCCCGGATTGTAAACGCGATTGCGCGTCGCCGCTCCAGCCCGTGGCGTTGCTGCGATATTGTCAGCTACTGACAGCTACGAGTTCCGTCGCCAAAAGCAGACGTGTAGGGGTCGGGTGACAGGTTGAGAGCAGGGGGCAAGGGCTTTTAAATGGCGCTCACTGTTTAAGGGCAAACCCGCCGCGAGGCG
>JBAUYT010000276.1:0-20231 GCA_049584935.1 Steroidobacteraceae bacterium
TTGGTCGTCCTCGTGATGACCGCCCTCTCGCTGATATACGCCTCGCTGGCGAGAGGGTGCCTTCTCCCCGCAGTGCCGGTCGAGGCTGCTGACACTTCCCCCTCCAGCAGCTTCGATCGGCACACCCCTCCCGGGTGAGCCTATCCCGCGCCGTTGAAGTTGATAGCCCTTATTGGGCCGGTTGCGGGTCCGCAACCGTCAGCTGATTGATGACCTGTCGAATGCCGGCGTACTGCTGAACCAGACTCTCGATCCTGGACGGCTCCTGCGCGCGCACCGCACCCTTCAGCACCACTGCACTCGAGTTGGTGACGATCTGGATGTGTTTGCCGGAGGTGGACAGGGTCTGGTCGGAATCGAGCGCCTGGCGAATCTGCGCAGTCACTTTGACATCGTCGGCAGCAGTGGATGCACGCACAGGCGTGTTGGCATCCCGCGGATGCATATCCCCGCTGCCGGCCGGTGGCTCGGCCGCTGTCGCAGCGCCCGCCAGAACCCAGGCCACAATCCCAAGGATCGACACCCACTTCATGATGGAGAGCATTGCGCCGCTGGACGGCGCAGCGCGATGCGCTAACTGGCCAAGTTATCGTAGGACGGCGCCGCTTCACGGCGATCGCCTGGCAAGGTTGGCGGTGGCCTGCGAGCAGACGATCGACCTCGTTGGCCGAGATGGGGGAGCAGCGCTGAGGGGTGGACGCCTGTCGCAGACCATCGCCAGTGCGGGAGACTCTGCGCTGAGTTTGTGACGCGGCAGTGTCAGATGCCGGACGATTTCGAGTCGAAGCGGGCGGGATTCGGCAATGCCGGCTGCTTCAAACGCTTAAGTTGATGTCGTGAGGTGACACGCTAAACTCGGCAACCATTGGGTTGCCGTCGGCAACCTATCGGTTGACAGTATACGAGGAGGCGCCTGCGCATACTGTCAACCAAATGGTTGCAAGCGGCAACCGTCGAGTTGCCGGTGTCAACCAGTTGGTTGCCAAACCGCTCAGCGGCTGGGATGCGCCGGCGCCATGCGGCGGCCGCGTGCGCGAGTCAGAGCAGTCAATCCGCTACTGAACGCGCGCGCACCACCGTAGGCAGGATGACGCAGCAGTGGTACATCGGAGCCCACGAGTGGGACGAGTGCCTGATGCGCAATCTGTCCCACCGCAATGACCACTGCGTGCTCGAAGCGCGCGAGCACGGCCTTGAGACTTGCTACCCCCTGCTGCAGTTCGGTGTGTGTCGGCCGGCGATTCGAGTACGGCGCGCCAGGGCGATGCGGGTGCCAAGGAAAGGCATTCCATAGCACGACGCGCTCGGCAATGCCGAGCGCCTGCAGTGTTCCCCAGACGATTGACGCGCTGGGTTCAGACCACGGCCGCGGACGGCTGGTCAGGCGGCAGGGGACGGCGACGCGCGGTACGCTTCCTTGCAGCAGCAAGCGTTCGCTCGTAAATGGAATGCCCGAGGCATGGCAACCCTGGTAGCCAGACGCCTCGCCAACGAGCACGAAAGTGGGATCACAGTCGAAATGGCGGCGCAGTCGCGCGAGACGCTGCGCACCCGGCTGCGGACTCACATCCAGCGCGTCGACGTCGGACCATGGATTGAAGACATGGTCAGCGCGGAAGCGTCGGAGGGCAGCGTACATCTGGATGTGCCTTGTACCGATCCAGCGGACCGCGTACAAGAGCGCCGCGCGGGATTTAAGGCTTGAGGACGCGGCTGACCGGTCTGTATGCGGTGGGGGTTGTGCAGTCGTCAGCGAACCGCTCCCGCGGCTATCGGCAGGCGCGTGGTGAGCTTGACGCGCTTGAGGGCAAATTCGGAATTCACTTCGGACACGCCCGGCAGGTGCAGCAGGGTCTTTTTGAGGAACTGCTCGTAGCGCGCAATGCTTTCCACCACGATACGGCAGACATAATCGCTGCTGCCGGAGATGGAGAAGCATTCGACGATCTCGGGGCAATCGGCCACGGCCTGTTCCAGTGTCTCCAGGGTCACCTCGTCGTGCTGTTTGAGCTTGACATGCGCGAATACGGTGACGGGCAGTCCCACGGCATCCTGATCGAGCAGGCACGGCCGTCCGAGAATGACGCCGTCGGCCTCGAGATTTTTGAGTCGTCGCCAGCAGGGTGTGTGCGACAGGCCGACCCGCTGCGCCAGGGTCTGAATGGGAAGATCCGGTTCGCTCTGAATTAGACGTAATATCTTGCGATCGAGGTCATCCATAGGAGAAAAATCCTAATAGTGGCGCGATAAAGGAACAAAATACTACAAACAGCGGATATCACGCAAACAATGGGGACGCCATCCTACTGGCGACCCCCGATAATGCTGGGATGAAACAAGAATCCGGGGGGCTCTCTCTTCATATACCCGAGCCGGACCGCCGGCCGGGCGAGGCGGCCGACTTTTCAGGCGTGAGCCTGGAGCGCTCGAGAAACCGACCCGACGAGGACTGCCCCGCGGCCCAGATGCGGGACCAGGCCTTCGCCCTAATCCGCGTGCTCGATGATGCCGGCATCGCCAGCGGCCCTTGGGATCCAAAGCTGGACGCCGGAACTTTGAGGCGTGGCCTGCGCGCAATGCTGCTCACGCGTGCGTTCGACGACCGCATGTTCCGCGCGCAGCGCCAGGGCAAGACCAGTTTCTATCTGAAGTGCACGGGCGAGGAGGCGGTCGCCTGCGCACAGGCCATGGTGCTCGACAACGCCGACATGTGCTTTACCACCTATCGACAGCAGGGAATTCTGATCACGCGTGGCTACCCGCTGGCGCAGATGATGAATCAGATCTATTCCAATGCGCAGGATCCGCTGAAAGGCCATCAGCTGCCGATCCTGTATTCCGCGCGTGCGTATGGCTTCTTCACGCTGTCGGGCAACATCGGCACGCAGTTTGCGCAGGCGGTCGGCTGGGCCATGGCCTCAGCCTACAGCCACGACAGCAAGATCGCGTCGGCATGGATCGGCGATGGTTCCACGGCCGCTGCCGACTTTCACTATGCGCTGACATTCGCCGCGGTGTACCGCGCGCCCGTGATCCTCAACATCGTCAACAACCAGTGGGCCATCTCGAGCTTCCAGGGGTTGGCGGGGGGCGAGTCGACTACGTTCGCGGCGCGTGCGCTGGGCTTTGGTCTGCCCGGTCTGCGGGTGGACGGTAATGACTTTCTGGCGGTGTACGCTGCTTCGCAATGGGCGGTGGCGCGAGCGCGAGCCAACCTCGGTGCCACCGTCATCGAGTTCTACACCTATCGCCGCGAGGGACATTCCACCAGCGATGATCCGAGCAAGTACCGCCCGGCCGATGAACCGCATCAGTGGCCCCTCGGGGATCCGATCGAACGGCTGCGCCAGCATCTGCTGGCCACGGATCAGATGAGCGAAGCGGACTACGTCGCGCTGGAAGCCGATGTGGCCGAGCAGGTGCGTGCCGCCGCGCGCGAGGCCGAGGCGGTCGGCACCCTGGGCAAGTCGCGGCCCACACCCTCCGTCATGTTCGACGACATCTTCGAGCAGCCCGACTGGCGCCTCCAGCAGCAGCGCACCGAGGCGGGATACTGAATCATGGCCGCCATGAACATGGTACAGGCGCTGAACTCGGCGCTGGATGTCATGCTGGCGCGGGATGCCAGCGTGCTGGTGTTCGGCGAGGATGTGGGGTACTTCGGCGGCGTGTTCCGCGTCACCGACGGACTGCAGAGGAAGCACGGACAGACGCGCTGCTTCGACACTCCCATCGCCGAGGGCGGCATCGTCGCTGCGGCCATCGGCATGGCGGCCTACGGACTCAAGCCCGTCATCGAAATCCAGTTTGCCGATTACATCCTGCCGGCCTATGACCAGCTGGTGTCCGAGGCCGCGCGCCTGCGCTACCGCTCGGCGGGTGAGTTCTCCGCGCCGCTGGTGGTGCGTTCGCCCTATGGCGGCGGCATCTTTGGCGGCCAGACCCACAGCCAGAGCCCTGAGGCGCTGTTCGCGCATGTGGCTGGTCTCAAGACCGTGATCCCGTCGAATCCCTATGACGCCAAGGGTCTGCTGATCAGTGCGATCCTCGATCCGGACCCGGTGATCTTCCTCGAGCCCAAGCGTCTTTACACCGGGCCATTCGACGGCCACCACGATCGACCGCTGACGCCGTGGTCGAAACACCCGGCCAGCAATGTGCCCGAGGAGTTCTACACCGTGCCGCTGGGTCAGGCGGCCGTGGTCCGGCCGGGCTCCGCACTGACCTTGCTGGCCTATGGCACCATGCTGCACGTGGCGTTCGCCGCGGTGGAGGAGAGTGGCCTTGATGCCGAGGTCATCGACGTGCGGACCATCGTACCGCTGGATATCGACACCATCGCGACCTCGGTCAACAAGACCGGCCGCTGCGTGATCGTGCACGAGGCCACGCGCACCGGCGGCTTTGCCTCCGAGCTGGCCGCTCTGGTCGAGGAGCGCTGCTTTTATCAGCTGGAAGCGCCCACCGAGCGTGTCACCGGATTCGATACCCCCTATCCGCATGCATTCGAATGGGAGTATTTCATTTCGCCCCAGCGCGTCATCGATGCCATGCGGCGCGTGCTGGCGGAGTGACGATGGCCTCCTACGTCTTCAAGCTGCCGGACGTCGGCGAGGGTACCACCGAGGCCGAGATTGCCGCCTGGCATGTGCGGCCAGGCGAACACGTGGCCGAAGACCAGCCGCTGGTCGACGTCATGACCGAGAAGGTGACGGTGGAAATCACCTCGCCAGTCGCCGGTGTGGTGCAGTCGATCTTCGTCAAAGCCGGCGAAATGGCGGCCGTCGGCGCGGCGCTGATCAGTTTCGAAACCGGCGCCGCGGCGGCGGGGGCGCCGGCTGAAACACCCGCGAGCATGCCGCCTGCCGTATACCCTGCGACGCGGTCGGCAGCAGTTTCACCGGCGCAGGAGCCCAGCGCAGACCAGGCGCTTGCAGCGCGTCCCGCCGCATCGCCCTCGGTCCGGCGACGCGCGCGTGAAACCGACACGCCGCTCGGGCAGGTCACTGGAACGGGTCCGGGCGGGCGAATATTGCACCGGGATCTCGAGCAGCACCGCGCGCGCGCGAGCGGTGCTGCCGGAACAGGGCGCATCCCGGCTACGGCAGGCGCAGTGGTGCCCGGTGACGCAGCCGTGCCCGGTGACGCAGTGGAAGAGATCCGCGTCATCGGCCTGCGACGCCGCATTGCCGAAAAAATGATGGAGTCCAAGCGCTCGATTCCGCACTTCACTTACGTGGAGGAGATCGACCTCACCGAGCTCGAGGCGCTGCGGGCGCACCTCAACGCCAGCGACAGCCGCGGTCGGAAACTGAGTCCGCTGGCGTTCTTCGCGCGCGCACTGGCGCGCGTGTTGCCGGACTATCCGCAGATCAATGCCACCTATGACGGCGATGCCGGCGTGTTGCGGCAGCATCGCGCCATTCACCTGGGCGTCGCCACCCAGACGCCCGGCGGCCTCATGGTGCCGGTGGTGCGACACGTCGAGCGGCGGGATCTGTGGGATTGTGCGGCCGAGATCGCGCGCGTGGCCGCAGCCGCGCGCGACAACAAGGCCAAGCGGGAGGAGCTCAGCGGTTCCACGATCACACTCACCAGCTTGGGATCGCTCGGTGGCATCGCCGCCACGCCGGTGATCAATCACCCGGAAGTGGCGATCATCGGCCCCAACCGCATCGTCGAGCGGCCGGTGGTGCGCCAGGGCGTCATCGTGGTGCGCAGAATGATGAACCTGTCGTCATCGTTCGATCACCGCATCGTCGACGGCTACGATGCCGCCGCGTTCGTGCAACGCCTCAAAGCCATGCTCGAAATGCCGGCGACGCTGTTCATCGATCGCCCGCCGGTCCCGTAAGCGTACCGCCGGCAGCAGTTTCGCGCTGCTTGGCGCGCTGCCGGAAAGCATGCAGCAGTGGCTCGGTATAGCCGTTCGGCTGCAGCAATCCTTCGAAGATCAGCGCATGCGCTGCCTGGAACGCCAGGCTCGCCTGCGGATCGGCAGACATTGGCCGGTAGAGCGGGTCGCCGGCGTTCTGCGCATCGACCCGGGTCGCCATGCGCCGCAGCGAATCCTCGACCTGGCTGGCACTGCACACGCCGTGCAGCAGCCAGTTGGCCAGGTGCTGCGAGGAAATACGCAGCGTCGCCCGGTCCTCCATGAGATTGATGTCCTGGATGTCCGGCACCTTCGAGCAGCCCACGCCCTGATCGATCCAGCGCACCACGTAGCCGAGGATGCCCTGCACGTTGTTGTCGACCTCGCGCAGCACCGCAGCCGTGTCGGGCACAGGCCCTCGACGCAGCGGGATGTCCAGCAGTGCATCGAGTGGCGGTGCGGCTTGCGTTGCGATCTCCCGCTGCCGCGCAAACGCATCGACGCGATGGTAGTGCAACGCATGCAGGATCGCCGCCACGGGACTGGGCACCCAGGCCGTGGTGGCACCGGCATGCGGATGCACGAATTTTTCGGCCAGCATGGCAGCCATTCGGTCGGGAGCCGCCCACATGCCCTTGCCGATCTGCGCCCGACCCGACAGCCCGCAGGCAAGCCCGATGCTGACGTTGCGCTGCTCGTAGGCCGCCAGCCAGCGCGTGGTCTTCATCTGTGTCTTGCCGACCATGGCACCGGCCTGCATGGAGGTGTGGATCTCGTCGCCGGTGCGGTCGAGAAAGCCGGTGTTGATGAACACGATCCGGTCCCTGACGGCCGCGATGCAGGCCGCGAGGTTGGCCGAGGTGCGCCGCTCTTCGTCCATGACGCCGATCTTGAGCGTGTAGCGAGACAGACTCAGCATGTCCTCCACCGCCGCCAGCAGGCGATCGGTGAATGCGGTTTCCTCCGGGCCGTGCAGCTTCGGCTTGACGATGTACACCGAGCCGGTGCGGCTGTTGGTGGGACGCCCGCGTGCGCGCAGGTCGTGCATCGCGATGAGACTGGTCACGATGGCATCGAGTATGCCCTCGGGAGCTTCGGCGCCATCGGCAAGCAGCAGCGCCGGAGTCGTCATCAGGTGCCCGACATTGCGCACGAACAGCAACGCGCGGCCGTTGAGCGCGAATGGCTGCCCGGAGGGCGCCAGCCACTGCCGTTCGGGATTGAGCGCGCGCGTAACCGGCTTGCCGCCACGCTCGAAACTGGCCTCGAGCTCTCCGCGCATGAGACCGAGCCAGTTGTCGTACGCGGCCACCTTGTCCTCGGCGTCGACCGCGGCGATCGAGTCCTCGAGATCGACGATGGTCGTGAGCGCGGCTTCGAGCAGCACATCCGACAAGCCCGATGGATCGTCCTGACCGATCGGCCGGCTGCGATCGAACTGCAACTCGATATGCAGCCCGTGGTGCCGGAACAGCAGGCCGGCAGGCTGTTCGGGATCGCCGCGGTAGCCGGCAAAGCGCACCCCCGTTGCCGTGTCTGGCACGGCGGTAACGCCGCCCGCCAGCACAGCTGTCAGCGAACCGTCTGCAGCGCGCCAGCTCCGGACCTCGGCGTGCTTGCCCTGCGTCAGCGGCACGAACTCGTCCAGCAGAGCCTTGGCATATTCGACCACGCGACGCCCGCGGCTCAAGTCGAAGCTGCCGCGCCGCTCTTCGGGCAGGTGCGGCAGTGCATCCGAGACATACAGCGCGTCGTAGAGACTGCCCCAGCGCGCGTTGACCGCGTTGATCAGAAAGCGGCGGTTGAGCACCGGCACGACCAGCTGCGGTCCGGCCAGATGTGCGATCTCTTCGTCGACGTGCTCGGTGCGGGCCTGGAACGGCGGCGGCTCGTCCAGCAGGTAGCCGATCCGCCGCAGAAACGCCTGGTAGCTGGCGGCATCGATCGGTTGGCCACGCCGCGCGATGTGCCAGGCATCGATGTCTGCCTGCAGGCGATTGCGCCACTCCAGTAGCTGGCGATTCTCGGGGCTGAACTGAGCCAGCACGGCGGCAGCGCCACGCCAGAAATCTTCGGCCGCAATCCCCGTACCCGGTAGCGCCCGTTCCTCGATGAACCGGCATAGCAGTTCTGCCACGCGCAGTCCCGACCGCTCCACGAGGCGGGTCATGCCGGAGGCGAGCCCTCGACGTGAGTGACGAGGTACGAGGGCTGATCAGTCAGGTTCATTTGCCGTTGCCTGAGTTCGGGTTACTGCCAAGGCGCCGCCGCGCGGCATCCTCGCGCGCCAGCACCTCGATGCCGTCCCGCCACAGGTGGAAGCAGTGCAGGTGCATCGCATAGGAGCCAATCTCGCCTTCGCGGGCAGGGAAATCAAGGTCGTACTGGATTTCGTTGGACTTGATGATGTCGTCACAGCAGGCGCATAGCGCGCCGTCGCCCGGCCCGGCATACACGTACGCCGTCGGCCGGCCGGGAAGGCGGGTGGCAAGAATGCGGGAGCGAATCGAGGCGCTGAGATTTTCGGGAACGCTCATCTGTGCCCTGTCGTCACATCGGCGTCACAACTGTTGCGCGGCGCAGGCCGGCGCGCGCAGCGCAGACGTTACCCCCGCGCTGCGGCGGAAGCAAACTTGTTCCTTTGCGGCTGCGGGCCGCGCCGCCCTGCGGGTGCCAGCAGACCGCAAGAAAGAATTACTTTGATAGGGAATTAGCTATGAGCGCGCGCGGGCGGGGGCGGAAACCCCCGGTTGGGGCCGCTGTATGATCCAAGGCCAACGGGCGCGCAGCCGGAGGAATTCGCATGGCGTTCTTGCTCAAACGTGTCTACGAGCCGGCTCGGCCGTCCGACGGCGTGCGCGTGCTGGTCGATCGGCTCTGGCCCCGAGGCTTGAGCCGCGCGGATGCGCGGCTGACGCTCTGGCTCAAGGAGGTGGCGCCGAGCACCGGGCTGCGCACCTGGTTCTCCCACCAGCCCGAGCGCTTTGCTGAATTCTCGCGCCGCTACCGCCGGGAGCTGGCCGCCGATCCCGCGCTGTCGGATCTGCGCCGGCTGGGGCGCGGCCGGACCGTCACCCTGCTCTATGCCGCGCACGATCCGGAGATCAATCATGCCGTGGTGCTGTTGCAACTGCTGCGCGCCAAGCACCCAGGCGCGCCGCGCAAGCGCGTGCGCGCAAAGGCCGCACGCGCATGAAAGCGCCGCAGTGGACGGTTCGGAGTGCCGAGAACTTTGGCCGCAGCCGCCTGTCGCATTCCTTCTTCATGCGCGACTTTCTGCATAGCGAGATTGCCAGCATCGAGGGCATGGCGAATCTGCCGGACGATCCGGAACTGGCGCTGGCCGCGGGGCGCGGCCTGTGCGAGCACCTGCTCGAGCCGCTGCAGGCCACCTTCGGCCGCGTGGCGGTGCGCTCGGCCTATCGGTCGCCCGAGGTCAACGCATTCGGCGCGCGCCATCGCCTGAGCTGCGCATCCAACGACAGAAATCTGGCGCGCCACATCTGGGACCGGCGGGACGTGCGCGGCGTCGGCGCGGTGGCGACGGTAGTGCTGCCTTGGCTGGTCGATCGCCTGGAGCAGGGCGTCACCTGGCAGGCAATGGCCTGGTGGATTCACGATCATTTGCCCTACAGCGAGCTGCAGTTGTTCCCGAAACTGGGCGCATTCAACATCGGCTGGCACCAGGCGCCGAAGCGCACCATCTACAGCTTCATTCGTCCGGCCGGCTATCTGACCAGGCCCGGCTTCCCCAACCACGCCGGTAGTCACGCGGCGCAGTACCGCGGTTTTCCGCGGCTGCAGCGTCCCGCCACATGACTACTCCCGAAGTAGCCGAGCCGGCGGCACTGCCGTCGGCCGTCTGGGGTTACGTGTTTGCGGGATTGTCGGCCAGTCTCGTCGGCATTGGCCTGGCGCGCTTTGCGTACACGCCGTTGATTCCGCCGTTGATTCGCGCTCACTGGTTCGCGCCGGCAGACGTCGTCTATCTGAGTGCGGCCAACCTGGTCGGTTACCTGGTTGGCGCCATGAGCGGGCAGCCGCTTGCGCGCCGGCTCTCGCACGCGTGGGTGCTGCGCCTCATGATGCTGGCGGTGAGCGTGTCGATGGCGGCCTGTGCCTTCCCGCTGTCGCTGACGTGGTTCTTCGTCTGGCGGCTGATTTCGGGTATCGGCGGGGGCGCCATCATGGTGGTCGTAGCTGCCACCGTGCTGCCGTACATACCGGCATCGCGGCGGGGGGCCGCGGCCGGCTGCGTTTTTCTGGGTGTGGGACTCGGCATTGCCTTCTCCGGCACGCTGGTGCCGCTGCTGCTGAGGTTCGGCCTCCGCCTTACCTGGCTTGGGCTCGCGGCCGTTTCGGGCGCGCTCACTGCCGCTACCTGGGCTGCGTGGCCCCAGGGTGGCGAACCGCGCGAGGCTCCACAGCCGAGCAGCAGCGCCGGGTCCGCAGCGACCGCCTCGGGCGCCAAGCTGGTGTACATTGAGTACGCGCTCATGGCCACCGGGCTGGTACCGGCGATGGTGTTCCTGGTGGACTTCGTGGCGCGCGGGCTGGGCGCAGGCGACGGTCGCGGCGCGCTGATGTGGATCTGCTATGGCGCCGGCGCCATCGCCGGGCCGCCGCTCTATGGTGCCCTGGCCGATCGCGCCGGAGCGCGCATTGCTGCACGGCTGCTGCTGGCGGTACAGACGCTGGCGATACTCGGTCTGACGATGACCGACCGCACAGTCATCCTCTGTGCGCTCAGCGCCATCGCCGGCACATTTCCGCCGGGCATCGTCCCCATGGTGCTGGTCTGGATTCGCGAGCTGTTTGCAGCCGACCTGCAGCGACAAAGCGTGGTCTGGAGCCGCGCCACCATTGCGTTTGCGGCCTTCCAGGCCCTGGCGGCCTACGGCTTTTCGGCCGTGTTTGCAGCCAGCGGCAACGACTACGGACGGGTGTTCGTGCTGGGAGCGGCGGCGCTGGCGGCTGCGCTGCTGCTGGATTTCAGCGCTGCGCGTACGCCTGTGCTTCGAGCCGCTGGCCCAGCAGCCGCAGCACGGCTGCGGGATCCACCGGGTTGACCAGGTGCACAAGTATCTCGGGCGGAAACCGGCGCAATGGCCGATCTGCCGCCTCGGAGTGTGAAACCGATTCAGTTTTTTTTGAAGGGCGGGTGCTACCGTCGGCCCCGACATGGTACTTCCCCCCTGTGCCTCACGGACCTGGGACCGTGGGGCCTATTTGAGGGCTCCATGCCACCCGATCTGTCGATCGATTCTCTCCCTACAAGTACTGGTACATCGCTCGCGTCTATTTGACCTGGCGGGTTGCAGGCAGCGTGCTCAACACCGCGTCCTCAGCCGATGCGCTGAAACAGTGTGGATATCCAAAGCCGCCGTTGCTGATGCCTGAGAGCCGTCGCGCGTGCCGTTGCAGTGCAACATCGGCCTGCCGCCGGCGCGGCGCCACGCAATCTGAACATAAGCATTGACCTCGACGGCGGTACAGGTGAGGCTAGTAACCAACTAATAAGGTGGGAGTTCACCCAATGGCCGCTCGCTCTATGGCGTCGCTGACGATCTCGTTCGGCATGGTCGCCATTCCGGTGGATCTCTATACCGCGGTCCTCAGCAGCGAAAAGATCAGTTTCAATTTGCTGCACGCCAAGGACGGATCGCGGCTCAAGCAGCAGTACGTCTGCATCAAAGAGGGCACGGTCGTCGATCGCAGCGAGATCGTGAAGGGCTACGAGTTTGCCAAGGATCAGTACGTCCAATTCACCGCCGAGGAGATCAAGGCGCTGGAGGAGACCGGATCGGACAGCATCGACATTGTCGAATTTGTGCCACTGGCTTCGGTCGACCCGCTGTATTTCGACCGCAGCTACTACCTGGCACCGGGCAAGGGCGGGGCACGGCCGTACGCGCTGCTGGCCGCAGCCTTGCGCGAGACGCAGCGCTGTGCGGTGGGGCATTGGGCTTCACACGGCCGCGATCACATGATCGTGCTGCGGCCGTTCGACAAGGGCATCGTCATGCACCAGCTGCACTTCGCCGCCGAAGTACGCTCGATCGAAGACATCGGCTCGATTCCGACCGAGGTGAAGGACGCCGAGCTGAAGCTCGCGCGGCAGCTCATTGAGCAGCAGAAGTCGAACCGCTTCGAGCCGACGCTGTACGTCGACGAAGTCAAAGGTCGCATCGAGGCCGCCATCCAGAAGAAAGTGGAGGGCAAGCAGGTATCGGTGTCGGTGGCGCCCACGCGCACACCGGCTGGCAACGTCATCGATCTCACCGCTGCGCTCAAGGCCAGCCTCGGCGGCGGCAAGCAGGAGAAGCTGGGACCGCGCAAGGGACCGAAGCGCCTGGAGCGCAAGCCCGCGGCCCGCAAGAGTTCACGCGCTTAAAGCTGCTGCTCCGGGCGGTCTCCTAGTATCCTGCAGGGGACATGCACGAGTACTCGTTTGCCGACGTCGAGCGGTTGATCGGACTATCCCGTGGCATGGTGCGGGCCATGATCCGGCAGCGCTTTGTGGCGCCACATCGCGGGCGCCGGCGCGAGTACCGCTTCTCCTTCCAGGATCTGATCGTGCTGCGTACGGCCAAGGCGCTCTCGAACACGCGCCTGTCGGCCCGGCGGATCACCCGCTCGCTACGCGAGCTGCGGCAGCACCTGCCGGAGGAGGCGCCGCTGGCCGGGTTGTCGCTGCGCGCGGTCGGCGAGGCCGTCAGCGTCCGCGAGGGCCAGGCCGAGTGGGACAGCAATACCGGGCAATACCTGCTGGCGCTGGATGTGGTGGTGCGCAATGGCGACGTGCACATCGTCGAGCGCACCCAGCCCGCGACCGACGGCCAACCGCGCGCGGCTGCTGCGGCTGCTGCCGCCGGCGATGCCGATGCGGAAGCGGAAGCGCTATTCGCCCAGGCGCTGGAGATCGACGCCACCGAGCCGGAAGCCGCCATCGAACTGTATCGCCGCTGTCTCGCCCTCGATCCGCGCCACGCCGGTGCCCAGATCAACTGTGCGCGGCTGCTGCAGGAAGGCGGTGCGCTCGAGGAAGCGGAGCGCATGTACCGCAGCGATGGCACGCGGGATACGCACGCGCTCTACAACCTGGGGGTGCTGCTCGAGGACACCGGCCGGCCAGACGAGGCGATCGAGTCGTACCTGGCCGTCATTGCGCTCGACCCGGCCTTTGCCGAGGCGCACTACAACCTGGCGAGACTCTATGAGATACAGGGCAATACGCCACACATGATCCGGCACCTGCGGCAGTACCGCAGTCTCACCTCGGCGGCGAGATCCTGAGGCGCCGGCTTCGAGTCAGCCGGGCTCCAGCTCGGGGAGCTGCGCGCGGCCCTGCTGGAAGGAGCGCAGCATCGAGACCGCCGCATAGATGACCACCAGCACCACCAGCCAGCGAAGCGCCGCCAGCGGCAGCTGCTTGACCACGAAGGCCGCAAGCGCCACTCCCGGAATCGATCCAATGGTCATCGCAATGCAGGTGCCGAAGCCGAAGCGCCCGGAACGGAAAAACTGCAGGCCGGCGGTCGGCTGCACCAGGCCGCAGGCGCCCATCATGATGGGAAAGGCGGCCAGCGGATGCAGGCCGAGCAGCGTGACGGTGATCATGCACGGCGCATACAGACCCACGCCGATCGTCATGAATGCGCCGAGAACGAAGTTGACGCCCACGGCGAGCGCGAAGCGCCAGCCCGTCAGCGACATGGCCTCGCCGCCGCCCGGCAGCAGATGCAGGTTGGTGGCGATGAACACCCCACCGGCGATTAGCAGCGCCATGCCCATGCCGAACTGGACCGCGGACCGCGGCAGGCGATTGACGATGCCGGCGCCGATCCAGGCCCCGGCCGCCGCCGCCAGTACGGTGGTCATCAGCAGCACCGGATCGATGACGATGACGCTGACCATGATGATCATCTCGAACATGGCGGCGGTGTTGAGGCCAATGTTGAGCGTGCCGGGGATGCGCTCATCCGGCAGTTCGCCGCGGAACTTGAGTGCCGCCGTGGTGGGCGCGAAGGAGCCGATGCCGAGGGTGTCGAAGAAGGCCACCACGAAGCCCAGCGGATACTCCCAGGCGTGCGGCCGTTTGCGGCCGATGTAGCGCTTACGGCAGCGGATCCACTGCGTGTAGAACACCACGTTGATCAGCAGCAGCGCCCCGAACAGCAGCTCGACTTGCGGGCTCATGCCCCAGTATGGCATGGGCGCCACCGGCGGCGCGGGCGCGGCCGGCACCGCCCGCACCGGTGCCATCAGGTCTTGGCGCCCCTGCCGGCAAACAGTCCGAACAGAATCAATAGCACGCCGATGACGACCAGCGCGTGAACGGCGGCAAAAGTCACCTTGATGGCGAGCCACAGGACCAGCCAGGCAATGATGAACAGGATTCCGAGCAGATGCAGAATCTTCACGTGTTCTCCCCACACGGTTGCCGATGACCCGAATTCTGCTCGGGCGCCGCAGCCAAAGCCGCGCAAAGCACGCCTCTGAGGGTCCTACAGCGGCTGGCACCGCAGCAGCCACAACTCGAAGTGAAGTAAGATGACATTCCCATACGGATTGTTGGGGCTATGGCTGGCATGGAAAGCATAACGGGCCGACGAGCGGCATCGGAGCCCAGTCTGCTCATCGGGGTGGCGGCCGCGACCTCTGTCCGAGACCGAGACGATCTTGATCACGCCATAGCTGCCTTGCTGCTGCAATTTTTGCGAGCGCAGTCCATTTCGATCCTGAGATTGGGCACCGATGGCGACACCAAGGAGGTCGCTCGTCAGGTGGTCGTCAGCTCGGCATCGGCCGAGTCGAGTCCGGTCTGCGCGGATGTGGCCACCTGCCAGAAGTGCATCAACGACAACCGCGTGATCCAGTGCGATGGCCCCGGCGATCGGCTGCTGACGCTGATTCCGATTCGCGGTGAGCGTGAGGTGGCTGGCGTATTGATCGTCGATGCCAAGGAGGGGTTACCGCCACGAGATGCCGAATTGGTGCACGGCATACTGCAGATTGCCAAAAATCACCTGGCGCTGCTCGACTATGGGGAACGTGACACCCTCACCGGTCTGCTCAATCGCAAGACCTTTGAATCGAGATTCGAAAAGCAGCGGCGGCAGATCGCGGTCCTGGAGCAGAATGGAAATGCCAGCGAATCGAGCTGGCTGGCCCTGATCGACATCGACAGATTCAAATCGATCAACGACACCTACGGACATTTGTTCGGCGACGAAGTGCTGTTGCTGATCAGCCAGCATATGAAGCGATGTTTTAGGGGAGCTGATCATCTATTTCGCTTCGGCGGTGAGGAGTTCCTGGTGATTCTTGACCAGGCCAGCGATACCGGCGCCCAGATTGCGCTCGAGCGGTTACGTGCGACGATCGAAGCGCATTCGTTTCCCCAGGTTGGTCGTGTAACCGTGAGCCTGGGATTTACGCGGATCGATAAGGCAGACACGCCGAGCAACAGCGTCGAGCGTGCCGACGCGGCGCTCTACTACGCCAAGGCCCACGGCCGCAACAACCTGCAGAATTTTGAAGCTCTGGTCGCGGCCGGGGAGCTCACCGTCAAACGCGCCAGCGACAACGTGGAGCTCTTTTAGCCACACTGCGGGCCAGGGCGCTACGGGGTGGGTGCAGCAGAAATATCAGGGGCCAGCTCTTACCGATTTGAGCTCGGCGCCCAATGAGCTGAGCGTCATCACAGCGGCCTCGGCAATGATGTGAACGACTTCGCATGAGCGCGGCTGTCGCTGAAGTAACCTGCCTTACCCAGCGGCTTTTTTTTTGTTTCCGTGAACGCCGATAGCACAGCATCGCAAGGAAATCCGGTCGCTCAGCTCGAGGCAGCGCCGGTTGCCGCCGCGCAGTCCGGGGCAGCCGCGGCTCCCTTGGCCGAGATGGCGCAGCGCCTGCCGCTGCGCATCCTCGTGGCCGAGGACAATCCCACCAACGTCAAGCTCATCAAGATCGTGCTCGGCGGCCTGGGCTATCACCCCGACGTGGCCGGCAATGGTCTCGAGGTGTTGACGGCGCTGCGGCGGCAGCCCTACGACGTGGTCCTCATGGACGTGCACATGCCCGAGCTCGATGGCATCGAGACCACCCGCCGCATCCGCGATCAATGGCGTCAGGGCCAGCGGCCGCGCATCGTCGCGCTGACCGCGGGTGTCATGCCGGAGGAACGCAAAGCCTGCCAGGACGCGGGTGTCGATGAGTTTCTGGTCAAGCCTGCCGTGCGCGCGCAACTGATCGAGGTGCTGGAGCGTTGCCGGCCCCTGGGCGTCGGCGCTGAACCCGCGGTAGCCGCGCAGGCCGGCTCGTGAGAGCCTCATGACGGAGTACCAACTGCTCGGGGCGCTGCCTGACGCGGCACTGCTGGTCGATGCGAGCGGGCGCATCGCGGCGGCGAACCCAGCCGCGGAAAGAGTATTCGGCTCGCTGACTGGAGCGGCGATCGAGCAGCTGTTGGTCGAACCCGAGCGTGCGCGCTTTGCGGCCGCGCGCGCAACCGTTACTGCCGCCAACGGCACGTCTGCGGCGCCGTCGACCGCGCAATGGCAGGCGCAGGGCCGCAACGGCCAGGAATTTACCGCCGACGTTACGCTCAGCGCGGTGATGGGAGCGGGTTATGCGCTGGTGCTGGTGCGCGACATCAGCGAGCGGCAACGCCTGGAGCGTGCGCTGCGCGATTCCAACCGGCTCAAGAGCGAATTCTTCGGCCATATGTCGCATGAGCTGCGCACGCCGCTCAACGGCATCATCGGCTTTGCCGAATTTCTGCTCGAGGGCAAGACCGGCCAACTCAAGCCCGAGCAGCAGGAATATCTCGCTGACATCCTGGCCAGCGGCCAGCGGCTGCTGACTCTGATCGACGGCGTCATGGAGCTATCGCGGCTCGAAACCGGCACGGCAGAGATGCACACCGAGAGCTTTGCGCTTTCGGCCGCCATCGAGGAAGCCTGCGTGCAGGTGGCAGCCGCAGCCCAGGAGAAGGGGTTGGGGCTGCGCCGCTCGATCGAGGCAGGCCTGCACGAAGTGGCGCTCGACCGGCGCCGGCTGCTGCAGGTGCTGCACTACCTGCTGGCGAGCGCCATCAAGTTCTCGGGCGAGGGCCGCGACATCCATGTCGAAGCCACGCGCCAGGGTGACGCGGCGCTGCGCCTGAAGATCTGGGACAGCGGCACGGTCAAGCGTTCAGCCGAGCTCGAACAGCTGCTGAGCGACTACCCGCAACTCGATTCGAGCGCGATCCGCCGCTTCGGCGGCAGCGGCCTCGACCTGGTGCTGGCAAAGAAGATCGTGGAGGCACAATCCGGCTTCTTTGCCATCGAGAACCTGCCGGGCCAGGGTCCCGCATTCAGCCTGATATTGCCGTTGGCGCCCGCCCCGACCGATGTGGCAGGCGCCCCGGCCCCGGCCCGCGCGGCCAGCGGCTGACGGCGGCATAATGGCCAACATCCTGGTCGTCGACGACAACCCCACCAACCGCAAGCTGCTGTCGGTGCTGCTGCGGCACGAGGGTCACGAGACGCTCGAGGCCACCGATGGCGAGGACGGACTGGCCGCGGCGCGCGCCGAACGGCCGCAACTGGTGATCTCCGACATCCTGATGCCGTCGATGGACGGCTACGAATTCGTGCGGCGCCTGCGCTCGGATCCCGAACTCGGCGACATTCCAGTCATCTTCTACACCGCGCACTACCACGAGCGCGAGGCGCGCGCGCTGGCGCAGAGCTGTGGCGTGGCGCGGGTGCTGGTGAAACCCTGCCCGGTGGGGGAGATTCTCGGCGCCGTGGAACGCTCGCTGACCGGCCAGCCGGAGATGGCGCTGTCCGCCGCGGAAGCAGACTTCACCCGCGAACACCTCAAGCTGCTGACCAACAAGCTGTCAGAGAAGGCCACGGCGCTGCAGGCCGCCAATCTGAGACTGCAGGCGCTCACCGAGTTGAACGTGCAGCTCGCATCCGAGCGCGACCCGCAGCGGCTGCTCGACCAGGTCTGCCGCTCGGCACGCCAGCTGATCGGTGCCCGCACGGCGGTACTGGCGGTGGCCGAACACGGCGACGCGGGAGTGTCGCGCGGCGTGCGATACGCTGTCTGCGGCATCGAGGCGAGTGGCGGCATTCCCGTGCCGCGACTGGACGCAGGACTGCTCGGCCGCGTACAGGCGCAGCAGCGGGCACTGCGCGCCTGCGCCGAAAACGACCAGCTGCTGGATACGGGGCTGCCAGCGGGCTACGGGGACGCGCATTCGTTTCTGGCCGTGCCGGTGGCCTCATCCGCGCGCGCGCATGGCTGGCTGTGCCTGCTGGACAAGGTGGGCTCCCGTTGTTTCGACGCCAGCGACGAGCACGTGCTTGCGATCCTCGGCGCGCAGGTGGGACGGATTTACGAGAACGATTGCCTGTATGCCGAGATCGAGCGGCACGCGGCGCAACTCGCCATCGAGATCGAGGAACGCAAGCTGGCCGCGCGCAAGATCGAGCAGCTCAACCGCGTCTACGCCGTGTTGAGCAGCATCAATTCTCTGATCGTGCGCGTGACTGACCGCGCCGAGCTGCTGCGCGAGGTTTGCCGGCTGGCGGTGGAGGAGGGCAAGTTCCGGCTCGTCTGGTGCGGCTGGTGCAACGGCGGCACGCCCGACCTGCGCGTGGTGGCCTTTGCCGGCGAGAAGTCGGGACTGCTCGAGCGCCAATCGATCCGCATCGACGGCAGCGAGTCCGGCGAATCGCTGCTGTCGCTTGCCTGGCGCACGCGCCAGCCGCAGATCTGCAACGACATCGCCACTGAGCCGCGTGCGATCATTTCGCGTGCGGACCTGCTGGCGCGTGGCTTCCGCTCGATTGCGGTGTTGCCCTTCAATCTGGACAACCATTTCGTCGGTTGCCTCAACCTGCTGAGCGACGAGCGCGACTTCTTCGACGCCGCCGAGGTGCGGCTGCTCAGCGACCTGGCCGGCGACATCTCGTTTGCGCTCGACCACATCGAGAAGTCCGAGCGCCTGAGCTATCTGGCTTATTACGATGCAGTCACCGGCCTTGCCAACCGCACGCTGTTTCTCGAGCGCCTGGCGCTGCAGGCCAGTGGTGCCGCGCGCGAAGGTCACCGACTCGCGCTGGTGGTGGAGCAGCTGGAGCGCATCGACGCCATTCACGACACGCTCGGCCGCAGCGCCGGCGAGCAACTCATGCGCCAGCTGGGCGAACGGTTGGTGCTGTGCGTGGGCGACCCGGCGGCCGTGGCCCGCATCAGCCCGGACCGTTTTGCCGTGATCCTGCTGCGCTTCGACGAGGAGCGTCAGGTGGCTCAGGCCATCGACGCCTGGCGGCAGCAGTGGCTCGGTACGCCGTACCGGGTGCTCGGGCAGGAGGTGACGGTCAGCGCCACGGTCGGCGCGGCGGTGTTCCCCGGGGACGGGCGCGATGCCGACACGCTGCTCAAGAACGCGGAGGCGGCACTCAACAAGGCGCGTGACAGCGGCGATACGCACATTTTCTATACGCAGGGGCTGAGCGAAGGCATCGCCGAGCGCATTAGCCTAGAAAGCAGCATGCGCGGGGCACTGCAGCGCCAGGAGTTCGTACTTTACTACCAGCCCAAGGTGGACCTGCGCACGCGCCGCATCACCGGACTCGAGGCACTGCTGCGCTGGCAGAATCCGGATCTCGGATTTCTGCCGCCGGACCGCTTCGTCCCGCTCATGGAAGAGAACGGCATGATCGTCGATGTGGGCGCCTGGGCGCTGCGGCGTGCAATCCAGGACCGCGCGCTGTGGAGCGAGCGCAGCCTGGTGGCGCCGCGCATCGCCGTGAATGTATCGGCGGTGCAGATCCGGCGCGCCGGCTTCGTGGGCATGGTCGGGGAGTGCCTGCGGCTCGCCGGACGCGATCCTGGCATCGACATCGAGATCACCGAGTCGGTGATCATGGACAGCGGCGACAACATCCAGAAGCTGACGGATATCAGGGATCTGGGCATCGGCATTGCGCTCGATGACTTCGGCACCGGCTATTCCTCGCTCGGCTATCTGACGCGCATGCCGGTCGAGACGCTGAAGATCGACCGTTCCTTCATCGCCACCATGGCCGACGATGCCGGCTCGATGACCTTGGTCTCGAGCATCATCTCGCTGGCCCACAATCTGAAGCTCAATACCGTGGCCGAGGGCGTCGAAACCGAGGACCAGGCAAAGTTGCTCGCCATGCTGCGCTGTGATCAGATTCAGGGGTACCTGGTCAGCAAGCCGCTGCCCTTCGACGATATGACGGCGTTCTTGAGTCGCACCAAGAAATAGAGCGAGACTTGAGGTCGTGAGAACGGCCCTGCCTGTATTGCTGGCCCTCTTAGGTCC
>JBAUYT010000277.1:0-57104 GCA_049584935.1 Steroidobacteraceae bacterium
CGCCTGCAGAGCGTCTGCCTGGCAGCGCACCTGCGATTGACCGCGTCGGCGCTCGAACCGGTGCCGCGCGCCCATCGCGCCGCGCGCGGCGCCGGAGCGCATGCGGCACTGGAACGCTGGCAGCAAGTGCTGCGCGACCTGCGGGCACTGGCCACGCCGGATCTGGCGGCGCTCACGGTAGCCGTCGAAGCACTCGAAGGCCTGGCCGCTACCCGTGGCGCGGCTCATTTGGGATAGTGGATCGGATCGTCGGGCAAAGGAGTCTGCGGTGGCTGGGAAACTGGTGATGGTGCGGCATGGTCAGAGCACCTGGAATCTCGAGAATCTGTTCACCGGCTGGACCGACGTCGACCTGACCCCGCAGGGCTGTGAAGAAGCACGGCAGGCCGGCCGCGAGCTCAGGCGCGAGGAGTTGGTGCCGGACGCGGTATTCACCTCGGTGCTCAAGCGCGCCATCCGCACACAGTGGCTGATGCTCGAGGAGCTCGACCTGCTTTGGCTGCCGGTCGAGCGGCACTGGCGCCTGAACGAACGCCACTACGGCGCGCTGCAGGGCCTCAACAAGGCGCAGACGGTCGAGCAGCATGGCGAGGCGCAGGTGAAGATCTGGCGGCGCAGCTACGACATTGCGCCGCCGCCGCTGAGCATTGATGATCCGCGTCATCCGCGCTTTGATCCGCGCTATCGCGCTGTGGCCGCGGCCGATCTGCCGGCGACCGAATCCCTCAAGGACACCCTGGTGCGCGTCCGACCCTACTGGGATCAACGCCTGGCACCGGAACTCAGATCCGGCCGCACGGTGCTGTTGGTGGCACATGGCAACAGCCTGCGGGCCCTGGTGAAGATGCTCGACGGCGTGTCCGAAGAGGCCATCGTGGAACTCAACATTCCCACGGGCGTACCGCTGCTCTACGAGCTCGACGATTCGCTCAAGCCCCGCAGCAGCCGCTATCTCGGTGATCCGGAAGCCATCAGGGCCGCGGCCGAAGCGGTCAGGCGGCAGACGGTCCAGCCCGGCAAAACGCGCTGATTCGGCTCAGGTGGACTTGCGTCCGGGGTCGGTCATCCAGCCGTCGTAGTGTCCACCATGTTGCTCGGCCAGCGCGCGAAAGCGCTTCGAATAATCCTGCATCTCGGTCACCGACACGCGCACCGCTTTGCTCGCGTGCAGGGAGAACCCGCTGGCGCCTTCGCCGCCCATGACGCGCGTATCGACCGCGAACCCCTCGCCACCCAGAATTTCGGCGAGCACCTTGCAGGTCGCCTCATCCGGCAGGTTGAAGAAGAAGTCGACCTCATAGGGAGTAAAGGCATTGCCGCCGGCGGCGCGCAGGTTCTGCACCAGCCGTTGGTCCCAATCGTCGTGCGTCGCGCCACGGCCGCGACGGATCCCCACATAGATTCGCACCGCTGCCAGCAGCGCCGCGACTACCAGCAGCAGCAGTACCCAGGTCATGCGCGGCTACTCTTCCGGCGCAATCGTGACCTTGAGGCCGGACAACGAGTCGTTGAGCACGATCTGACACGACAGTCGTGAATTGGACCGCCGGCTGCTCAGATCCCCCAGCATGTCTCCCTCGTCGGACATGGCCGGCGGCAATTTCGCCATCCAGGCCTCATCGACGTAGACGTGACAGGTCGCGCACGAGCACATGCCACCGCAGATGGCGGCTACGCCGTCATCCATGTCCCGCAAGGGCTCCATGAGCGTAGCGCCGCTAGGCGCCTCCAAGATCCGCTCCTTGTCGTCGCGATCGATCACTCGAACCGTCGGCATGATCACTCCTGCTGTAGGGCGGGCTAGTTTGCCGGCCGGAATGCCGCCTTACCAGTCCCCCGCGGGAGCCGTCGCAGGCTCGTCCCGTGCCAGGTGCCAGAGCCAGCTCAGCGCGCGATAGACGTAGACGCGCTCGGCGAGCGCCCGCTTATCGTCTGCCGAGTGAATGGCGAGGCCGCTCGCCGCCGCCAGCTCGGCGCTGTAGCGGCGCGCGCCCGGGTAGTAGGCAAGCACGCAGGCGACATCCATGAGCGCGTCGCTGCGCTGCGCATATTCCCAGTCGAGCAGCCACAGGCGCCGCCCTTCAAGCAGATTGGAGTGCGCCAGATCGCCGTGGGCGATGCATTCCGTCCGTGCACTCGCGTGGATCGCGTGGCAGGCACGTTGCAGCGGCGCCAGCGCCTCAGCGGTCGGTGCCTGCGCCGGCCCGCGCGAGCGGATCTGCCCCAGGTAGTCCTGCGCAATCGACCACGGCTCGAAAGCCGCCACCGCCGGGGGCGCCAGCGCATGCAGCACCTGCAGCCGCTCGCCCAGCCGATGCAGCGCTGCGGCGTCGGCATAGTCTGTCTCCTGCCACAGGCGACCGAGCTCGAAGCGCGTGATCAGCAGGCCATCCCGCTCCGGGTCGGCGGCCACGATCGGCGGCGCCACGCCGGCGGTTGCGGCCGCGCTGTGCAGCGCCAGCTCGCGCTTACGATCCACCCCGGGGCGGCGCCAGGCAGCGCCATTGAGCCGCAGCACGAAGGCGCCCGCCGGCGTATCGACGCGGAATACTTGGTTGACGCTACCGCCCGCGAGGCGCACCGGTACCACCGGGGCTGCACCAGGCTCGAGCCCCGGCACGCGCGCCAGCGCCCAATCCGGCGGTGCGCTCAGACGCTCTGCAGGCGGTAACGACGCAGCCATGCGCGGAAACCAAACACCGCAATCACCATATAGCTCAGGAACAGTCCTGCCGACAGCGGAAACCCCTGCGAACCGAACATGTAGGCCGTCACCGAATCCGCCCACAACCAATACAGCCAGTTCTCCAGCTTGAGCCGTGCCAGCAGCCAGGTCGCAAACAGGCTGATGCAGGTGGTCATCGGATCGAGGAACGGCCATGCGGCGTGCGTGTTACGGCGCAAGAGCTCGGCGATCAGTGCGCTCGCCGCCAGGATCGCGACCACCGCCACGGCGTGATATCGCAGGGGCCAGCGGCCGATGCCGCCAGCTTCCTGCTGCTCGGCGCGCGTCCAGTTGCGCCAGCCATAGATTGCCATGGCAACGTAATAGAGCTGTAGCCCGGACTGCATCGGCAGATGCGCGCGGGCCGATTCGTAGACGTAGATAATGGAACTGGCGGCGCCCGCGACCCAGCCTAGCCGATCGCGCCGGTAGATGAGCACCACGTAGATGAAGCCCGTGACTACTCCGGCAGCCTCATCCAAGCGCGTGGCGTAAAGCTCGCGCAGCAGTGCATCGCTCACGTCGCCAGCGGCCCCAGCACTTTCAAGACGAACACGGCCTTGTCATTGTGCTCGAAGGTGGTGCGCAGCTCCGGCACCAGCCGGCGCATGACCGCGTCGAACTCACCGAACACCTGCGTGCTCATGCTGTTGGTCACCACACGTAGTACTCCGTCGCGATTCAGGCGCGCGATGAAGTCCTCGATCGGCGGGATGAACTGCTGATGCAGCGGATACAGGCTGATCTCGACTCCGATGTCCATGGCGTAACTCCTGGCGGCACTCAACGCCGGCTGCGCATTCTAGACGTCTTGCAAAGCAGGCGCGCTTGTCCGATAGTTTGGGCGCAAACCTTGGGGTGGTCCCGGCAGGGACCTGAGATGCCGTAACAGTCGGCGAACCCGTTGAACCTGATCCGGTTAGTACCGGCGTAGGGAGCAGGTGATGAAATATCCGGCAATCGGCATGGCGCTGAGCGCGCTCTGGGTGCTGCGCGGGACCGCCGCGCTGGCAGATTCCGACACCACGCTCGACGAAATCGTGGTCACGGCCAGCCTGCGGCCCACGAGCGTCGCCGAGCTGCCGCAGAGCGTCAGCGTGCTCGACGCCGCCACGCTGCGCGCCGCCGGCGTGCAGCACTTCGAGGACGTGCTCGGCATGATCCCAAATCTGAACTGGGCCGCCGGTACTACGCTACCGCGATTCTTCCAGCTGCGGGGCATCGGCGAGGTGGAACAATACCAGGGCGCGCCAAACCCATCGGTGGGATTCCTGATCGACGACATCGACTTCTCCGGGGTCGGGATGCCGGCGACCCTGTTCGATACGCAGCAGATCGAAGTGCTGCGCGGACCCCAGGGCACGATCTATGGTGCCAACGCCCTCGCCGGGCTGATCAGCGTGCACACGGCCGATCCTGGCACCGGTTTCGAGCTGCATGGCGAAGTCACGGCCGCTGATTACGATACGCGCTCGGCTGGGCTCGTGATCGGTGATGGGTCAGCCGATGGCCACGTGGGCTGGCGTCTGGCGGCGCAACAGTATTACAGCGATGGCTTTCGTCACAACGCCTTCTACGATATGAACTCGACCAATAGCCTGGACGAGGGGACGCTGCGCGGCAAGCTGCACTGGCAGTTCTCCGACGCCCTGCAGGCGGATCTGACCCTGATGCATGTGAACATCGACAATGGCTACGACGCCTGGTCGGTGTACAACACCCTTACGACCTATTCGAATCAGCCTGGGCGAGATTCGCAGCTCTCCAACGGCGCAGCGCTGCGTCTGGTTTACACCATCGACGGCCTGGGTCAGTTGCACAGCGTCAGCAGCGCCGCCGATTCGCACATTGTCTATTCGTTTGACGATGACTGGGGCAACGACCCGTTCTGGCTCGCTACCACAGGCTACGCGCCTTACGACTATTACCAGAGCGATGATCGAAGCCGCCGCACGCTGGCCGAGGATCTGCGGCTGATTGGCGATCCGTCGCGGGCACTGTTCGGCAGGATCAACTGGCTGCTCGGCGTGTACGCGCTGCGGATGATGGAATCCGACCACCAGGTGTACACCTGGAATGCTTACGATGCCGCGCCCGACGGCGGCCCGGGTGCGGGCAGCAGCGGCCTGAACAGCGAGTATGGCGCCACCAACCTCGCGCTGTACGGCTCGCTGGATGCCAGCCTGGGTCCCCGCACCACGCTCTCGGGCGGCCTGCGGCTGGAACGGCGCAACGCCGATTACTCGGACAGCGCCGATGCGACCACGCCCTTTCCGGAGCAGATCGACAGCATGATCGGTGGCAATCTGTCATGGATGCACCTGCTTGCAGACGGCGAGCATCTCTATGCCACTCTGGCGCGCGGCTACAAGGGCGGCGGCTACAACATCGGCTCTGGAATTCTCTCCGAACAGCGCAGCTTCGGACCGGAATCGCTTTGGAGTGTCGAATCCGGCCTGAAGTATCAGCGCGCCGCGAGCGCTCTGTCCTGGGATACGGACGTGTTTTACATGCGCCGTCAGCACATGCAGGTTTACCTGTCCGAGCAGCTGCAGCAGAACAATCCGCTCGAGTACCTCTTCTTTACACAGAACGCCGCCGACGGGGAGAACTTTGGATGGGAAGCGCAGGGCAGCTACCGTCCTGACAGCAACTGGCAGTTTTCAGGCAGCGCGGCACTGCTGCATACCCGCTATCTCGGGGTCGGCGGCGCGTTCGAAAGCCTCGACATCGATGGGCGCGCGCAGCCGTTCGCGCCCGGCTACGAGGTCTCCGCGGCGATCGAGTACCACCTGCCCAGCGGTTGGTTTGTGCGGCTCGATTCGCATGCCATCGACAGCTTCTACTACTACAGCAGCGATGCGCAGACCTCGCGGTCCTATCATCTGGAGAATCTGCGGCTCGGTTATCGCCGCGGCGCCTGGACCGCCAGCGTGTGGGCACACAACCTGTTCGATGTGCGCTACGCGCAGCAGGGCTTCTACTTTGGCCTGATACCGCCCAATTACCCGAACCAGGCCTTTCTGCAACTGGGCGATCCGCGCCAGGTCGGGGTCACGATCCGTTACGATCTGGGTCCATGAGCCGCAACGTCCGGGTTTTCCAGGTCGACGCCTTCACTTCGCAGCGCTTCTGCGGTAATCCTGCCGGAGTGGTGCTGGATGCCGATGCGCTGACTGCCGCGGAGATGCAATCGCTGGCGCGCGAGCTCAACAACGGCGACACAGTATTCCTGTCGAGTGCGGACGGCACCGATCACGATGTGCGCGCCCGGTTCTTCACACCTCGGCGCGAGGCGGCGTTCGTCGGGCATGCGACGCTGGCTGCGCACGCGGTGCTGGCACAGCTCGAGCTGCCGCCGCGGCCGCGACAGAAACAGAGCTCGGGCATCGTCACAGTCACGACGCAGGCCGGCGTACCCGCGCGCATTGCCATCAGCCAGCCACCGCCGCCGCTCGGCCGCGCGCTGACGGCTGCGGAGCTGGAGGCGATCCTGGCGGCGCTGTCGCTGGGACCTGCGGAGCTGGATCGCAGCTGTCCGCCGCTGCTCGCCGGTCCGGCGACTCGTGTGCTGCTCGGGGTCGCTACGCCGCAGTCCCTGCAGCGCCTGCGCCCGGATTTCGGGCGGCTCGCTGCGCTGTCGGCGCAGATCGGCGCCGCGGGCTTCTTTCTGTTCACGCTGCTGGGCTCAACCGCGCAGCGCGCGACCGAGGCGCGCATGTTCTGTCCGGCGCTTGGGATTGCGGAAGATCCGGTCAGCGGCAACGCCCACGCCATGCTCGGTGTCTACCTGTTGCATCACAATCTGATCATGCCGGAGGCGGCCGGCTTCGAAGGCGCCCAGGGACACCAGATGGGACGGCCCGGGCGCGTCCAGGTCTCGTTCGAGCGTGACGGTGCCGGGCTGCGCGCGGTTGCAATCTGCGGACAAGCGACAATCGTCTTCGCTACCAGCGTCGATTTTCCGTAGTATCGGCGCATGGCAACCAGCGAGGATTGGGAACTGCCTCAGGCCTTGCGGCCGCGGCAGGAGCACCTGAATTTCGACCTGGAAGGCGTCTACCGCTCGGTAGTGCTGCTGCACACCGAAGTCGGCGAAGACGCCTACACGGCCTCCATTCTCGGCACCGATCGCATCGGTCACGGTGTGGTCATCCGCAGCGCCGAGCGCCAGCTCGTGCTCACCATCGGCTACCTGATCACCGAGGCGGAGTCGGTCTGGCTCACGGATTACGCCGGCCGTGTAGTGGAAGCATATCCGCTGGCATTCGATCCGATCAGCGGCTTCGGCCTGGTGCAGCCGCTCGGAACCCTGCAGGCGCCGCCATTGCAGCGCGGCTCGGCCAGCGACCTAGCCGTCGGCGACCGCGTCATCGTGGTCGGACATGGCGGTGCGCGCCACTCGCTCGAAGCACGGCTGATCGCCCGGCGGGAATTTGCCGGCTACTGGGAATACTTGCTCGAGGATGCGCTGTTCACGGCACCACCACACCCGCAATGGGGCGGCACTGCGCTGGTCGGCGAGGACGGGCTGCTGCTGGGAATCGGCTCGCTGTTCGTCGAGGAATCCATGGCGCAGGAGCGCTTCGACGCCAACATGTTCGTGCCGATCGACCTGCTGGCGCCGGTCCTGGAGGACATGGTGGAGATTGGCCGGCCTCGCCGACAACCGCGCCCCTGGCTCGGGATATACACCGCCGAACAATCCGAGCATGTCATCGTTGCGGGGCTCACGCGTGATGGTCCGGCACATCGTGCCGGGCTGCACCTCGGAGACACCATCGTCGCCGTGTGCGGCCAGCGCGTCTCCTCTTTGCCGCAGTTCCTGCGCGGCGTCTGGAGCGCAGGTCCGGCCGGTGCGCCGATATCGCTGACGCTGTCACGGGGCCGCGAGTCGTTGCACGTCGACGTGCAATCAGCCAGCCGGGAAGATTTCCTGAAGAAGCCGCTGCGGCACTGATCGCTCGCCAGCGCCATGGGCTCGAGGCTATCGCGGCGCCAACGCCTGCAGCCCCCGCCGGTAACTCTGCATGCGCCCCCGATAGTGAGCTGCGGCATGTGCGATCATCGCCAGGTCCGCCGCGGTGAGGTTGCGGACGAACTTCGCCGGCGACCCCATCACCAGGGTGCCATCGGCGATTTCCCGGTCCGGCGGCACCAGAGAACCGGCGGCGACGATGCAATGGCGGCCGATCCGGGCGCGATCCAGCACAATGGCGCCGTTGCCGATCAGCGACTCGTCGCCGATGACGCAGCTGTGCAGCATGGCCATGTGCCCGACGGTAGCGTCGCGCCCGATGACAGTGGGAGAGCCGGCATCGGCGTGGACGATGCTGCCGTCCTGGACGTTGCTGCCCGCGCCGACCTCGATGAATTCATCGTCCGCGCGCAGCACGCTGTTGAACCAGACGCTGGCGCCCGCGCGCAGGACCACGGAGCCGATCAGCTGGGCTCCCGGCGCGACATAGTAGTCATCGCCGGCAGTACTGAGTCGCCGCTCTCCCAATGCAAAGATGCCTGCACTCATGCATCGCTCCCGTCACGCCGGAATTGGCGGCGCACGGCGAGCATGCACCAGCAGGCCTGAAGCGTCACTACGCCGCCGAGCAGATAGGGCGCGCCGGCACCCAGGTGCTCGAGCAGTGCACCGGAAACGAACGGTGCCAGCACGCGCGCCAGCGAACTGCCCAGCTGATAGGTACCCATGACGACACCGCGCGAACTCGCATCTGCCTGGTGGCTCGCAAGCGCCGCACCGCCCGGAGTGAAGGAGCCCGCACCGAGTCCGCACAGCACCAGGCCCGGTAGCACCAGCAGCAGACTGCCCGAGAGCGCTACTGCGAACATGCCGCAGACCCAGCAACTGATGCCGAGGCCGGCCAGACGCCACTCGCCGATCAGCGGCACCAACCGTCGTACGCCGGCGGTCTGCATGAGCACGGCGACGATCGCTAGCCCCAGCATCGCCAGGCCCACCGTGCGCGGTCCGAGGTCATAGCGCTGCATGGCCGAGATTGCGAAGGTCGAATCGAGCGTCGACTGTGAAAACGTCACCAGCAATGTGGCGGCGGTCAGCCAGCGCAGCACGGGTCGCGCTCGCAGCAACCCCCAGCGCGTACGCGGTGCGTCGACCGGTGTCACCGCCAGCCGGGCGCGATGGCTCTCCGGCAGCCAACAGGTCACCAGCAGGGCCGCCAACAAGCTCAGTCCGGTCGACAGCAGCGCCGGCGGCCTGAAGTCGGCGCTGGCGAGATGTTCGCCTGCCAGCGCCCCGCCGATGGCAGGGCCCAGCATGAAGCCGATGCCGATCGCCGCTCCGACGATGCCGAGGCTGCGAGCCCGGTCCGCAGGCAAACTGATGTCCGATGCATAAGCCATGGCCGCGGAGATATTGCCCGCCATGAATCCCGCTAGTGCCCGGGCCACGAACAGGTCCGTCACATTTCCCGCGCGGTACAACAGCACATAGGAGGCGGCTGCCCCCAGCATGCTCGTAATCAGGATGGGTCGCCGCCCGAAGCGATCGCTGAGCGAGCCCCAGATGGGCGCGGCGAGCAACTGGAATAGCGAATAGATACCCAGGATCGGCGTGATCAGCGCCGGAGAGGCGCCGAAACGGGTCGCCATATAGGGAATCAGCGGAATCAGTATGCCGAATCCCAGTACGTCGATGACGCAGACGATGAACAGTGCGCGCATAGTCGGAATCCAGCTATCCCGGTCAATGACCGGGTACCAGCCGCTGCAGTTCGGACAGGTCACCTGGCTCTGGCGGCCGGTCGCCGACCGCGCGAATCACCAGGTTCGGCAGTCGCGTCTCGTCCCAGGCCACCTTGGCGTCTGAACTCGCTTCGTCATTGCCGAACAGGATCGCCAGCTTGAGAGGCGGCACCAGCCACAGCCGCCAATGCAGCGGTCCCCTGATGAAGAACACGCCGGCTGTGGCGAACGGCTCGGCACCGTGTGCGGCAGCAGCCAGTTCGATACCGAAGCCGCGCACGGAATCCGGCGACAGCGGCCGCTGCATGCGCTGCACCCAGCCTGCCGGCACGACCTGCTTGCCTTCGAAACGACCATTGTCGGTGAGCAAGCTGGCGACCCGCATCCAGTCGGGCACGCGCGCGTACAGGCAGCAATCCGCCGCATCGCCCATCGCCGCGGGATATCTGAACTCCGCGGCATTGGCATTGAGCCGGCTCCAGAGCTTGTGCGACAGGTATTGCGCATAGGTTTGGTGCGCACCCGCCTCGATGGCGGTCCGCAGAGCATCCGGATCGAATCCCTGCACCGCACCGGGCGCCAGCACGTCGTTGGCGGCGATGCCCGCAACCAGGCCGAGTACAGCCCGCGCGAACGTGCCGCCGTCGACCGCTGTGTTGGCCGAGACTCCGCGGCCATAGCGCTCGAGCACGATGTGGCCGTCGCGCATGATTACGAACGCCTCGAGGCCGGCGGCGGCGGGCTCCTGCGGCACGCGCTCGAGTGCCGCGGCATCCATGCGCTCATCCAGCGGCGTCGCGCGCGGCAGTCCGCCGCCATCGCCGCCGGCGATCGGCTCGATGCGCAGGGCCGTTGCGGACTGCCCTGGCCACCAGCCCCATCGGCGCGCGCACAGCCAGGACAGCGCCAGCAGCGACACCACGGCCACGACGGCCACGGCAATGGCTCGGTGCCTCATGGCTGCCGCACCGGTCCGCAGTAGTGTGCACGGCCGCGCTCCAACTCGATCTCGTGAGAGGTCAGCGCCGGCCATTCGTCGTAGTGGTGTGTCGTGATCACCGTGGTCGCTCCGGCTTCGATGGCGCGGTCGATCAGCGCACGCAGCGCGGCACGCGTGCGTGAGTCCAGGCCGGCATAGGGCTCGTCGAGTAACAGAATATCAGGCTCGTTCACCAGCGCGCGCGCGAACAGCACCCGCCGCGTCTGCCCGTATGACAAGGTCCGCAGCCTTCGGCGCAGTAACGCCGTTGCGCCCACCTGTTTGAGTGCGCGCCGGACCCGCCGCAGCTCAGGGCCACTGGCGGGCTCGCTCAGGCCAACGCTGGCGTGCAGGCCCGAGGCGACGACGTCGCCGACGGTCTCATAGCGCGGATAGAGCGTTTGCAGCTCAGGCGCCACCAGGCCGACGCGTCGTTGAAACGTCTGCAGCGCCACCCCGGGCTCTATTTGATCGCGTACCAGGCTCCCGCCGCGGGCGACGCCCAGGTCCCCATAGAGGGCCTGCACCAGCGTTGATTTTCCGCTGCCGTTGGCGCCGTGCACGACCCAGCACTGGCCCGACTCGATCTCGAGCGACAGGTTGCGTAATACCGCAGTGCCCTCGCGCCAGACGGCCGCACGCCGCAAGCAGATCAGTACGCGCGCGGAGGATCGCCGCTCGTCATGCCGCCGGCGCACGCGCGTGCGCAGTCTCCCGGCTCGCGGCACGCGCTGCTGCCGATCCATCGGTTGGCGCCCGCTGATGCGGCCCGCCTCCAGCCGACAACGATGGGTCGCCGCAATCGACAGCTCCTCGGCTCGATGGGTCGACAGCACCCAAGGCAGCGCCGTGCGGCTGAGCGCGCGCATACCCGCTGCGAGTCGCTCGCGATTGCCGGGGTCGAGTCCCGAGAACGGCTCATCGAGCAGCAACAGTTTTGGTCGCCAGGCCAGCGCCCGCGCCAGCAGCACCAGCCGCCGCTCGCCGTACGACAGCGTCAGGAATCGGCGTGCCGCCAGCGACTCGATCTGCAGTTTTGCCAGCAACCGCAATACCTGCTGCCGGTCGGCTGCGCGCAATGGCGCCAATGGAATTTCGGTTCGATGCAGCCCCGTCCCGACGATCTGCAGCACGCGATGATTCCACCCATAGTGCTCGTACCGGTCCTGTCGTTCTGGCCCCAGATAGGCGATCTCGTCCTTGATGCCGTAAGGATCGTCGAAAGTCTGGCTGCCGAGACGGTAGCGACGCAGCGAGCCGCCTGCGGGCATCGGCCAGACGTCGCCGGCCAGCAATTTCAGCAACTGCGTCTTGCCGGCACCGTTGGCGCCCGTGAGCACCCAGCGCTGGCCGGGTTCGATACGCCAGTTGACGTCGCGCAGGACCATGCGCTCGCCCAGGCGGAGACGGATACGACGTAATTCGACGGCGATAAAGCGCGTAGAGGCACGCGAACGGCGCGGCAGCAAATCCGACTTTCCCCGAGGTCCAAAGCGACCACTTTAGCACCCGCGTCGCGCTGCTTTGCGGGCCGAGGAAGGAAGTGATACCGGGGGGAAAAAGACGCTGCCGGCATTCGGCGCCCACCGCGGGGGGTGTGAGATGAGCGCTAGTGCCGGCAGCGTTGCCGTTGGCCCGAATTAGGAGGCCGCACTTGCAGACGAAATCGTCTGTGCCTTGATCAATGCAACCCATGTGCCAGCAACCTGCGACGCATCACCCCGGGGTGCGCGTTCGCCGGGCAAAGCAGTTTTTCCAATCCCAGTAAGGGCTTGAGAGCAGTACGTACCATCGGCGCGGCCTTGCCAGCCATGGCTCGGACGCCCGATTGACCCGCAACGGCGCAAATCCGGCAGCCGCCGCACCAACCAAGGGATGCTGACCGCCGGTCGGCATGCGCTGACCCGCTAATCCGGCACCCGGCGAAGCCGCCAGGCACCCGCAGCGCTCTATTCTTGCGTGCGTGCGATGACCAATTCCTCTCGACCCATCCTGATGGAGAAGTGCAATGAGCCAGAAGGTACAGAATCAGCCTGCCCAGCCGGATGCCGGAGCGGGCAAGATCCAGGGGGAGGGCGATTACGACGCGTCCCGCCGCTACCGCAAAGAGGTCGGCGAATTCCTCGACAAGGCCGACGTCGACAAGCTTGCGCGCGACTCCGCGCCGAAGTCCGCCAAGGAAGCACGCGATCTGGCGCTGGCCGAGGAGAAAGGCGAGAGCCGGTCGAAGGGTGACGATTCCGCCGACGTCCGCGCGATGTATCCGGGAAAGAAGGACTGAGCGCTGATCGTGTGAGCTGGCGGCTGATCGGCGCGAGGCTGGTCAGCCGCTCAGGCGGACTGCAGCTCGAGGCGCGGCAAGGTGGTGCTGGTACTGCCGGTCAGGCGGTCCCGCCGCAGCACTTCGGAACGCATGGCAGCCAGTTCCTGCGCATGCACCACTTCCAAGGCCAGGATGGCCTCGAGCAGTTGCCCCGTGGGCGGATCAGCGCTGCCCAGAAACTGCACGATTTCCCGATAGCTGTCGATGGCAATGCGCTCGGCGATTAAATCCTCCTCCAGCAGATCGACCAGGGCTTCGGCCTCCAGCTCCTGCTCCGCGCCGGCGGGGGACATGCTGTCCGAGGGCGCCGATGGCAGCTGGGGGGTGCCGCCGAGTTGCGAGATGCGCTTGGCCAGTTGATCGGCGTGGCCCTGCTCCTCCCGCGCATATTTGAGGAACTCTGTGCGTAGCGCTTCCGCCCACGGCCCTCCAGCCAGGGTCGAATGCTTGCGGTAGCGACTGACGCACACCAGTTCGGTGGCCAGAGCTTCGTTGAGGAGCTGCAGGACGGCGGCAGGATCGGGCGCCATCGCGCCAACACTGGCGGCCTGGATGTGCTGCCGCGCCCGGCGCCGCATCTCGGCCACTTCACTTAAGAACGGATACAAGCCGTCCAATTCAGCACTGGAGTGATTGGTGGACACGACGGCCCTCCCCGATTCCGCGACTTATCCCACCAACTATCACCTATTCGGGCAGCGGATTTCTGCGTACCACGTAACGATTTAAGAGGTTGCGCGCCAGCGGCAGCAGCGGTGCGAAGCGAGCGAAACGCGCGGCGACCGGGATCAGCCCGGGTCGCAACAGCGCGAGCGTCAGCGCCGCACCCCCCAAAATCAAGCGGCCGTTATGACCGAGGGCTGCGCGCACGATGCCGCTGCGTGGAAAGGGATCCTCGGGCCGATGATGCAGCCGGCGCAGTTGCAAGCTCTGCAGCGAAGCGACGATATCGGCGCGGCTCTGACGCAGGCGGTCGCGACTGCCCTCGATCGATCTTTCGCGATCGGCTGCCGTCATCGGCGCTTCAGTCGACATAGAGATGCTCCGGCGCCGCTTCGGCAGCGCCCGGCGGGTCAATGCCTCCAAGCGAGGGGTACAGCGCCGCCAGCTGCGTCAGATCCTGGCGCCATTCGGCACGCAGTCGCTCGAACGGCCGCGATTGCCCCGGCAGAACGCCGCTGTTGGCGAACCACACGCCGCCCAGCGCCACCAGCGCAAAACCGATGCAGAGTGCACCGATGGCCTGGAGCCGATGGGGGCCCTCCCAGGTAGCTGCGATCACCCAGACGCACGCCATCAGCGCGGCGACGCCACCCGCCGTAAGCACCACCGCTGCGCCCAGCAATTGCCGGCGCAGCACGCGGACGCTTGCAGCCGCCTCGTCTGCGAACAGATCACCGTAGGCGACAAAGTGCCGCAGAAGTGCCGGGAACAGCCGGAGCAGCGCTTCGATCACGTACGGTGACGCATCGGCCGATCTAGCGGCGCGATGAAATGGCGGTGACGCCGACGCCGACGATGAGCCCGAGGGCTGCTGCCAGGCCGATCGACTGCCACGGACGATCGCGGACGTACTCGTCGGCTTGCTCGGCCGCTGCACGTGCACGATCGCGCAGAGTGTCCGCGCCGTCGCTTGCCAGGCGCCGCACGTCGCTCAGTGCGCCGACGACCTTGGCCCGCGCTCGCGCCACATCGGCGTCCGAGACGTTGCCTACGCGCTTCACCAGGTCCTCGACGTCGGCCAGGAAGGCGCGCAGCTCGTCGCTGGCGTAATCACGCACGTTGCCGGCGCGGCGGCGTAGGTCGCCGGCCGCTTCCTTGCCGGCACGATGGATGCTGTCGACGGTATCGTTCGCGTTCGCGCTCATGTTTGCGAGTCTCCGGGTGTGTTCAGAATTTGGTTGACACAACAGAGTCGATGGACGGGCTGGGGAGAGTACTGCTTTTCCCCTGGCAGTTCCGTTGCCACTTTGTCTGCGCCGAGCATGCCACTGCGGACTGAGCTATATTGTCCGAGCGGCGCCGCAAGCGCTGTAGGATCAGGCTCACAGCAGCAAAATCATGCATATCTCGCGACGATTTTCGCGCGCCATCGCGTTGTCGCTGGCGTTCGTACTGCTGGCAGCGCTGGTGATCGTCGCTGAAATCGGGCAGAGCGGGCAGAAGGAGATCGACGGCCGCATCGGCATGTCGCAGAAGCGTCAGGTGCTGCTGTCCGAGCTGCTCGAGCAACTGTCGCAGGCGGAAGCGGCTCAGCGCGGCTACCTGCTCACCGGTGATCACAAATATCTGCAGCCCTACCAGAGCGCGCGGGATCGTGTCGAACCGACGCTGGATCAGTTCGGCAACTTGTTTCGGGATGAGGATGACCGCCCGCTCGGCTCGACGGAGCAGCGCAACACGCTGCGGCACATGCGGGTGCTGATCGGCGCCAAGCTGGCCGAACTCTCGGCGTCGCTGGAACTGTACCGGACCCGAGGCGCCGAACAGGCTATCGACCTGGTACGCACCGAGCTCAGCAGCGGTACCATGACCGAAATCCGTGCCTCCGCTGCCGCATTGCGCAATGCCGAGCGCAACGAAGTCAACCAGGAGATCGGCCGCGCCGAGCGCTTGCGCTGGGTGTGGCGCGTGCTCATGAGCATCGTGGTGCTGCTCAACATAATCCTCTTGATCGTGTCGGCGGCGCTGCTGGCGCGCCAGGCACGGCGGCGGGCCGAACTGACCGAGCAGCTGGCGACCGAAAACGAGGAACTCGAGCGGCGTGTGCGGCGGCGCACTTCCGAGCTGTCGGCATTGTCGAGCCACCTGCAGCAGTTGTCGGAGAAGGAAAAGGCGTCACTCGCGCGCGAGCTGCACGACGAACTCGGCGGCCTGCTGATCGCGGCCAAGATGGACGTGTCCTGGCTGCAGAAGCGCTCGTCTACCGCCGGCGATCCCGACATCCAGAACCGCTGGGTACGCGTGCTGAAGGTGCTGGACGAGGGCGTCGACTTCAAGCGCCGAATCGTCGAGCGCCTGCGACCCACCCTGCTCGACAACATGGGTCTGCTGCCAGCGGTGCGCTGGATCACCGAGGAGACCTGCACGCGCGCCGGACTGCACTGCACCGAAGCCTATCCCGAAATGGAGCCGCTGCTGGCGGATGACGCCGCCATCATGGTGTTTCGGCTGGTGCAGGAGGCGCTCACCAACATCGTCAAACACGCCCGTGCCAGCGAGGTAACGGTACAGATCGCCGTGTCGGATACGGAGCTCACCGTGGTCGTCGCGGATAACGGCGTCGGCATCGCCAGCGATCGGCGCGACGCGATCGGCTCGCACGGCCTCGCCACCATGCGTCACCGGGTCAGGAGCTTCGGCGGCAACCTTGAGATCGAAACGATGGTGCCCAGCGGTACCCGCCTGCGCTCGCGCCTGCCGCTGGCGCTGATATTGCGGCCGCAACAGCCCGCTGCGCTGCAGGCGCCGGTGCCGTCCACGGCGGGTGTAGCGCCGCCAACACCGTTGCTCGAAGCCACGGATCGCGGTGTAGCGTAAAGCGGATGGTTGAATGCGGGGCTGCCGCACTGCCGCGCGCCCCATGGCCGTCGGGCAGCCGGACTCAGTTGAGCTTGTCGGTATCCGGCGGCGGCAAATCGTCCCCGATCTGCTGCAGCAGGGTGGGCAGCCGGTCGAAGTCCCGCAGCTTGTCGAGAAAGTGGCGCGCACCGAGCGCCGCCGCGGCGCGCCGATATTCGGCTAGATCGTAGTTGGTAAGCACGATGACGACGGTCTTGCGGACTTGGTCGGTGGGTATGGCGCGCAGCACACCGAATCCAGTGCCCTGCCGCAGGTGCAGATCCAGCAGCACCACGTCCACCGGCTGCTTCTGCAGCACCGCCACTGCATCGGCCTCGCTGTCGACGGTACCGGCCAGCTGAACACCCGGCACGCTCAGCAGGGTTTCCCGCAGGCGCTCGGCCAGCACCCGCGAATCTTCCACCAGCAGCACCGAGAGGTTACGCGAACTCATTGGTTCTCGCGGATTGTGTAAGCCGAGGGCATTCATGATGTGAAGAGTCGGTCACCGGAGTAGCGATGTAAAGCCGTCGTGGCGCGCGGTGCAAGATCGGATATTGCCTACAGACGCAGGTCACACTCTGTCATTGGATGATGCCGTTCCTGAGCGCGTAGGTCGTTATGTCCGCGTTCGTAGCCAGGTTCATCTTTTCGAGGATGCGGGTTCTGTAGGTGCTCACGGTCTTGACCGAGAGGCACAACTCGTCGGCAATCGAGGAGACGGCGCGGCCGGCGGCGAGCTTGCAGAAGATCTGGAATTCCCGCTCCGACAGACGGCGATGCAGCGGCTGATCATTGTCGCCGTTGAGATCCGACAGCAGCAGTTCAGCCAGGTTGGCACTGACGTAGCGACGCCCCTGCATGACTGCGCGGGTTGCCTTGAGCAGTTCTTCGGGGGCGCACTCCTTGGGCAGATAACCGCCAGCGCCCGCTTTCAGGACATTGATTGCGTACTGCCGCTCCGGGAAGCCGCTCAGCACCAGCACCTTGGTGTCGGGATAGCTGGCGCGAACGTAGCGCAGTATGTCCAGGCCGCTGCGGTCGGGCATGTTGATGTCGAGAATGACGAGATCCCAGTTGCCGGAACGAAGCTGGTCGAGCGTTTCGTTGCCGGAAGCGGCCTCGCCAATTTCGGTGATGCTGCGATCCTCGGTGAGGAATTGCCTCAATCCGGCCCGCACCATCGCGTGGTCGTCTGCAATCAATATCTTTGACATGATGTCCGTTCTCCCCGTTCTGTCGTCACAGCGTTGAGATGCAAATTTGAAGATAACGCTGGGGATGTCACGCCTGCGCTCCGACGCCCTGTCGCTCGTAAGCGGCCAGCTTGTTATACAGCGTTTTCAGACTGCAGCCCAGCGTGCGGGCAGCGCGATTCTTGTTACCCGCCCAGTGCGCCAATGTGGCCTCGATCAGCCAGCGCTCGGCCTGCGCCAGCGATGATCCGATCGGCACCTGAATGCCGCCGTCGTTGTCGCTCCTGGCCGTGCGCGCGTTGCCGGGAGCATGAATGTTCATCGGCTGCAGCTCGAGTTCCTGCTCGCATATGATGAAGGCGCGTTCGATGGCGTTCTTGAGTTCCCGCACGTTGCCGGGCCAGGTGTACTCGTGCAGCGTACGGCGCGCGGCCGCGCTGAAGCTTTTGGCGCTGCCGTGGCGGCCGTTGAGTTCGTCGAGAAAATGGTTGGCGAGCAGCACCACATCCTCGCCCCGCTCGCGTAGCGGGGCCAGCGAAATCGGGAACACCGCCAGCCGATACAGCAGATCCTCGCGCATGGCGCCCTCGCGCACGGCTTGGACCGGCGACCGGTTGGTCGCTGCCACCACGCGCACATCGGTATGCAGCTCGTGCGAGCCGCCGACGCGAAAGAAGCGCTGCGTTTCGAGGAAGCGCAGCAGCCGCGTCTGCATGTCCGCGCTCATCTCGGTGACCTCGTCGAGGAACAACGTTCCGCCGGAAGCGCGCTCGACCATTCCGGCATGGCTGCGCGATGCGCCGGTAAAACTGCCGCGTTCGAAGCCGAACAGTTCCGATTCGATCAGGGTGGGCGGCAATGCGCCGCAGTTGATTCCAAGAAACGGGCCGCTTCCCCGTGGACTGCGTGCATGAATGGCTTGCGCAACCAGTTCCTTGCCGGAGCCGCTCTCGCCCGAGATCAGCACCGTGGCGTCGGTCGGAGCCACCTTCTCCACCAGCTCACGAACCGCCTGAATCGCACTTGAGCGGCCGACCATGACTTGGGAGATATCGGTCATTCCTGTCTCCGAGGTGGGTGGGGATGGCAAAACCTTCGCACCCTTTGTAACAACCGCCACAGCGGAACAGCAGCGGTCCCGACCGAAGCATTCGTGGGAATTTGAAAAATTTTCAGTCAGTGCTTGTCCTACATGCTCGCACAACCTTCTGATTCTTATAGGTAACGCAGGGTGATTACCTTGCGCCGCAGCATGACGCGCGAGCTCGGTCCAGAGCCGAAATGTACTGTGGCACGGGCATTGCCGAAAATCGGCCTGAAGCGATGGCTGCGCGCGAATTCTAGCCGCGGACGATTCACTAGGACCCCCGCGGTGGTCCCTCTTGCCACTCATCGAATTTGCGCGCCCGGAGAGATTCGAACTCCCGACCCTCAGGTTCGAAGCCTGATGCTCTATCCAACTGAGCTACGGGCGCTCTGGCAGGTCGGGCATGGTGGCATGATCGGCCCACCGTCACCACACGCGCGGTAACATGGCTGCACCATGGATCCGCATGCCGCCGAACAGCTGATCGGTGCCAACCTGACTCACCTGCCCATCGAATCGTTGCCGGTGGGGCAATGTGCCGGTGCGGTGCTGCGCGAGAACATCTATGCCGAACGCGACCAGCCACCCTTCGACCGCGTCGCCATGGACGGTGTGGCACTGGCCTCGAGGGCGGTGAGCGCGGGACGCCGTCGCTTCAAGGTCCAGGCGATTCAGGCGGCCGGCGAGGCGCCGACGGCGCTGGCCGCGGAAGACCATTGCGTCGAGATCATGACCGGGGCCGTGCTGCCACCGGGCTCAGACACGATCGTGCCGGTGGAACAACTGCGGCGTGAGGACGGCTATGTCGAGCTGGCCGCGGGCGTGAATCCAGCGCCATGGGACAACGTCCATCGGCGCGCCAGCGACCAGCCCCAGGGCGCGTTGCTGCTCGAGGTCGGCAACGTCCTGCATGCCCCGGAGATATCGGTGGCCGCATCCGCGGGCATGGCCCGGGTGCGAGTCAGCAGTCAGCCGGCCATCGTCGTGATATCGACCGGCAACGAGCTGGTCGAGCCTGGAGATCCGATAGCGCCGCACCAGATACGGCGTTCCAACTCATACGCAGTCAGTGCGGCCCTGCGCGAACGAGGATTCCAACGGGTTGCGGACGACCATATCGTCGACGACGCCACCGAGCTGCGCCAACGGCTCAAGCGCCACCTGGAAACGCACGAGGTCATGATCCTCTCCGGCGGCATCTCGATGGGCAAATTCGACCTGGTACCAAGCTCGCTGGAAGCAATCGGTGTGCGCTGTGTCGTCAAGGGCGTCGCGCAGCGTCCAGGGCGCCCCATGTGGTTCGGAGTCTCTGGCGCTGGCCGCGCGGTATTCGCACTGCCAGGCAACCCCGTTTCGACGCTGGTGTGCCTGTCCCGCTACGTCATGCCGGCGCTTTACCAGGCCATGGGAATGCCCTCGCTGCCGGTCGAGCGTGTGGCGCTCGCGGCGCCCATTCCGTGGCCAAAGAAGATGACGGGCTTCATCCCGGTGCGTCTGACCTACGATGACTGGGGAAGACCCTGGGCGACCCCCTGCCCCACCAATGGCTCAGGCGATTTTGCCACCTTGGCGGGAACACACGGTTTCGTCGAAGTTCCGCCCGGACCCGCCGATTTCAACAAGGGTTTTGTCTGCCGGCTATATCGCTGGTAACCACCCGAATAGGTGATTTGCTGCATAGGGCTGGAATCGGTCCAATCTGTTAGCCTTGGGGTGTGAACACGGCCACGGTCCACCCGCTCCTGCCGCGGACACGCCGCGTGCGAGACCAGTTCGATCGGCCGCTGCGCGATCTGCGCATCTCCGTCACCGATCGGTGCAACTTCCGCTGCCCCTATTGCATGCCGCGGGAGCGTTTTCATGAGCAGTACCGCTTCCTGAAGTCGGCAGAGCGACTCAGTTTCGATGAGATTCTGAGGCTCACACGCCTGTTCCTTAATCTCGGCGTGGTCAAGCTGCGTGTCACGGGCGGCGAACCGCTGCTGCGGCCGGGACTTGCCGATCTGGTGGGTGATCTCAGCTCGCTTGCCGGCGTCGAGGACGTCGCCCTGACAACCAATGGCGTCTTGCTGGCCCAGCATGCCGCTGGCCTGAGTGCGGCCGGGTTGCAGCGCGTCACCGTCAGCCTCGACAGTCTCGATCCCGCCGTGTTCAGCGCCATGTCCGGCGGCTTCGGCAGCGTGGATGACGTCCTGCAGGGCATCCATGCGGCGCAGCGGCACGGCCTGTCCCCAATCAAGATCAATGCCGTGGTGGAGCGTGGTCTGAACGACCACACCATCCTCGATCTGGTCGAGCATTTTCGCGGCAGTGGCATCATCGTTCGCTTCATCGAATACATGGACGTGGGCAACCGTAACGATTGGCAGCTCACCCGTGTGGTGCCCTCCCAGGAACTGCTCGCTCGTATCGCGGAACGCTGGGACTTGCACCCGGTCGATCCCGCCTACCGCGGCGAAGTGGCCCGACGCTACGTGTTTGACGACGGCAGCGGCGAGATCGGCTTCGTGTCGTCGGTAACGCAACCATTCTGCGGCGACTGCACCCGGGCCCGCCTGTCCTCGGACGGCAAGCTGTATACCTGCCTGTTCGCGGCCGAGGGCGTGGATCTGCGTGAGCCGCTGCGCGCGGGCGCATCCGACGAGCAGTTGACGGAGATCATCCGGGCGGTGTGGGAGCGTCGTGCCGATCGCTACAGCGAAATTCGGGATGAGCTGCGCGCACGCAAGGTGCAGCACGTCGAGATGAATCACGTCGGGGGCTGAAACGGATGTCCCGCAGCAGCCCCAGCCGCACCGGTCGCTTGACGCATCTCGATGCACGTGCGCAGCCCATCATGGTCGATGTGGGCGCCAAACCGGTCACGCACCGTATTGCCGAAGCGGAGGCACGCGTCTCGCTGCCCGCCGTGGTCGCTGAAGCCCTGCGCGCCAGCGGCCATCGCACCAAGAAGGGCCCGGTGTTCGACACCGCCATCATCGCCGGCACCATGGCCGCAAAGAAGACCGCGGATCTGATTCCCTTCTGCCACCCGCTGGCGCTCGAACGCTGCAGCGTCGAGATCGACTTCAAGCCCGGGCGCGGACGCAGCGGCGTGGCGATCGTGCGTTGCCGGGTCGAGCTTCATCACAAAACCGGCGTGGAAATGGAAGCGTTGACGGGCGTTACCGTCGCCGCGTTGACCATCTACGACATGTGCAAGGCGCTGTCGCACGATATCCGCATCGAAGATGTGCGCCTGCTGTCGAAGAGCGGGGGCCGGCGCTCCTGGAGTACCCGATGAATGCGGCGCCGCTCTACGGGCTGGTGCTCGCCGGGGGTCACAGCACGCGCATGCAACGTGACAAGGCGACGCTCGAGTATGCGGGCGAGTCGCAGCTGCAGCGTGCCATGAGTCTGCTCGTACCGTGGGTCGAGCACGCTTTCGTTTCGATCCGGCCGGATCAGCGCAGCGATCCACAGCGTGCCGCCTTCGATACGATCGCCGATCTGACCCCCGGTCTCGGGCCAGTGGGCGGCATACAGGCTGCCCTGCATGCGCATCCGCACAGCGCCTGGCTGGTGCTGGCCTGCGATCTGCCGTTTCTGGGCGCGCAGACCCTGCGCAACCTGGTCGAACACCGCGACGCCTCGCGCCTGGCCACTGCGTACCGCAGTAATTTCAATGACAAACCGGAGCCGCTGTGCGCGATTTACGAGCCGGCCAGCCGGGAAGCAATCGACGCCTGGATAAGCCAGGGGCAGACCTGTCCGCGCAAATGGCTGTTGCGCAGCGACGTCGTCTTGCTCGATCTGCCCGAGCCGCGCGCACTCGACAACGTCAACACCACGGCCGAATACGCCGACGCGGTCGCCAATTTTCCGGCAGCGGACATCATTGACGCCAGCGGCCCTCGCTCGGCGTCGCGCCGGCTGCAGGTGCGGTACTTTGCGCTGCTGCGTGAGCAGGCCGGGCGCAGCAGCGAGGCACTGCAGACCGGCGCGCGCACGCCGCAGGAGCTGTACGCGCAGCTGCAACGCGAGCGCGGGCTCAAGTTGGCCCCCGAATTCCTGCGGGTGGCGATCAACGACGAGTTCGGCGAGTGGCAGCAACCCCTGCACGACGGTGACTCGGTGGCATTTCTGCCGCCGGTGGCGGGCGGCTGATGCGCTTCAGCCTGCAGGACACGGCGCTGGATCCACGGCGACTGCTCGAGTCATTGCGTCGACCGGACTGCGGCGGCTACGTGAGTTTCGAAGGCGCGGTGCGAAATCACAACGAGGGTCGCCGCGTGCTGAGGCTCGAGTACGAGGCCTTTGCGCCGCTCGCGCTGCGCGAGGGCGAGCGCATCATCGCCGCAGCCTGCAAGCGCTTCGAACTGCAGCAGGCCGGCTGCGCGCACCGGGTCGGCGCGCTCGGAATCGGCGACATTGCCGTTTGGGTGGGTGTCGGTGCGCCGCATCGCGGTGAGGCTTTCGAGGCCTGCCGCTACATCATCGATCACATCAAGCACAGCGTGCCGATCTGGAAAAAGGAATATTACGAGGACGGCGATTCAGGCTGGGTCAATTGCGAGAACTGCGCTGCTGCGCCGGCCGAGCATGCGGCCGCGATGCCCTTGCACGCGCATCAGCACGACTGAAGCGGCTCAGGGTCTGATCTGGCCGCTGCCCTCGACCCGATATTTGTAGCTCGTCAGCTGCTCGACTCCCACCGGACCGCGAGCATGAAAGCGGTCGGTGGAGATGCCGATTTCGGCACCCATGCCGAATTCCCCGCCATCGGCGAATTGCGTTGACGCGTTGTGCAGCACGATGGCGCTGTCCACGCGCGTCAGGAACCGCTCGGCAGTAGCGGCGTTGGCGGTGACGATGGCATCGGTGTGCGAGGAGCCGTGGCGCGCAATGTGCGCAACCGCCTCGTCGACGCCATCGACCACGCGCGCCGCGATGATGGCGTCGAGATACTCGGTCGACCAGTCGGCGTCCGAAGCTGCCTTGACGCGTGCGTCGACCGATTGCACACGCTCGTCTCCGCGGACTTCGCAGCCCGCGGCGAGCAGGTCCGCAACCAGCGGCGCCAGGTGGGTCGCGGCGCAGGCGCGGTCGACCAGCAGCGTCTCGGCCGCGCCGCAGATACCGGTGCGGCGCATCTTGGCATTGAGGGTGATCTTGCGCGCCATATCCAGATCCGCGTCCCGGTCGACGTAGACGTGGCAGTTGCCCTCGAGGTGGCCGATCACCGGCACGCGTGCCTCGGCCTGGACGCGCGCGACCAGGCTCTTGCCGCCGCGCGGTACCAGCACGTCGATATAGTCGCGCATGCCGCCGAGCATCTCGCCCACTGCGGCTCGATCGGTGGTCGGCACCAGTTGAATGGCGGCCGCGGGCAGGCCCGCGGCGGTCAGGCCGCGCACCAGGCACGCATGGATGGCGGCGCTCGAGCGCCGGCTCTCGGAGCCGCCACGCAGAATGGCGGCATTGCCCGACTTGAGGCAGAGCGCACCAGCATCCGCGGTGACGTTGGGGCGGCTTTCGTAAATGATGCCGATGACGCCGAGCGGTACCCGCACGCGTGAGATCTTCAGACCGTTGGGCCGGGTCCAGACCGCAATGACACTGCCGACCGGATCGCTGAGCGCCACTATCTCCTCGAGACCACGCGCCATCGCTTCGACGCGGCCCTCGTCCAGCCTGAGGCGGTCGATCATGGCGACCCCGAGACCGGCACTCTGGGCGTCGCGAAGGTCATCGGCGTTGGCCGCCAGGATCGCCGCCCATTCGGCGCGCACTGCGGTGGCAGCGGCACGCAGGGCCGCATTCTTCTCGGCAGTGGTGGCCAGCGCCAGGCGATCGGCGGCATCGGCGGCCGCAGCGCCAATAGCCTGCATGAGTTCGCGCACGCCACCGTCGGTGGGACGTGGGGCGATGGGTGTGACGGCGCTGCTCATGGCTTGTCCTCGATCAGCGGCGCGGCGGCACTGGCCGCGTCCGGCGCATAATCATGCTGCAAAATGACCAGATCGTCACGGTGGATCAGTTCCTCGGGCCCGCGGAAGCCCAGTTGCGTCTCGATCTCGGCACTCTTGCGACCCATGATGCGTGCCGAGTCGCCGTCCGAATACGCGGCGATGCCGCGGGCGATCTCGACCCCGTCGGGAGACAGCACACTGACGGTATCGCCCGAGTCGAAGCGGCCGACGGTGCCGATGACTCCCGCGGGCAACAGACTCTTGCCGCCGCGCAGTGCACGCAGCGCCCCCGCGTCGATGCGGATCGCCCCGGCTGGACGCAGCGTGCCGGCGATCCATTGCTTGCGCGAAGCCAGTGGCGTCGACGCCGGAACGAACCAGCTGCAACGGGCACCGTGCTCGATCTGGCGGATGGGATGCAGCGGGCCGCCGGCGGCAATGCACATATGACAGCCGGCGTTGGTAGCGATGCGCGCCGCCATGATCTTGGTGGCCATTCCGCCCGAGCCAACGTGCGACAGCGCGCGCCCCGCCATCGCCTCGATCTCGGGCGTAATGCGCACTATGCGTTCGATGAAGCGTGCATTCGGGTCACGGTTGGGATCGGCGCTGTAGAGGCCGTCGACATCCGACAGCAGCACCAGGCAATCCGCACTCGCCATCTGCGCCACGCGCGCCGCCAGCCGGTCATTGTCGCCGTAGCGGATCTCGGCCGTGGCTACCGTGTCGTTCTCGTTGATGACGGGGATCGCCTTCATTACCAGCAGCGCCTCGAGTGTTGCGCGTGCGTTCAGGTAGCGCGTGCGCTGCTCGCTGTCTTCCAGCGTCAACAACACCTGGGCCACGGTGACACCACCTTCCTCGAGCAATTCCTTGTAAGCGTGGGCCAACCGAATCTGGCCGACCGCAGCGGCAGCCTGGCTTTGCTGTAACTGCAGGGGTCCCGCGGGCAGCTGCAGATGGCGTCGCCCCAGCGCAATGGCACCAGATGACACCAGGATGACCTGTTGGCCGCGCCGGTGCATTCGGAGCAGGTCGTCGACCAGCGTCTGCAGCCAGGCGCGGTTCAGGCGCCCGCTGCGACCATCGACCAGCAGCGCGGAGCCGACCTTGACCACGACCCGGCGCGCGTCGGTCAGCGGTGTGGATTGCGATGTCATCTTGCGCGCGCTCATATACAGCGACGCCATTGTAGACTGGCCGCTCCCGCCCTAATATCCGCTCGACGCGCTTTCGCGTCACTCCAACAGCTTTGAGGATGGCATCCGGTGGCCAGAGAATATGAGCCCGTCGCGGGACAGTGGTACGAGAACATCGACGAAAACGAAAGCTTCCGTGTGCTCTCGGTCGATGAAGATTCGGAACTGATCGAGATCGAATACCTGGACGGCGATATCGAGGAGATCGATCTCGACACCTGGCAGGAGCTCGATCTGGACAAGATCGACCAGCCGGAAGGCTGGTCGGGTGACGATGACGACGAGGATGAAGACAAGGACGAGGAAGAAGAGGAGGAGGACGAGGACGACTGGGACGACGATGACGATGAAGACGACGACGATGACGACTGGGACGAGGACGAAGAAGAAAACGAGAGCTACTGACGGCTAGTCGGACTGCGTGGCGCGCGGCCGCGGCCGCGGCCGAGAAGCATCCCGGCGATAGCGGCCATGGTAGCGGTAGCGGCTGCTGACCATTGAATTGTAAGGAGATTCGGACCGGGCCGCCGCACGCGCACTCCCACGGCTGGGATGCCAGCGCCTGAACTGACGCGCCCACGCGCGCATCCGATCGTGCCGATCAGACGATAGGAAATCGATGACAACTCCGCTCTACCCGGTTGGCGGTCCGCAGGTGGTGCTGCCTGTCGCGCGCTTTTCACTGCTTGCCGCCGTGGTGCGCTGGTTCGACAGCAGCCGCGGCTACCTGGCGGCGGCCCGGGATAGCCTGCCGGATCGCATCGACTGGGCGAGGATAGTGCCATTCGTGCTCATGCACGCTGCCTGCCTGGGCGTGTTCTGGGTTGGCGTCAGCCCGCTGGCGCTGCTGGTCGCGCTGGCGACGTACCTGATCCGCATGTTCGCCATCACGGGCTTCTATCACCGCTACTTCTCGCATCGCTCCTTCAAGACCTCGCGCACGGGACAGTTCATCTTCGGCCTGCTGGGGGCGTCAGCGGTTCAGCGCGGGCCGGTGTGGTGGGCGGCACACCATCGCCACCATCACGCCAACTCCGATCTGGACGCGGACCTGCATTCGCCCTCGCAGCACGGCTTCCTGCGTGCGCACATGGGCTGGTTCCTGACGGTGCGCGGCTTCGAACCGGATCTGCGCCTGGCGCGGGACTGGTTGCGCTTTCCGGAACTTCGCTGGCTCGATCGCTTCGACGTGCTGATCCCGCTGTTGCTGGCGGCCGCCATGTTCGTGCTGGGCGGCGTGCTGGCTCGCGTTGCGCCACACCTACACACGGGCAGCGGCCAGATGCTGCTATGGGGATTCTTCGTCTCCACGGTGCTGTGCTGGCACGCCACCTATACGATCAATTCGCTGTCGCACCTGTTCGGCAGGCAGCGATACCGCACCGGCGATGACAGTCGCAACAACTGGCTGCTTGCCATCCTGACGCTCGGCGAGGGATGGCACAACAATCATCACTATTATCCCGGCGCCGCGCGCCAGGGCTTCTTCTGGTGGGAGTACGATCTCACGTTCTATCTCCTCAAACTGCTGTCGTGGCTCGGTCTCATCTGGGACCTGAAAATGGTGCCGACGCCAGTGCGCGACAATCCGTTCCGCCGACTGCGGTGAGTACCAAATCCAGCATCGTCCCGGCACTCGAGCCGGCAGCTCTGCGCGAACAGCCGTCGTCGGCATGGCTGCGACTGGCGCGCGCAGCACTGCACGCGTCGTTGGGGCGGCTGGCGCACGGCGAATTAAGGCTGATCGATGCGCAGGGCGACTACCGCTTCGGCAGCAGCAGCGCCGACTGTCTGGCGGCAACCGTTCGCGTCAACGACGCGCACTTCTATGCCGACGTCGCATTCGGTGGCAGCGTCGGTGCGGGTGAATCCTATGTCCGGGGCAGCTGGAGCTGCGACGACCTGACTGCGCTGGTGCGCATCCTGGTGCGCAATCGCGCAGTGCTGAATGGTCTAGAGAGGGGTCTGGCGAGTCTGCGACGGCCGCTGTTCAAACTGTTTCATCAGCTGCATCGCAACAGCCAGCGGGGCAGCGCCCGCAACATTGCCGCGCACTACGACATCGGCAACGATCTCTACCGCCTGATGCTCGATGACACCATGGCCTATTCCTGCGGCATCTTCGAGCGGCCGGACAGCACCCTGGCACAGGCCTCACGCGCCAAATTCGATGCGGCATGCCGCAAGCTGGCACTGCAGCCATCCGACCATCTGCTGGAGATCGGCACCGGTTGGGGAGGGCTCGCGATTCATGCCGCGCGCGAATACGGTTGTCACGTGACTACCACGACCATCTCGCGCGCGCAGCACGAACTTGCGCGCGAGCGCATCGCCGCGGCGGGCCTCGCCGGCCGCGTGACGCTGTTGCTCGAGGACTACCGCAATCTTACGGGGCGATACGACAAGCTGGTCTCGATCGAAATGGTCGAAGCGGTGGGTGCGCGTTACCTCGACGATTACTTCCACCGATGCGCTGTGTTGCTGACCGATGACGGTGCCATGCTGCTGCAGGCAATAACGATCCAGGATCAGTTGTACCGACAGGCGCTGCGCTCGGTGGATTTCATCCAGCGATACATCTTTCCGGGCAGTTTCATCCCCTCGGTGACGGCACTGGCGGAGTCGCTGCGGCGCTCGAGCGACTTGAAGATATTTCATCTCGAGGATATCGGGCCGCACTACGCGCGCACACTGGCCGAATGGCGGCGCAGTTTCTTCGGGCACCTGCCCCGGGTGCGCGCGCTCGGCTACTCCGAAAGCTTCGTGCGGCTGTGGGAGTTCTATCTGTGCTACTGCGAGGGCGGTTTTGCCGAACGCCAGCTCGGCGACGTGCAGATGCTGCTGACCAAGCCGCGCTGCCGGCGCGCCCCGGCGCCGGCGTTATACTGAGCGCTTGACCAACACCCTGCACGACCAGCTGCGCGCTCTGCTCGGCGCGGACGCGGTACTCACTGCAGCCGCGGATACCGCAGCGTTCGAGATCGATCACCGCAAGCTCTATCGCGGCCGCGCGCTCGCAGTGGTGCAGCCGGGCACGGTCGAGCAGGTCTCGGCGGTGGTGCGCTGGTGCAACGAACACCGCATCGGGCTTGTGCCCCAGGGCGGCAATACCGGTTACTGCGGCGGCGCCACGCCCGACGAATCGGGCCACCAGCTGGTGCTGTCGCTGCGCCGTCTCAACCGCATCCGCGAGCTGGACGCCGAGAATTATTCGATGACCGTGGAGGCCGGCTGTGTGCTGGCGCAGATTCAGCAGGCGGCCGAGTCCGCTGATCGCTTCTTTCCGCTTAGTCTGGGCTCGGAGGGCAGTTGCCAGATCGGCGGCAACCTCTCGACCAATGCCGGCGGTCTCAACGTGGTGCGCTACGGCATGACGCGTGATCTGGTGCTCGGCATCGAGGCCGTGCTTGCGGACGGCGGCGTCCTGTCAGGGCTCAAGTCGCTGCGCAAGGACAACACCGGCTATGACCTCAGGGCGCTGTTGATCGGAGCAGAAGGCACGCTCGGCGTCATCACTGCGGCCACCCTCAAGCTCTGGCCGCGCATGCGCAACAGCGCTACCGCACTGCTCGGCATCGAATCACCGGCCGATGCGCTAGCGCTGCTCGGCGCGTTGCGCACCGCCGCCAGCGAGTTCCTGAGTTCGTTCGAGCTCATGCCGCGCATTGCCATCGAGCTGGCGGCCCGCTACGTCGAGGGCGTACGCGACCCATTCGATGCCTCTTACCCGTGGTATCTGCTCTGCGAACTCACTGCGAGTGGCTCCGAGGATCTTGAAGCATTGCTGCAGCAGACGCTCGCGAGCGCCATGGAGCGATCCTGGGTGCGCGATGCCACGCTCGCCAGCAGTGAGCGCGTGCGCGCGGAATTCTGGTTTCTGCGCGAGCACATACCGGAGGCGCAGCGGCGCGCGGGCTCGAGTCTCAAGCACGACATCTCGGTGCCGGTGGCATCGCTACCCGAATTCATCAACGAGGCCTCGGCGTGGGTGCGGCAACACGTGCCGGAGGGTGTGCTGGTCTGCTACGGCCATGCCGGTGACGGCAATCTGCATTTCAACATCAGCCAGGTCGGCAATGGCGGCAGCGCCGCGTTCATGGCGCGTGAACCCGACATCCGCCGCGCGATCCACGACCTGGTGGCCCGCTACCACGGCAGTTTCAGCGCCGAGCACGGCATCGGCCGGCTCAAGCGGCAGGAGTTGGAGCGCTACGCTCCGGCGGCGGCACTCGCGGCGATGCGGGCCATCAAGCAGGCCCTCGACCCCAAGGGCATCCTCAACCCCGGCAAGTTGCTCTAGAACTTACAGTCAGGACGGATAAGGATGCGAACGGCCGCGCCGAGGCTGCGCGCGCGCCGCCGCCTGCCGCTTGCGTCGCTCCTCGGCCGCGCGGTCGGTATTGTCGACTCCCTGGCTGCCGTCGTTACCATTGCCGAAATCGCCGGGATTGTTCGACCGGCCCTTGCTCTTGCCGGTGTCGGCCATGATGTCCCGTTCGCGGGTCCGATCGATCTTGCCATAGCCTATGCGCGTTGCCATGCAGCCTCGCCCGTTAGCCCAGCCCAACCTCATATCCTCCAGGCGCCCAGTGCGGGCAACAATCCGACAGCGGGAGCTTCGGCCTACCTTCTGTCCGACGCGTGCTGCGGAGCCGTGCGGCGTCGGCGGCGCCACCAGGGCAGCGCCTCGGTCATAACCAGGACCTCGCCAGGATCCAGTGCTGGCCGATATCCTGGCAATTGCGCCAGGATGTCGCTCCATCCGCCGGCTGCCAACGCGCTCCGAAGTCTCTGGATGGCAGGCTGGTGCAGATTTTCGCTCAGACAGGCGAGGAAGTAGTTCTCCTCCACCAGCGGCGCAAAGTGCAGACCGAACTCCCGTGCGGCCGCCTCGATGCCGACGCCCGCATCGGCAGTGCCGCTGGCCACGCACAGCGCCACTGCCACGTGCGTCTCCTCGATGTGACCGGCGTAACCGGGCAGCTCGGCGGCATCCAGACCGTGCTCCTGCAGCAAGTGATCGATCAGCATGCGCGTCCCCGAGCCTGGCTGCCGATTGACGAAGCGCAGCCCGTGCCGGACCACATCGGGAAAAATCCGGATACTGGTGGCGTGCTCGCGCCTGACCATGAAGCCCTGCGTGCGGCGCGAGCAGCCGATGAGCTTGTGCAGTCCCGGCCGCAGCAGCGGCTTCAGCGCCCGCGCGAACACCGGAGCGGCACCGCGCAGCTCTGGCACGTGAAACCCGGCGATCATGCAGCGTCTCTCATTGAGCGCCCGCAGCGCATCGACGCTGCCCTGAAAGCCGATCTCGAGATGAAGATCCGCCGTCTGCTGGACGTGCTGCTGCAAAGCCGGTAAAGCGATGTCATGGCTGGCATGCATGCGCAGCAACTGATGGCGCTGGTCGCGGGCTTCGACCAGCACGTGCGCGAGGTCGGCCCGCAAGGCCTCGATATGCGGTTGCATGCGGGTGCGCGCGCGGCGCTCCGCCCATAGCAGTCGCTCGGCAAACTGGGTCGGGCGCGCCCGCTGCCCCTGGGACCACAGGATCAGGGGCTCTCCGAGCGCCAGCTCCCATTTGCGCAACGATCCCCACAGGTAGCGATACGAGCAGCCCAGCGACGCTGCGGCGTGCCTGATCGAGCCATTATCGAGTACCGCAGTCAGCAGCTCGAATAACGGATTGCGAACCGCGGCGCCGTGCTGAACACCGGCGTCGAAGGAGTAGTGCAGATGCAGTCCCGGCGTGTTGGGCATGCGTGCAATGTAGCCCAAACAGCTACCACGGGCTGCAGATCCTGATTTCCCCGGCATCGCCGCGCCGCGGCATGGGCCGCACACTGATGTCAATGCCGTAGATGGCGGACAGGGTCTCGTCCGTGATTACCTCGGCGGCGGGACCTACCAGCACTTTGCCGGTATGTCCCAACAGCGCCGCCCGCCCCCGCAGCAGGCAGGCGTGATTGGGATCGTGCGTTGACATCACCAGTGTCACGCCGCGATCCGCCAGCGCGCCGATCGCCCTGAGCGACTGTACCTGGTTCCGGAAATCGAGATGCGAGGTGGGTTCGTCGAGCAGGATGACCGCGGGCCGCTGTGCCAGCGCCCGGGCCAGCAGCACCAGCTGCAACTCACCGCCGCTGAGCTCCGTATAGGGGCGGCTGCTCAGATGCAGCATGCCCACCTGAGCGAGCGCGTCCTCGGCGATCGCCCGGTCCTGCGCCGTCGGTTGCGCCAGCGCCGCCAGATAGGGCGTGCGTCCCATCATGACCACATCGAGCACCGCAAAAGGAAACGACGGTGAGTGCCGCTGGAACAGAAACCCTATCTTGCGCGCCCGTTCGGTGACGCCCAGAGCCGACAGCTCGATGCCCTCGAATCGGACTGTGCCGTGGGAGAGCGGCAGCGCGCCGCCTATACAGCGCAGCAGCGTGCTCTTGCCGCAGCCATTGGGGCCGAGCACGGTGAGCACCTCGCCGCGCAGCACATCCAGGTTCAAATCCTCGAACACCACGTGCTGGCCATAGCGGAAGGCCGCGGCGCGCATTTCGATGAGCGGTGCGCCTACTGCCACGTCTGACGCGCCCGGCGCAGCAGGAATGCGAACACCGGGGCTCCCACCAGGGCAGTCAGGATGCCCAGCGGAATCTCGCCGGCGGTGAGGGTGCGGGCCAGATCGTCCATCAGCAGCAGATAGCCGGCACCGATGCTCAGCGTCCAAGGGAACAGCGCGCGATGATCGGGCCCGACCAGCAGCCGGGCAAGGTGCGGAATCACCAGCCCCACCCAGCCCACGATGCCGCAAACGGACACCGCCGCGGAGGTAACCAGGGTCGCGAACACGATGACGCTTCCCTTCAGCCACTCGGTGCGTACGCCGAGGGAGCGCGCTTCCTCCTCTCCCATGGTCAGCACGTTCAGCGGCCAGCTCAGCGACAACAGCCCGGCGCAACCCACGCCGATGCAGGGAACCGCCACGAGTAGTGTCCTGACCGAGGTGCCATTGAGGCTGCCGAGCAGCCAGTAGGTAATGGCCGGCAGGCGCGACTCCGGGTCCGCAAGATACTTGATGCCGCTCAACAGAGCGCTGAAGAACGCCGCCACCACGATCCCCGACAGCACCAGCATGAGCATGGGTGCGGAGCCGTAAACTCGCGCCAGGGCATAGGCCAGACCCACGCCAGCGAGCCCGAAGGCAAAGGAGAGCAGCTGCAGGCTCAGCGCACTGGCCGACCAGAGCAGCGCCAGCGCAGCGCCGAATCCCGCCGCCGCAGTGACGCCCAGTATGTCGGTGCTGACGAGCGGATTGCGAAACATGCCCTGGAAGGCAGCGCCGCTCAGGGCCAGACCCGCGCCGACGACCATTGCCAGCACCGCGCGCGGCAATCTGATCTGTATCACGATGGTGTCGGCAGCATCGCTCCAGTCATGCGGCAACGGCACGACGCGGGACGCCAGGATGTGCAGCACGTCGCGCGGCGAGACGGCGAAGCGGCCGACGAACAGCGAAACATACAGCAGTGCCAGCGGCAGCAGGATCAGCAGCGCCGTACTCAGACGCCGCTTCAAGGTACGGTTGCGTTGAGAATCGAATCCAGCTCGGATTCGCTCAGCGCGTAGTGGAAGAAACGAGAGTAGAACTGTTTCGTCTCCACGCGCAGGTCGACATCCGGAAACTTGTCCGGATGCAGCAGCTTGGCGGCCCACAGCACCTGCAGTGCCGCCTCACTGCTATGCCGGTCCCACAGGTAGGCGCCGCTGGGATTTGCATAGACTCGGCCTTCCCGGACGGCGCGGATATCCCGCCAGCGTGGATCATCGAGAATTGCCTGGCGGTTGCGCTGGTTCGGCGCGGTGCCGACGATGATGACATCCGGGTCCCAGGCAGCCACCTGCTCCATGCTCACGGGACGGCCGAGGCCCACAATATCGGCGGCATTGACCCCACCGGCAATCCGGATCCAGTCATCGATCACCGTCTGGCGCCCGTCGATCGTCAGCACGTTGGCCGAGGCGGTGTGCAACACCTTCGGCCGCGCGGAAGCCGGAAGCTGCGCCGTCACCTGCTCGACACGCCGGATGTTGTCGTCGAAGTAGCGGATGTATTGCTCGGCAACGGCGGCCTCGGAAGGTCCGAGCACCTCCCCGGTCATGCGCGCCGTGGTCTTCAGTGCCTCGAGCGAAGTGTTGGGCATCAGCACGACCGGAATGTGATAGCCATTGACTGCATCGACCCACTTCGGCAGGGCACCCCCATCATAGGCCATCAGCACCACGTCGGGTCGAGCGGCGATGAGAGTCTCGAGGTTGACGTCGCCCGAAGCATTGAACGCCGTGGGTAGCCGCTCGATGCGGGGATAGAGCCTCTGCAACCAGGGCTGGCTCTTCGCCTGCATGGTGGTGGCGACCAGCTTGTCGGCGCCGCCCAGCAGCAACACCGTGGCGTTATTGGCATGCCAGGCATCCGCCACGCGCCTGACATGGTCCGCGAACGTGACGTGCCGGCCGGCCGCGTCGACGATCTCGCGCCCCGCAACGGCCCCCGGCAGCGCCAGCGCCGTCGCCAGCAGCCAAGCGCACGCCCGCAAACTGCGCGACTGCACGGGCAGACTCGTCAGAAGTCGATGCTGGCGGATGCCAGGAAAGTACGTGGCGCGCCGAAGTGCGCCAGCAGGTTGCCGGTGTTGGCGCCGGTCAGATTGCTGGGTCCAATGGTGGACCAGTAGTCTCGGTCGGTCACGTTGTCGACCGCCAAGCGCCAGGTGACCAGCTTGGTGAACAGCTTCTGGCTGTAGCGCACGCCGAGATCGAACAGGTTGTACCCGGCCACGACGAAAGTGTTGGTATCGTTGCCTGCGCGCGTGCCGGTGAACTGCCAGTCAACACTGGCCACCAGTTCGGGTGCGGCCGGGATCTGGTATTCGAACAGGGCATTGCCCTTGACCTTGGGTGCGCCGACGAAGGTCTTGTCATCGGTCGATGCCAGAGCCGTGTCCAGCAGCTTGTCATCGAGCAGCGTGAATCCCGCATACACCGTCAGATTGGTGACGATCTGGCCTACCGCGGACATCTCGAAACCGCGGCTGACCTGATCGCCGGTGATCTTGAAGATCTTGTCGGTCGGATCGATGTTGGCGAAGGGCCGCTCGACGCGGAACAGCGCCGCCGTCAGGTCGAGCGAACTCAATGCAGCCTTGAACCCTACTTCATACTCACTGCTGCGGTAGGGAGCGAGGCCTGCGCCGGCGTTGGCAGCCGTGCCCGGTGCCACGTCGCCTACCTGCAGGCTGCTCACATAGGTAAAATAGGCCGTCATGTTCTGGGCGGGCTTGTACATGAGACTGGCGCTGGGGCTTGCGCCGTTGTCCGAATACCCGGGCAACGTCAGCCCTTTTGCACTGTTGTTGACGATGTGGAACCAGTCCTGACTCACCCCTACGCGGGTAGACCAGGAATCGGTGAACTGGATCGTATCGCTGACATTGACACCCTGCTGATAGGTGATCGATGAATCATAGGCTGGGTGCACATTCGGCAGGCCCGCGGCGGGTAGCGGAAACACCTCCGGATCGTAGATGTTGGCGGAACCGAGCAGGACGTTGGCAGCCTTGACGGGTGTCGTCACCGACCATGAATCGGCTCGATAGCCGGCTGTGCCGATGGTCAGATCGTGCTTGAGGAAGCCGCTGGCAAACGTGCCGTTCAGATACGCGGTATCGCTGGTGATCTGAAACCTCGGCGCGAATCCGTTCGCCAGTGATGCGGTGTAGTCGCCGGCGTTGTCTCTGAGGTTGTTGACCGGCGTATTGATGTTGCGGACGGCGTCCTGGCGCAGGCCGCCGACCACGAAGTGCCAATCGGAGCTGAAATCGTGCTTGAGCCGCGCCGTCCCTATGTGGGTCTCGAGATCCACGCCCGCATAACTCTGGCCGTAGCCGACGCGGGTGGGACTCGGCGCTGCCGGCAGCATGACCTTTTCACCGTAGGTGAACCAGCCCGGGTATCCCTTGTCGACCAGATCGTAGTCGCTGTAATTGAGCTCGAGCACGCTCTGCTGCGAAAAGTGGACATCGAGTCCGAGATCCCCCAGCGCGCGGCGCTGATGACTTTCGTCGACCCAGCCGTTGCCACCGCCCACGAGACCGTTGAAGCGGAACGCAAACACTCCCGCCTTGTCGATGGGACCGCCCAGATCGGCATGGGCGGTACCGATGGCGTCACTGTTGTATGTGACACTGACGCGCCGCAGATCGTAATCCGTCGGCCGCTTGGAGACGAAATTGAACATGCCTGACGGATTGGCGGGACCGTACAGCGACGAGGACGGCCCGTTGACGACTTCGATCTGCTGAAACTGCTCCATCGCATTGGCGACGGTCACGAACATGGTCATGCCGTCGAGGCGCGTGTTCTGGAAGTTGCCACCCTGCATGCCGCGCGTCTGCGGGCGCAGGACGTCCGGGCCCTGCTGCTCCTGGTAAGCGACCAGCGGCAGGTACTTGGAGACATCCTTGAAATTGACGGCCTGGGAATTTTCGATCAGATCCTCAGGCAGCACGCCGATCGTGTAGGGGGTGTCGAGCAGCGGCGCCGATCCCAGCGGCCCGAGCGAGTCCACAGCCGGCACCCGGTAGTCCTGCTCCGGCTCGCGCTGACCGACGATGACCACGCGCTCGAGCGTCGAACCCGATTGCCCCGGCGGCGACTCGTTGGCATCGTCGGCGCGCGCGTGGCCGGGATGAAGCAGCAACGCCACCGGAATCAGGGCGACCATTCTCGAGATATTCGGCACTGGAAGCTCGCCTTGCTGAGGAGGTTTTTTTGCGCGGCTCGCGAGCGAAGCCTGTTGAAACGCAGGCGCACGCTATCAGCCGCCCCCCGCAGCGTCGATATGTACGTACACGCATAGGTTTTGTTTGAGAGGCGCGCGCCCAGAGCTCAGTCGAATATCAGTCGTTCGGCGCCGGCGTAGCAGAGAAAGCGGCGATTCGCCGCGCGTCCGATCAGGGTCATGCCAAATCTGATGGCGACATCATATCCCATGGCGGAGGCGCCGTTGCGCGAGACCATGATCGGCACGCCGCTGTGGGCCGCCTTCAACACCATCTCGCCGGTGAGCCTGCCGGTGGAAAACAGCGTCTTGTCTCCGCCCGTGACGGCGTGCATGAGCATCCAGCCACAGACGGTGTCGATGCCGTTGTGGCGGCTGACCTCCTCGACCGCCAGCAGCAGCTCGGCGCCTCGAAACAACGCGCAGCTGTGGACCGAACCTGCGGCGTGATGCATGCCCTGGTGTGCGCGCATGGTCTCGAGCAATGCGATCAGCGCGCTATGGCGCAGCGGAGTGCTGGCGTCGTTCAATGTTCGTGCATGCCAATTCGGGGCAATCGCCAGCGCGGACAGCACACTTCCCTGACCGCAGCCGCTGGTCACCGCGCGTCCGGCAACGCGCGCGCCGATAGCGGCAACTCCCGGCCGCGTGATCACCTCGGCGATGCCCGAGTCCCAATCGACCGTAATCGATTCGAGCGCGCCGGCGGAGGCGATCAGATCCTGGTTGAACAGGTAGCCGAGTACGAGCATTTCCGGCCACGCGCCCAACGTCATCAGAGTCACGAGCTCGTGACCGTCCACGCGTACGGTCAGGGCCCGCTCCATGCTTAGGAATCCGTCGCGACGCCGTCCGGTCTCATCGAGTATTGGCAGCGGCCGCAACAGCTCGGCGACCGCGGCCGATACGCGTGGCGTGCCCGGTGCCGCGGCCAGATCCCGTGCGATCGGGCCCAGCACCCGCGCTGTCACGGCCGGCCGGTCAGTCAGCATGGCGACTCCCGCCGAGCGGCGCTACGATGGCAGGCGTGATCGCATGACCATCCTGCGCGCCGACATCACTGGGCTGATCCTGGCCGGCGGCCGCGGCAGCCGCATGGGCGGGGTGGATAAGGGATTGCAGCTGCATCATGGCGTACCGCTGGCACTGCATGCGCTGCAGCGACTCCGGCCCCAGGTGGGTGCGTTGGCAATCAACGCCAATCGCAACCTGCCGATCTACCAGACCATGGGAGTAGCGGTCTGGCCGGACGCGCGGCCGGATTTCTCCGGCCCCCTGGCCGGCATGCTCGCTGGACTCACCCACTGCCAGACGGCCTTCGTTGCCACGGTGCCATGCGATACGCCCAACTTTCCACTCGACCTGGTGGCGCGCCTGGCAGACGCGCTCAGCCATCAGGATGCGGAGATAGCGGTAGCGGCGACCGCCGATGGTGGCGTCACGCGGCCCGAGCCCGTGTTCTGCCTGATGCAGACTTCGCTGCGCGACAGCCTGGCGGCTTTTCTGGACTCGGGCGAACGCAAGACCGGGCTTTGGAGCCGGCAACATCGCAATGTCCAGGTGGTGTTCGAAGACTCTGCTGCCTTCTTCAACGCCAACACGCCCGACGAGCTTGCACTGCTGCAGCCGCAAGGGCGGCCCTGAGTTCAACTCAGACGCCCGCCGGCTCCACGCCCGCCGGCTCCACGCCCGCCGGCTCCAGGATCTGTCCGCCACCATAGCTGGCCTGCACCGGACGCTTGCCGCCGAGCGTGACCCGCACCGCGCAGTATTTGAACTCCGGTATCTTCGCGAACGGATCGAGCGCCGAGTTGGTGAGCTTGTTGATGGCCGCCTCGTAGTAGCAGAAAGCCACGAACACCGCACCATGCGGCGAACTCTCGTCAGCCCGCGCGTACAGACTGATGCTGCCGCGGCGCGACGCGATCGTGATCAGGTCGCCGGGCTTGCCGCCAAGCGCAGCCAGGTCGAGCGGGTGCAACGACGCCACCGGGTCCGGCTCGATGGAATCGAGCACACCGGAGCGGCGCGTCATGCTGCCGGTATGCCAGTGCTCCAGCTGCCGTCCGGTAATCAGCACCATCGGATATTCGCCGTCGGGCCGTTCGTCCGCCGGAATGATGTCGGCGGGCACGAACTTGGCCTTGCCACTCTCGGTGGGAAAGTCCTTGGTGAACACGACCGAGTCACCCGGATCTCCCTCGTGCTCGCAAGGATAGGTGACGCTGTCCTCTCTCGAGAGCCGCTCCCAGGTGATGCCGGCGATGCTCGGCATACTGCGACGCATTTCGTCGAACACCTTGGCCACGGCGGACGCGCCCGTGCCGTAGTCCCACGACAGGCCGAGTTCCCGGGCCAGATCGATGATGATCTCGAGATCCTGTCGCGACTTGCCCGGCGGCTCGAGCGCCTGCCGCCCCAGCTGCACGTAGCGGTCGGTATTGGTAAACGAGCCGGTTTTTTCCGCGAACGCTGATGCGGGCAGGATCACGTCGGCCAGGTAGGCCGTCTCGGTCAGAAAGATATCCTGTACCACCAGCATCTCGAGCTTGGCCAGCGCCTCGCGCGCATGATCCGCATCCGGATCGCTCATGGCGGGGTTCTCCCCCATGATGTACATGCCCTTGACGTTGCCGGCGAGAATACCCTTGATGACTTCGACCACGGTCAGTCCGACCTTGTCGTCCAGTCGCTCGACCGGCACGTTCCAGGCCTTGGCAAAGTGCTCGCGCGCCTTCGGGTTGTCGACGCGCTGATAGTCGGGATACATCATCGGGATCAGGCCGGCATCGGATGCGCCCTGGACATTATTCTGTCCGCGCAGCGGATGCAGGCCCGTGCCCGGCCGACCGATCTGTCCGGTCATCAGCGACAGCGCAATGAGGCAGCGCGCATTGTCGGTGCCGTGAATGTGCTGGCTGATACCCATGCCCCAGAGAATCATGGACCCCGGGCTGCTGGCGTAGAGCCGCGCCACCTCGCGAATCGTTTCCGCCGGGACACCGCAGATCGGCTCCATGAGCTCGGGGCTGTAACCGCGCACGTTCTTCACCAGTGCTTCGTAGCCCATGGTGCGGTCGGCGATGAATCGGGCGTCGACCAGATTCTCTTCGACGATCACGTGCATCATCGCGTTGAGCAGCGCCACGTCGGTGTCGGGCTTGAACTGCAGGAAGCGGTAGGCCGTGCGGGCGAGGTCGCTGCGACGCGGATCCATGACGATGAGCTTGGTGCCGTTGCGCATCGCGTTCTTGAGGAAGGTGGCCGCCACCGGATGATTGACGGTGGGATTGGCGCCGATGAGGATGACCACCGACGCCTTGGTCACGTCCATCACCGGGTTACTGACCGCGCCCGAGCCGATTCCCTCCAGCAGCGCCGCTACCGACGACGCATGACACAGACGCGTGCAGTGATCGACGTTGTTGCTGCCGAATCCCAGCCGCACCAGCTTCTGGAACAGGTAAGCCTCCTCGTTGCTGCCCTTGGCGGAGCCGAAGCCGGCCAGCGATTTCGAACCATGGGTGTCGCGGATCCCTCGCAGCGAGCTGCCCGCCAAAGCGAGCGCCTCTTCCCAGCTGGCCTCGCGGAACACCTGCATGACGTTGTCGGGATCCATGACGAAATGCCCGCTCTTCGGCGCGTCCGCCCGACGCACCAGCGGCACCGTCAGGCGCTGCGGGTGGCGGGTGTAGTCGAAGCCGTAACGACCCTTGACGCACAGGCGCGAATGGTTGGCGGGCCCGTCACGACCCTCGACGTAGAGGATGCGATCGTCCTTGACCTGATAGGTCAGCTGACAACCGACGCCGCAGTAGGGACAGAGCGAGTTCACGGAACGGTCCGGTACCTGCATCGCCGCGTCGCGAGCCGGCATCAGCGCACCCGTGGGACAGGCCTGCACGCATTCGCCGCAGGCCACGCACGTCGACCCGCCCATCGGATCGTCCATGTCGAAAACGATCTTGGCGTGCTGGCCCCGGAAGGCGAGACCGATGACGTCGTTCATCTGCTCGTCGCGACAGGCCCGCAGACAGCGGGTGCATTGGATGCAGGCGTCCAGGTTGACCGCAATGGCCGCATGCGACAGATCCGCCGGAACCTGATGGCGGGGCGCAAAGCGCGGCTTGCCGACCTCGAGGCGTGCCGCCCACTCGTCGACTTCGTTGTGCCGCGTGTACGCCTTCTCGGGCATGTCCGACTGCAGCAATTCGATGACCATCTGTTGCGACTTGCGGACACGCTCGCTGTTGGAGGTGACCTGCATCCCGGCCTTGGCCGCGCGGCAGCAGGAAGCGGCCAATACCCGCTCGCCCTTGATCTCGACCATGCAGGAACGACAGTTTCCCACCGCCTCCATACCGGGCTTGTAGCAGAGGCGCGGTATCTGCACGCCATACCGATCCGCTATCTCCAGGATGGTCTCGCTCTCCAGCCCGGTGACTTCGCGGCCGTCGAGCACGAACGTCACGGACGAAGCGTCCAATTCTTCGGTCTCGGGGCGTGGAATGGCGTTCATTCGTCGTCCTCAGCTGATCTCGTTCGGAAAGTATTTGATGACGCAGTCCACCGGATTCGGCGCCGCCTGTCCGAGACCGCAGATCGAAGCGTCGCGCATCACCTGTGACAGGTCCGCGAGCAGCGAAGCATCCCACTCGTCGCCGGCGATGAGCAAATTGGTCTTGGCGGTGCCAACCCGGCAGGGCGTGCACTGGCCGCAGGATTCGTGCTCGAAGAAACGCATCATGTTGCGGGCTGCAGCCTTGGCGGAGTCCTTGTCGGACAGCACGATGACCGCGGCCGATCCGATGAAACAGCCGTGCGGCTGCAAAGTGTCGAAATCCAGCGGAACCTCTCCCATGGAAGCGGGCAGAATGCCGCCGGACGCGCCGCCGGGCAGGTAACCATAGAAGGTGTGGCCGTCCTGCATGCCGCCGCAGAACTCATCGATCAGTTGCCGGATCGTGATACCGGCCGGGGCCAGCTTTACACCAGGACTCTTGACGCGACCAGACACGGAAAAGCTCCGTAGTCCCTTGCGGCCGTTGCGCCCCTGGGAGGCAAACCAGGCCGCGCCCTTCTCCAGCAGTTCGCGCACCCAATAGAGGGTCTCGAAGTTGTGCTCGAGCGTCGGGCGGCCGAACAGACCAACCTGCGCCACATACGGCGGGCGCAGGCGCGGCATGCCACGCTTGCCCTCGATCGACTCGATCATGGCCGACTCTTCGCCGCAGATATAGGCGCCGGCGCCGCGCCGCAGTTCGATCGCGGGCAGGGGCGAAATCGGAGGATCCGCCTGCAGCTTGGCCAGCTCGGCCTCGAGGATGGCGCGGCAGCCGTGATACTCATCACGCAGATAAATGTAGATGGCCGACACATCCACCGCCCAGGCGGCTATGAGCATGCCCTCGAGAAACCGGTGCGGATCGTGCTCGAGATACCACCGATCCTTGAAGGTACCGGGCTCACCTTCGTCGATATTGACGGCCATGAGTCGTGGGGCGGGCTCGCTGCGCACGATGCGCCACTTGCGACCGGTCGGAAACCCCGCACCGCCGAGCCCGCGCAGCCCGGAATCCTCCATGGTCTTGAGCACGCCTTCGATGTCACGCCGCCGCTCGACGCAATCCAGCAGCAGCGTGTAACCGCCCTGCGCGCGATAGCCTTCCATTGCGAGGTAGCCCGCGGGGCGGTCGAGCCGCTCGCCCGCTTTGACCGCTGCCTCGACGGCGTCCGGCGTGGCAGCGGCAATCGGCTTCTGGTGCACGATCGCCACCGGCGCCTGTTCGCAACGCCCGACGCACGGCGCCGGGAGCACGCGCACATCCCGGCCCAGCAACGTCGGCAGGCGCGCGAGCAATTGCCGTGCGCCTGCCATTTCACAGCTCAAACCGTCGCAGACGCGCACGGTCAGCGCCGCCGGTGCACTGATGCTGCCGTCCTTTGCCTCCTTCACCACGTCGAAGTGATGGTAGAAGCTCGCAACCTCGTAAACCTCCGTCTCCGCCAATCCCATCAACCTGGCCAGCGCGGCCAGATGCGGCGCGGACAGCTGGCCGTGGCGATCGTTGATCCGATGCAGGTATTCGATCAGGAGATCGCGCCGGTAAGGGCGCTCGCCCATCAGGCTCTCGACATCGGTCAGCGCCTGCGGCGCAACAATTCGGCCGCGCGGAGCTTCACGCTTGCGCTGCTTGGAGGCGCCAACCGCTGGCGCGATGGGGGCTATGCGTTTATCCACGAGGTACTCTAAATAGCGGATTATAAACGGTTCGAGCGCGTTAAATCGTGGCCGAGGTCCACTGATATATGTAGTAGACGCCCTACGCCGGCCTTCTGTCGACATCGGAACGAGTCGGCATATTCGTTGAGTCCGGCGCCATGGCGCTGCGGCAGGCATTGCTGACCCTCGAGCGGATGATTTCCGCCAGCCGCAGACTGCCCCGCCCGGTCTGGTCGCGACCGGCATGGATCAGGTATAGCGGCGCCAGCTGCTCGGCCCCCTCGCGCAGCGGCAGGGGCTTGAGCAACCCCTGCTCGAGTTCCCGCCGGATGGTGTCCTCGGCGAACCAGGCGAATCCCAACCCCGAGACTGCCGCATGGATCGAGGTGGCCTTGTGGCTGAAGGTCCAGCGCTGCTCCGCTTCGAGCCAGCGCGCATTGCCGCTGCGGGCGGTGCCTGAATCGCGGATCACCAGCTGCCGGTGCCGGCGCAAGTCCTCGCTGGTTAATTCCCGCCCCAGCTGGTGCAGCGGATGGTCCGGGTGAGCCGTCGCGATGAACCGGATCGTCATCAGCGGCTCACCGACAAAACCGGCTGGAATCACCGGGCCGATAGCGAGTGAGACGCGATTTTGCACCAGCGCCTCGGCGGTGCCGCTGAGCACGGTCTCGTACAGCTCGATCCGAGTCTGGGGCCGTTCCTGCGCGAACACCGCCAGGCACTCCAACAACAGCCAGGTTGGAAACACGATCTCGACGGCCAGCGCGATCTCACTTTCCCAGCCTGCCGTCAGTGTACGCGCCGCCGACTCGATTGCCCCCGCCTCCTCCAGCAGCCCGCGCGCGCGGCGGTACAGGAGCCTGCCGCCCGGAGTCAACTCGGCCTTGCGCCCCTTGATCTCGAACAGCCTGAGCCCCAGCTGGCGCTCGATCTTCTGCACGGCATAGGTGACAGCGGACTGACTCTTGTGCAGCGCCTGCGCCGCCTGGGCATAGCCGCCGGCGTCGACCACGGCCTGGAGCGAGCGCCACTGCTCGAGAGAGATGCGGGGAGCCATCCCCTAAATACATCTTATCAATAGATAGATTCAAGCTATTTATTCTACTTTTTTATCTGTTTAGTAGATAGTTAACTGACCTCGCCGCCAATCCGGCGCCATTGAGTCGAGGGAGACGTGCATGACTACGCTGCTACAGCTCAACACCAGCATTCAGGGTGACAACGGCCAGTCGAGCCGGCTAGCCAACCGTTTCGTTGCCGCCTGGCGCGCGCAGCACCCCGCAGGCCGCGTTCTGCGGCGCGATCTGGCCGCCGATCCGGTGCCCCACCTGACCGCCGAGCGATTCGGCGCATTCCTGACGCCGCCGGAACAACACAGCGATGCCCAGCGAGCCGTGATCGCGTACTCGGATCAGCTGATCGAAGAGATCCGCCAGGCCGATGTCATCGTCATCGGCCTGCCGATGTACAACTTCGGCGTGCCGTCCCAGCTCAAGGCCTACTTCGACCATATCGCGCGGGCCGGAGTAACCTTCCGCTACACGGCGCAGGGCCCGGTGGGATTGCTCGAAGGAAAGCAGGTCTATGTATTCGCCGCGCGCGGCGGATGGTACGCCGGTGCGCCGCTCGACACCCAGACCCCGTACGTGCGCGACTTCCTCGCCTTCCTGGGGCTTCGTTCGGTCGAATTCGTATTCGCCGAGGGCCTGGCGATCGATGCCGAGCGGCGGCAGGCGGCTCTCGATTCGGCGCACCGGCAGATCGACGGCCTGCTGGAAAAGCGCGCCGCCGCCTAAATATCAGAGGGACGGTTTCAACGGAGACACGCAGATGCGTACGGTGCAACAGATCATCCAGTCGGTGCCCACCTCTGATGGCGCAGGGGTCAAGCTCCGCCGCAGCATCGGCAGTCAGCGGGGCCTGTACGTGGATCCCTTCCTGATGCTGGATGAGTTCTACTCGGACGACCCGCGGGACTATCTCGCGGGCTTTCCCTCGCATCCGCACCGCGGCTTCGAGACCGTCACCTACATGCTCGACGGCCACATGCGGCACGAGGATCATCTCGGCAACCGCGGCGATCTGGGCCCCGGCGACGTGCAGTGGATGACCGCGGCCGGTGGCATCATTCACTCGGAGATGCCGCAGCAGACCGAGGGCCGCATGCGCGGCTTCCAGCTGTGGCTGAATCTGCCCGCGGCCGAAAAGATGCGTCCGGCGCATTATCAAGACATTCCCGCAGCCGAAGTCCCCGTGTTCACGCTGCCATCCGGAGCGCAGCTGAAGGTGATTGCGGGCAGCATCGAAGTCGGGGGCCCGCTGCTTACCGGCCCGGTCAATCGGCCCGGGGCGCGGTTGAGCACCGACCCGCTCTATCTCGACATCGCCCTGCCCGCAGCGGTCTCCATCGAGCTGCCGCTGCCGCCGGATCACAGCGCGTTCCTGTATCTCTACGACGGTGACGTTCGCGTCGGCCCGGACCACGACCAGGTGCACGTGCCGCGCGCGGCAGCCTCGGTGTTGGGTGCGGGAAGCCGCCTGCGCATCGAAGCGGGTGCCGATGGCGGAAGGCTGCTGCTGCTGTCGGCCCGGCCGCTGCGCGAGCCGGTCGTGCAGTACGGCCCGTTCGTGATGAACACTCGCGCCGAGATCGAGCGTGCCGTGGACGACTTCCGCTCCGGGCGGCTCGGCGCCGCTTCCTGAGGCAACTGCAAACGGCCGCGCAGGCGGCAGCGGCCATGCCTGCAGGCTATGCAGGCCATTTCGAGACGTGATTCGACCCGTACCGGGGCACGCCGTATGGTTTGAAGCGTGACAGCAGCACTGCAATCGGGCATAGCCCCTATCGGCAGCGGCGCAACAACCGCGCAGCAGCTGCTAGCGCGTGCACGCCAGCTTGCGCCCCGTCTCAAGGGTACTGAGCACGCGGAAATCGCATGTATTCCTGGGCCATCATCACGGGCGACACGCCGACCACGACCGACGGCATCTCGTTTCGTCAATCGCTCGCTCGTTTTCCGACCGGCGTCTGCCTGGTGACGACCATCACCGAGAGCGGCAAGCGCGAGGGCAGGACGATCAACTCATTCGCCTCGGTTTCGCTCGAACCGCCGCTGATCCTCTGGAGCATTCGCAACGATGCGCGCAGCGCCGACGCTTTCATCGCCAGCCGCCGTTTTGCGCTCAGCGTGCTGTGCGCATCGCAACGCGAGCTGGCACAGCATTTCGCCCGCTCGGCCGCCGACAAGTTCGTCGCATGGGAGAGCGCGTTCGAGCCCGGTATCGGCGACTGTCCGCGCCTGCGCCGCAGCGCGGCCACCTTCGAATGCGCCACCCGGTCGCGCCACGTGGAAGGCGATCACACGCTGCTGCTGGGCCGGGTTGAGCATCACTCGCGCTCGCCTGAGCCCGCCATCATCCTGCAGCAGGGCCAGATGGGTTCGCTGTGGGATCTGGCGCAGGCGTTGCCGCAGCCCGGGTAGCACCGGCGCCGTCGATCTGCCGCAGCAGGCCTTCCTGCGCGGTGCTGGCCACGAGCCGGCCATCCCGCGTGAAGATGCTGCAACGGGCAAAGCCGCGTGAGCCCGACGCGCTCGGGCTGTCCATTGCGCACAGCAGCCACTCATCGACGCGCGCCGGGCGATGAAACCACATGGCGTGATCGATGCTCGCCAGCATCAGCTTGCCGCTGGCGAAGCTGAGCGCGTGCGGACGCACCGCGGTTCCGAGCAGGTGGAAGTCGGAGAGATAGGCGAACAGGCAGCGATGCAGCACCTCGTCGTCCGGCAGGCGGTCGACCGCGCGGATCCAAATGAGCTGCCGCGGCGCGCCGTTGCGCGGGTGCAGCGGATCGATTGGATCCGTCATGCGGAAATCGAATGGATGCACCTGGGCGTAGAACTGCCGCAGTTTCTCCGGCAGCTGGCTCAGGATCCGGCTGGTGCGCATGCCCGATTCCGGCACCGATTCCGGCTCGGGCGCCGCAGGCATGTCGATCTGGTGCTCGACACCCGGCTCGGGATGCTGGAACGAGGCCGACATGTGAAAGATCTGCTCGCCGTGCTGAATCGCGGTCACGCGGCGGCTGGTGAAGCTGTGACCATCGCGGCTGCGATCGACGAAGTAGACGATCGGCGCCTTGAAGTCCCCGCGCTTGAGGAAGTAGGCGTGCAGTGAATGCACCGCGCGGTCGGGATCTACGGTTGCGTACGCCGCCTTCAGTGCCTGGCCCAGCACCTGGCCGCCGAATACCTGGGGACTGCCGATATCGCGGCTCTCGCCCCGGAACAGGTTCACCTCCAGGCGCTCGAGCTGCAGCAGCCGCACCAGCCCCGCGAGACGCTCGTCCATGGGCGGCGAGTTCATCAGGCCACCGCCACTCCGAGGCGCTTCTGCATCGCCGGGCTGGTGGTCGTGTACTGCAGGAACTGCTTCTTGGCCGGATAGAGATGGTGCTGGATCGCGAATGCCGCCAGCGCCGCCTCGTGGAATGCCGAAAGAATCAGCTTCTTCTTGCCCGGGTAGGTATTGATGTCGCCGATGGCGAATACACCCGGGAGGTTGCTCTCGAAGCGCTCGGTGTCGACCCTGATGGCACGCTTGTCGATGTCGAGACCCCAGTCGGCGATCGGTCCCAGCTTGGGGGCGAGTCCGAAGAACACCAGCAGGTGTTCGGCATCCAGCAATTCGATGCCGCCGGCGCCGTTCTTGACGTGCACTCCCTTGAGCTGCCCGGCCTCGTTCTGCAGCGAATGCGCCAGACCTTCGACGAAGCGCACCCTGCCTGCTGCCACCAGCTCCCGCAGCCGCGCCGCCGAGGCCGGCGCGCCACGGAATTCCGGCCGCCGGTGCACCAGCGCAATGCTGGCCGCCTTGGGCGCCAGGTCCAGCGCCCAGTCGAGCGCCGAGTCCCCGCCACCGAAAATCACCAGCTTGCGACCATGGAAGTCGCTGGCGGTCTTGACGCGGTAGTGGATCTGCGATCCCTCGAACTGCTCGGCGGATTCCACTCCCAGTCGCCGCGGCTGGAACGAACCGACACCGGCGGCGATTACCACCGCGCCGGCATCGAACACCGTACCGGCGCTCGTGACCACACGGAAGCGCCCCTCGGGCTGTCGCTCGAGCTGCACGGCTTCCTCGCCCAGGTGAAATTCGGCCCCGAATGGCTTGATCTGCTGCATCAGCCGATTGACCAGTTCCTGCGCACCGCAGATCGGCAACGCCGGGATGTCGTAGATGGGCTTGTCCGGGTACAGCTCGGTGCACTGCCCGCCGGGCTGGCGCAGCGAGTCGAGAATGTGTGCCTTCATCCCGAGCAGGCCCAGTTCGAATACCTGGAACAATCCCGCCGGGCCGGCGCCGATGATGACCACTTCGGTGGTTATGTGTGTGTCGCTCAAGGAAATTCCGCTCTACCAATGACTTAGGGGGGGCGCGATTCTAACGATCCGGCGCGAGCAGCCGCAAACTAATCTAGAATTGAGCTAACCGGCTGGAGGGCCCATGGCTAGCAACTCTGATCTGCATCGTCGTCGCGGTGCCGCGATCGCTCGCGGTGTGTCCAATTCGCTGAGTGTCTACGCCCAAAAGGCGAGGAACGCCGAAATCTGGGACGTCGAAGGGCGCCGCTATATCGACTTTGCCAGTGGCATCGCCGTTCTCAACACCGGCCACGCGCACCCAAAGGTAATAGCTGCGCTGCAGCAGCAACTGACTCAATTCACCCATGCCTGTTTCCAGGTGACTCCGTACGAAAGCTACGTCGCCTTGTGCGAGCGGCTCAACGCGCTGGCGCCTGGACCGACGCCGAAGAAGTCGATCCTGTTTTCCACCGGCGCCGAGGCCATCGAGAACGCCATCAAGATTGCCCGCTATCACACCAAGCGCTCTGGCGTCATCGCCTTTCACGGCGCCTTCCATGGACGCACCCTCGCCACCATGACGCTGACCGGCAAGGTGGCACCCTACAAGGCCGGATTCGGCGCGCTGCTGCCGGATGTATTCCATGTACCGTTTCCCTGCGCCTACCATGGCGTCACGCCGCAGCAGTCGCTGGCCGCCATCGAGCAGCTGTTCAAGTCGGACATCGAGGCCGCGCGCGTCGCGGCCATCCTGATCGAGCCGGTGCAAGGCGAAGGCGGCTTCTATGTCGCCCCTGCGGAATTCCTGCGCAGCCTGCGCACCCTGTGCGATGCGCATGGCATCGTCCTCGTCGCGGACGAGATCCAGTCGGGGTTTGCGCGTACCGGCCGCATGTTCGCCTTGGAACACGCCGGCGTGGAGCCGGACCTGATGACGGTGGCCAAGAGCATCGCGGCAGGCGTGCCGCTTTCGGGCGTGATCGGCAAGGCCCAGATCATGGACGCGCCGCCTGCCGGGGGACTCGGTGGCACCTATGCCGGCTCGCCGCTGGCCTGCGCTGCGGGCCTGGCGGTGCTGGACATCATCGAGCAGGAGAAGCTGGTGGATCGCGCGCGCACGCTCGGCGCCCACATGATCACGCGCCTGAAGGCGTTGCAGGCCAAGTTCCCGTCGATCGGAGAGGTCCGTGGCCTCGGCTCGATGGTAGCCATCGAACTGGTCAAGAACCGGCGTGCCGATCAGCCCGATGCGGAGTTGACGCGCGCGCTGGTTCAGGCGGCGGCGGCACGCGGGTTGGTCATCCTGTCGTGCGGCGTCTATGCCAACGTGATCCGCTTCCTCGCGCCGCTGACGATCGAGGAGTCGCTGCTCGACGAGGGCTTCAGCCTGCTCGAGGCGGCGTTCGCCGACGTCGCCGGCGCGCCGATGGCCGCGACCGGCTGAACCGCTCCGAGGCGCGCCGCGACCCGCGGCGCCCGCTTGGCTTCGCCTCGCAGTTCGGCAGTTCGATAGCGGGTTGGAAAGCGCCGTTCAGGCGCGGCCGGCGTTGGCGTCGGTCGGCGCGTGGAAGTATTCGCTCTCTGAAGCAAGCTGATCCATGAGCCGTTTGAGTTCGCCCATGCGTGCCTCCGCGGTGCTGATCGGCACGCAATCCTCGCAGCGCGGGTCGCCGCACGGCTGGCGCGTGTAGAGCCAGTACTGGATGGCGCCGGCGAGCAGGCCGTCGGCGATATCCCAAAGATCGGCTTCCTTGTCCTTCCCCGCCAGGCGATTGCCGAGATCGACCGCCTTGGAAAAGGCAGAATCGAAGGTATCTGCGGCTTCGTCCATAGCCACATATTGTAGCGCCGACGCGACCGATCGGCGACTGGCGGCCAGCCTGCGCCGCGATTCAACGATAACCGCGCGCCTGCAGCGAAAACAGCTGGGCATAATGACCGTTGGCGGCCATCAATGCCTCGTGGCTGCCGCGCTCGATGATGCGTCCGCGTTCGATCACCACGATCTGGTCGGCCATACGCACCGTGGAGAAGCGATGCGAGATCAGGATGGTGATGCGCCCCTTTGAGAGCGAGCGGAAGTGCTCGAAGATCTCGGCTTCGGCGCGCGCGTCCATGGCTGCGGTCGGCTCGTCCAGCACCAGCACATCGGCCTCGGTACGCATGAAGGCCCGCGATAGCGCGATCTTCTGCCACTGGCCACCCGACAGCTCCTGACCGTCACTGAACCATTTGCCCAGCTGCGTGCGATAGCCGGACGGCAGGCGCTCGATGAAATCGGTCGCGCGTCCCTTGGCAGCCGCCTGGTGCCAGCGGGTCTCGTCCTCGAAGAAGCGTTCGTCGCCGGCGCCGACGTTTTCTCCGAGCAGCATCTGATAGCGGGTAAAGTCCTGGAAGATGACGCCGATGCGCGCCTTCAGCGCGTCATCGCGCCACTCGGACAGCGGCAGACCATCGAGCAGCACACGTCCGGAGTCGGGGGCATACAGGCGCGTCAGCAGCTTGATCAGCGTGGTCTTGCCCGAACCGTTCTCGCCCACCAGCGCCAGGCTGCTACCGGGCGGCAGGTGCAGATCGATGTCGATGAGTGCCGGCTCGCTGGCGCCCGGATAAGTGAAACTCACGTGCTCGAAGCGCACGCCGTCGGCGCGGTCAGGGCCGTGGATGGCCTCGCCCTCGACGCGCACCACCGGCGTCTCGAGGTACTCGTAGAGCGTCGACAGGTAGAGGTTGTCTTCGTACATGCCGCCGATCGCTGACAGGATCGCGGTCACCGCCGCCTGCCCCTGTCGGAACAGCAACAGGTACATGGTCATCTGGCCGAGGCTGATGCGGCCACTGATGGTGGACAGTGCGATCCACGCGTACGCCGCGTACAGCGTGGCGGTGGCCACGAGCCCCAGCGCGAAGCCCCAGCTGTCTCGCCGCACCGAGAGCGCCCGGTCCTCGCGGTAGAGGCGGCTGAAGATGTCGCGATAGCGCTGCAGCAGGCGCGCGCCGAGCCCGAACAGCTTCACTTCCTTGGCATGGTCTTCGCGCGCCAGCACCGTCTCGAGATAGGTCTGCATGCGCGTCTCGGGTGAGCGCCAGCGAAACAGCCGGAAGGCGTCGCCGGAGAACTTCGCCTCGGCGACGAACGCCGGCAGTCCGGCGAGCAGCAGGATCAGCACCGTCCACGGCGAGAAGCGCACCAGCAGCGCCGCATAGCTCAGCAGCGAGATGGCGTTCTGCGCCAGTCCGAAGGTGCGCATCACCAGGCTCAGCGGCCGGCTCGAAGCTTCGCGCCGCGCACGCGTGAGCTTGTCGTAGAACTCGGAGTCCTCGAACTGCGCCAGCTCGAGCGTCAGCGCCTTCTCCAGAATCATGACGTTGACGCGCTGTCCGAGCTGCGCCCGCAACAGTGCCTGGCACAGCGACAGTCCGCGCTGCGCGCCGGCCAGAGCCGCCACCAGCAGGCCCTCTATCAGCACCAGCCGCAGCACGCGCGCGGCACCGAGCGCCGGCAGGTTGCGCGCGGCCACTACCGCGTCGACGATCTGCGCACCGATCCAGGCCACTCCCGCCGGCAGCAGGCCCGCGCCTACGGTGAGCAGCGCCAGCGCCGCGAGCAGCAGTGGATTGGTGCTCGACACCAGCGCGACCGCGCGGCGGCTGTAGCGGAACACGCCGAAGAAACCGCGCAGCAGGTCCGAACCGCCGTCGCCCGGCGCCCTCGCGATCGGTGGTGGCCGCAGACCCGGGGTCACGCGGTCTGCAGGGTCGCAACCTCGGGTTCGTAACCGAGGTTCGGCGCCAGCCAGCGCTCGACCTCCTCGACCGAGATGCCTTTGCGCCGCGCGTAGTCGAGCACCTGGTCGCGATCGATGCGACCGACCGCCAGGTAGCGCGAGTCCGGATGCGAGAAATACCAGCCGCTGACGGCGGCCGTCGGATACATCGCAAACGACTCGGTGAGTGTGATGCCGGCCTGGCTCACGACATCGAGCAGCGGCCAGAGCGTAGCCTTCTCGGTGTGATCCGGACAGGCGGGGTAGCCCGGGGCCGGACGGATGCCGCGGTACTCCTCGCGGATCAACTGCTCGTTGCCGAGCTTCTCGGCCGGCGCATAGCCCCAGAACTCGCGCCGCACGCGCTGGTGCAGCCGCTCGGCAAAGGCCTCGGCCAGGCGGTCCGCCAGTACCTTGAGCATGATGGCCGAGTAGTCATCGTGTCCGGCCTCGAAGCGCCGCAGCGGCTCCTCGATACCCTGCCCGGCACTGACTGCGAAGGCGCCAAAGTAGTCGCGCACACCGCTGGATCTGGGCGCCACGAAATCGCCCAGCGACCCGTGCGGCTTGCCTTCAGGCAGGTCCTTCTGCTGCCGCAGAAAATGCACCCGCGCGATGACCTGCTCGCGCGTCTCGTCGGCGTACAGCTCGACGTCCTCCTCGACCGAGTTGGCCGGGAACAGCCCGATCACGGCGCGCGGCCGGAGCCAGCGCTCCTGGATCAGCGTACGCAGCAGCTTGCGCGCATCGGTGTACAGGCTGCTGGCCTGCTCGCCGAAATGCGCGTCGTTGAGGATGTCGGGGAAACGGCCGCGCAACTCCCAGGCCTGAAAGAACGGCGTCCAGTCGATGTACCGCGACAACTCTTCGATCGGGTAGTCGTCGAAGCTGCGGACCCCGAGCATGCGTGGCACCGGCGGCGCATAAGCACCCCAGTCGAACCGCGGACGATTGGCGCGCGCCTGCGCCAGTGTGTACTGCGGCGACTTCGCGCGGCGCGAGCCATGCTGAGTGCGGCGCAACGTGTGTTCTTCCTTGGCGCGCGCGGTCAGGGTCGCGCGCGATTCGGTCGCTACCAGCTGCTGGCAGACACCGACGGCGCGCGAGGCATCCTTGACGTACAGCACCGCATGTTGGTACTGCGGATCGATGCGCACCGAGGTGTGCGCCGGCGAAGTCGTGGCGCCGCCGATCAGCAACGGCAGCGTGAACCCCTGGCGTTGCATCTCCTTGGCGACGTGCACCATCTCGTCCAGCGACGGCGTGATCAGACCCGACAGTCCAATCATGTCCGCCCCCTCGCGCCGCGCAGTTTCAAGGATCTTCTCGCATGGCACCATGACGCCGAGATCGATCACCTCGAAATTATTGCACTGGAGCACGACGCCGACGATGTTCTTGCCGATATCGTGGACGTCGCCCTTGACCGTGGCCATGACGATGCGGCCGTTGGACTTCATCACCTGGCCGCCGGCTGCCTTCTCCTTCTCGATGTAGGGAATCAGGTGCGCCACCGCCTTCTTCATCACGCGCGCCGACTTCACCACCTGCGGCAGGAACATCTTGCCCGAGCCGAACAGATCGCCGACCACATTCATGCCATCCATGAGCGGTCCCTCGATCACCTGCAGCGGCCGCTCGAACTGGCAGCGTGCCTCTTCTGTGTCCTCGATGACGAATTCGTCGATGCCGCGCACCAGCGCGTGCTCGAGCCGCTTGCCCACGGGCCAGCTGCGCCACGCCAGGTCCTCGACCTTCTTCTGGCCGCCTTCGCCACGGTACTGCGCGGCAATCTCGAGCAATCGCTCGGTGGCGTCGGGCCGCCGGTTCAGGATCACGTCCTCGACACGTTCGCGTAAGTCGGGATCGATCTGCTCGTAGATTGCCAGTTGCCCGGCGTTGACGATGCCCATGCTCATGCCGGCGCGAATTGCGTGGAACAGAAACACCGAATGCATCGCTTCGCGCACCGGCTCGTTGCCACGGAAGGAGAACGAGACGTTGCTGAGGCCGCCGCTGATCAGCACATGCGGGCAGCGTTCGCGAATCTTGGCGGTGGCCTCGATGAAGTCGCGCGCATAACCGTTGTGCTCCTCCATGCCGGTCGCGACTGCGAAGATGTTCGGATCGAAAATGATGTCTTCCGGCGGAAAGCCGATCTGCTCGGTCAGCAGCTTGTAAGAACGCTCGCAGATCGCGACCTTGCGCTCGACCGTGTCGGCCTGGCCCTTCTCGTCGAACGCCATCACCACCACCGCCGCGCCGTAGGCGCGCACCAGCCGTGCGTGCTGCAGAAACTGCTGCTCGCCCTCCTTGAGGCTGATCGAATTGACGACACCGTTGCCCTGCAGGCACTTGAGTCCGGCCTCGATCACCGACCACTTGGACGAGTCCAGCATCACCGGCACGCGCGCAATATCGGGCTCGGACGCAATCAGGTTCAGGAACTTAACCATGGCGGCCTGCGAGTCGAGCATGCCCTCGTCCATGTTGATGTCGATCATCTGCGCGCCGTTGATCACCTGCGAACGCGCAATGTCGAGCGCCGCGTTGTAATCGTCGGCCTCGATCAGGCGGCGGAACTTGGCCGAACCGGTGACATTGGTGCGTTCGCCGACGTTGACGAACAGGCTCTCCGGTCCGATGTCGAGCGGCTCCAGCCCCGACAGCCGACAGCGCCGCGGATGCCTGGGCAGCACGCGCGTCGGCAGCGGCGCGACCGCCGCGCGGATGTGCGAAATATGATCCGCGGTAGTACCGCAGCAGCCGCCGACGATGTTGACCAGGCCTTCCTGCGCAAACTCGCGCACCAGCGCCGCGGTCTCGCAGGCCTGCTCGTCATACTCGCCAAAGGCATTGGGCAGGCCGGCGTTCGGATAGGCGCAGACCGCGATATCGGCGATGCGCGACAGTTCCTCGACGTAGGGACGCAGCTGCTTGGCACCGAGCGCGCAGTTGAGTCCGACCACGGTCGGCTCGGCGTGTCGGACCGAGTTCCAGAAGGCCTCGACCGTCTGCCCAGACAGCGTGCGGCCGGACGCATCGGTGATGGTGCCGGAGACGATGATCGGCAGATCGACGTGCGCCTGCTCGAGCACGCGCCGCACCGCGAACAACGCCGCCTTGGCATTGAGCGTGTCGAAGATGGTCTCGACCACCAGCAGGTCGACGCCCCCCTCGACCAGTGCCGCCGCCGCGTCGCTGTATGTGGCCACGAGCTGATCGAAGTTGATGTTGCGAAATCCCGGATCGTTGACGCGCGGTGACAGCGATGCGGTGCGGTTGGTGGGGCCGATGGCGCCGGCCACGAAGCGGACCTGGCCGGTGCGCGAGCTAGCCTGGTCGGCCGCCTCACGCGCCAGGCGCGCTGCCTGCAGATTGAGCTCCCCGACCAGTCCCTCCATGCGGTAATCGCCAAGCGAGGGCGCGCTCGAGTTGAAGGTGTTGGTCTCGATGATGTCCGCGCCCGCGGCCAGGTACTTGCCGTGAATCTCGCGGATCAGCGCCGGCTGCGTCAGCGTCAGCAGGTCGTTGTTGCCCTTGAGGTCGCTGCTCCAGTCGCGAAAGCGCTGGCCGCGATAGGCGGCCTCATCCGGCTTGTAGCCTTGGATCATCGTGCCCATGGCGCCATCCAGCACCAGGATGCGCTCGCCCAGCAGGCGGCGAAATTCCGCCACTCGTTGGTCGCGATTCATGCCGAGCGCTCCATCAGCGTTGGCAGCGGTGGTTCCGACTGCGACGCGCGCACGCCGAGCGCGTGGCAGATCGCATAGGTCAGGTCGGCCCGGTTGAGTGTGTAGAAGTGGAATTCGTCGATGCCTTCGCGGCTCAGGGTCTCGACCTGGCCGATCGCAAACGCTGCGGCGATCATGCGGCGCGTATCGGCGTCCTCCTCGAGCCCGTCGAAACGATGCCGCAGCCAGTCCGGTACCGTCGTGCCGCAGCGCGCAGCAAACTTGAGCATGTGCGGAAAGCGTGTGATCGGCAGAATGCCGGGCACCAGCCGCGCGCCGATACCCGCCGCCGCGCAACGATCGCGAAAGCGCAGGAAGATATCGGTATCGAAGAAGAACTGCGTGATGGCGCGGTCGGCGCCGGCATCGCACTTGGCCCTGAGATTGTCGAGATCGAACCACGCATTCGGCGCCTCCGGATGCATCTCGGGATAGGCCGCCACCGAGATCTCGAAGTCCGCCACGCTCTTGAGCCCGCGCACCAGGTCGACGGCATAGGCAAAGCCATTGGGATGCGGCCGGTAGTGGTCGCTGCCCTGGGGCGGATCGCCGCGCAGGGCGACGATGTGGCGTACGCCGGCGCGCCAGTAGCCGCGGGCGAGCTCGAGGATCTGGTCGCGATCGGTACCGACGCAGGTCAGGTGCGGCGCCGGGGTCAGCGAGGTTTCCTTGAGCACCCGCATGACCACCTGGTGGGTGCGCTCGCGGGTCGAGCCGTCGGCACCGTAGGTGACCGAAACGAACCGCGGCGCCAGCGGCAGCAGCCGCTGGATCGAATCCCACAGCGTACGTTCCATCTGCGCATCGCCGGGGGGAAAGAACTCGAAGGACACCTTGACGGGCAGTGCCCGCCGGCTCAGGCGGCTGCCAATGGTTCCGGGCAGATCGGGTGCTGTCATAGGTACGCCGTACTGTGGTGCGAAACGAGGATGGGATCGGAGCTTTGCAGCGTAGTCGCAAGGCTCGTCTGCAGCTGTGAGCCATGCCGCGCCAGCGCGATAATCAGGTGACGGCCGGCAACGTCGCAGGGTCGAAGCCGCAGGCTGGTCAGGCCCGCCGAGCACAGCCAGGTCCGTAGCTGCATCAGCGGATTGGTCTCGGAGCGCGGTTCGAGCTGCTCGAAATCTTCGACCACCAGCAGACGCCCCCCCGGGCGCAACGCACGGGCCGCTTCCAGCAGCGCAGAGGCAGGCCGCTGTGCCAGTGTCAGCACCCGATCCAGTGTCACCAGGTCGAACGCGCCGTCCTCGACCGGCAGGCTGTACATGTCACCGCGGCGGAATTCGCAATGCGTCAGTCCCGCGCCGTGGATGCGCGTGCGCGCCATGCGCAGCGCCGGGGCCGAAATGTCGATGCCGACCGCGTGCCCGGCGCGCGGGCCCAGGACCTCGAGCATGAGCCCCGATCCGGTGCCCACATCCAGCAGCTCCTCCACGCTCGAC
>JBAUYT010000278.1:0-2411 GCA_049584935.1 Steroidobacteraceae bacterium
CCGCCGCGCCGCGGTTCCCGGCGTGCGCCGTCGGATGAGCTACCGCCGTCGGCGGCAGAGGGTGCCGGAGCCGACTCGTGCGGCTCGTCGCCGCCGAACCAGCGCTTGACGCGCCCCCAGAAAGTGCCGTTGGAAAGCTCCGCGGATTCCGAGGGTGGCGACGTCATCGGCGGACTTGGTGGTGCCTGCGGCGCCACGGTCTTGGGTAGCAGCGCTGCGACCGCGGGTTGCTCCGCGGGCGGCCGCGCTCGCTCGGCCACCGGATCGACGCTCGGCGGCGCCACCGGGATTTGATAGCTGATCTGCGAATTCTCGGGCAGACCGGTTTCGTCGTCGCGTACGCGCCGGATCGAGAACTCCGGGGTCTGAATGTGAGGGTTCGGTACCAGTATCAGCTGGGCGTGACCCTTGTCCTCCATCGCCCGCAGCGCGTCGCGCTTCTCGTTGATCAGGTAGGTCGCCACTTCGACCGGCAGCTGCACGATGATGCGGGCAGTGCGGTCCTTGCGTGCGTCCTCGCTGATCAGACGCAGGATCGACAACGCCATGGATTCGACGCTGCGGATGCTGCCGATGCCGTTGCAGCGCGGGCACACCAGGTGGCTCGATTCGCCCAGGCTCGGACGCAGCCGCTGACGCGACATCTCCAGCAACCCGAAGCGCGACAGCCGGCCGATCTGGATGCGGGCGCGATCCATCTTCATGGCATCCCGCAGGCGATCTTCGACGTCGCGCTGGTTCTTGGTCGACTCCATGTCGATGAAGTCGATGACGATCAGGCCGCCGATGTCGCGGATGCGCAGCTGGCGTGCGATCTCCTCGGCCGCCTCGAGGTTGGTATTGCAGGCCGTGGTCTCGATGTCACTGCCGCGAGTGGCGCGGGCCGAGTTGATGTCGATCGACACCAGCGCCTCGGTGTAATCGATGACCAGGCTGCCGCCCGAGGGCAGCTGCACCTTGTGTGCATAGGCTGACTCGATCTGACTCTCGATCTGGTAGCGGGTGAACAGCGCGATATCGTCGGTGTAGAGCTTGAGCTTGCGGTGCGCGTCGTCGGGCATGAAGCGCTGCATGTACTCCTGGGCCTTCTGGAAGGCGGCCTCATCGTCCACCAGGATCTCGCCTATATCATCGGTCAGGTAGTCGCGCAGCGCGCGCGTGACCGCATCGCTCTCCTGGTAGACCAGGAACGGAGCCCCGCGGCCCTGGGCCGCCTGCGCAATCGCTTCCCACTGAGTCTTGAGGTTGTCGAGATCCCACTGCAACTCGGGCGCCGCCCGCCCGACACCGGCAGTGCGCACGATGGCGCCCATGCTGTCCGGCACCATGAGCTGATTCATGACCTCGCGCATCTGGTCGCGCTCTTCGCCCTCGATGCGGCGCGACACGCCACCGGCGCGCGGGTTGTTGGGCATCAGCACCAGGAAGCGGCCCGCAAGGCTGACGAAGGTGGTCAGTGCGGCGCCCTTGTTGCCGCGCTCTTCCTTCTCGACCTGGACCAGCAGCTCCTGGCCTTCAGTGACAAGTTCGCGGATGTTGAGCCGGCCGCCCTGCGGCTGCACGCGAAAGTATTCTTTGGAGATTTCCTTGAGCGGCAGAAAGCCGTGCCGTTGGGCGCCGTAGTCGACGAAAGCCGCCTCGAGCGAGGGTTCCACGCGGGAAATGCGCGCTTTGTAGATATTGGCTTTTTTTTGTTCTCTCGACGGTATCTCGATGCTCAGATCATAGAGCTTCTGTCCATCCACCAGTGCGACACGCAGCTCTTCCTGCTGGGTCGCGTTCACTAACATTCTTTTCATTTGCCTCTGCCAGAATTGAATGAGAGGCCGAAGGTATCGGAGCCTGCACGTGTGGGGGCAGACTATCGAAGCCGCCGTGGGCAGCGGGGTGCTCTGAGATCGACTGGCGCGTCGTTGTCATCATCGACTAGTCGTACCCTGACTCGTGCCGCCATGATCGGCGGCGCGCCGGAATTCAAAGAGGTCCACTGACCGGCGGCGCGCTCGCGGGCTCGAACTTTCGGAGGAGCTTCTACAGGCGAGCGCGGACCGGATCGGCCGACTCAAATGCGATGGCCTCAAAATTGAGGACCAACTACCATGCGGGGCTTAGCCCGCAACTTGTTGCGATGACCAATGGGTCGTCAGCAACCCGCGGATTATAGCCACAGACGTTACTGGAAACAAACACTTAAGCCTTGCAATGTGACGGGAGCGCCATTTGTCCGACCTTCCAGCCGATAGCGGCACCTCCGTCCGCAGTGCCGTACGCCACGTGGCGATCGACGCCGAGAGCGCAGGTCAAAGGCTGGACAAGCTGCTCACGCGGCTGCTGCCCGGGGTGCCGCGCAGCCGCATCTTCCGCTTGATCCGGCGCGGCGAGGTACGCGTCAACGGCAAGCGGGCGGGTCC
>JBAUYT010000279.1:0-10481 GCA_049584935.1 Steroidobacteraceae bacterium
GCTAACGATCCTGGCCCGGCAGCGGGGCGGCCGGGCGGCCGTCCCGCTGCCGTCGTCGTCTGACATAAGTTCCGGTCAACCGACGATTCTGGGGCTCCGTTCAGCTTGGTTTAATCTTGATTCAGTACCATGAGCCCATGGATCCCTAGACAGAGGTAGCTTCACGCCCTCGAGGCCTAACATGAACGCCAGCACCCTCCTTCGCGCTTTGCGCGGCACAGCTCTCGCCGTACTGGCGGCGTGTGCCGTAACGTTACCCCTTCAGGCCAACGCCGCCACTCATGGCTTCTCCGGCGGACACGCTGGATTTGGTGGCCACGGCGGCGGCTTCGGCGGTTACCACGGCGGTTACCACGGCGGCTATCGCGGCGGCTATCGCGGCGGCTACGGCCACTACGGCTATGGCTGGCGCGGCGGCTACTACGGTGGCTGGGGCGGCTGGGGCTGGTGGGGCCTGCCGGCCGCCGGGCTGTTTCTGGCCACCCTGCCGTTCTACTACTCCACCTACTGGTGGGACGGCGTGCCGTACTACTACGCCGACGACAACTACTACGTGTGGAGCAACTCGGCCGACGGTTATGTCTCGGTGGCCCCGCCGCCGCAGGTCGTAAGCCAGGCACCCGCCGGAACGTATCCCGCCGGCAATCAGGCAACGGCTCCTTACGCCGGCGCAGCGGGCGCTCCCAATCAATTATTCGTCTATCCCAAGAACGGCCAGGCCGCCGATCAGATTGCCAAGGATAGACAGGAATGCCAGGCCTGGGCTGGTTCACAGGCCAGCAATGGCAGCGACAACGTGCGTGCGCAGACTGCCTGCCTGGAGGCGCGCGGCTACAGCGTGAGGTGAGGTCCGCCCAGGACGCCACGCGGGATGCGGCGACTGACGCACGCCGCAGGATTTCCGTGCTATTCGTTTGCATGGGCAACATCTGCCGCTCGCCCACTGCCGAAGCCATGTTCCGGCGCCTTGCGCCACAGCTTGCCCCGGAAATCGAGTTCGAGATCGATTCCGCTGGCACTCACGACTATCACACCGGTGCGCCACCGGATGAGCGCTCGCAGGCCGCAACGCGAGCGCTCGGCATCGACATGTCGGATCTGCGGGCACGCCGGCTCCATCGCGAAGACCATATGCGCTTCGACTGGATCGTATTCATGGATGAGAGCAATCGGCAGCACGCACTCAGGTCGGCGCCCGCCCCGGCCAATGCGCGCGCGCAGCTGGTGCGACTGCTGGACTATGTGCCGACGCAGCCGCTGCGCGACGTGCCGGACCCCTACTACGGAGCAGCCGAAGAGTTTGCGCGGGTGGCGCAGCTCATCGATGCAGGCGTGCGCGGGCTGATCGGCAGCCTGCGCGCCCGCTAGCAACCCGCCGGCGCGTCAGCGCGCCTGCCGACGCTTGCCCTCGCTGCTGGCCTGCTTCGACTGCACCGCCTGCATCAGCTTGTCGAACGGCTGATTGAATTTCTCGACACCCTCATCCTCCAGCTGCTGCGTCACCTGGTCGATGTCGATACCGAGCTTGGGCAGCGCCTCGAGCACCTCTCGTGCGCGCTCGAGCTGCGACGCAAGCCGGGATTCGGGCTTGCCGTGATCGCGATAGGCGAGCACGGTCTCCATCGGCATGGTGTCGATGGTGTTGGGACCGATCAGCGCCTCCACATACTTGACGTCGCTGTAGGCTTTGTCCTTGGCGCTGGTGCTGGCCCAGAGCAGCCGCTGCACCTGCGCGCCTTTGGCCTTGAGCGCGGCGAAGCGCTCGTGCGCAAACACATGCTTGTGCATCTGATAGGCGAGCTTGCCGCTGGCAATGGCGGCCTCTCCGCGTAGCGACTTGGCAAGCGCCGCATTGGCATCGCCCTTGGCTGCGAGCTTATCGAGCAGAGGATCGATCAACGCATCGATGCGGCTGATGAAGAAGCTGGCCACCGAGGCCACGTCCTTGATCGGCTTGCCCTGCGCGGCGCGCGCCTCGAGACCGTCGAGATAGGCGTCGATGACCTCGCGGTAGCGTGGCAGTCCGAACAGCAGCGTCACGTTGACACTGATGCCGTCACTGATGAGTTGCTCGATGGCGCCCAGTCCGGCGCGTGTGCCGGGTACCTTGATGAATACGTTCGGCCGGTTGAGCGCTGCCCACAGCCGGCGGCCCTCGGCCACGGTGCCGGCCGTATCGTGCGCCAGGTGCGGGTTGACCTCCAGGCTGACGAAGCCATCCTGGCCCTTGGCGGCATCGAATACGCGGCGGAATTCGTCCGCGGCCTGCTGCACATCCTGCAGGCTCAGGTGATCGTAGACGGCACTGGCATCGAGACCCTGACTCGTCAGCTCTCCGATCTGCGCATCGTAGGAGGCGCTCTGTGCGATGGCCTTCTCGAAGATGGCAGGATTGGAGGTCATGCCCGTCAGCGAGTCCTGCGAGATCAGCGCGCGCAACTGGCCGCTGCTGAACAGGTCGCGATGGATGTAGTCCAGCCAGATCGACTGGCCGAGCGCCGCGAGACGGTTCAACGGATTGTTCGCCATGGAAATCCCTTGGCCGGCAGGCCGTGAATGCAGTCCGACTGCTACGAGTATGGCACTGAAGGCTGTCCGCGTCGCCCCTGCACCGAGACCCGCCGCTCAATATTCGAACTGATAGCTGAGCCCGACGCTGCTGCCGGGATCGTTCTGCGGCGTCTCTCCCTGTACCGTGCCGCCCCCGGTCGCAAGCGTGGTCTGGATCTTGAGATTCCGCGTCAGGTCGACCTGTACCTCGGCCTGTGTGGTACCGGTCGTGAACTGTTTCGCACCTACGAACACGCGGCTCGAAACGTAGCGCCCCGCCTCGATGCTGGCGGAAGTGCTGGTACCCTGCGCGGTCTGGCCGGCGGCGGTGGGCGTGCCATTGGCGCTGGTGCTGCCGCTGATCGCCAGCCGGTCCAGCCCGAGCTTGCGTTGTACCGCCGTCAGCGGACTCAGGCCGCCCCCGACACCGCTCATGGTCGCAAGCGCCGCTGCGATCTGCGCAATCTGCAATGTCGACAGCTGCGCCGGGTCGGTGCCGAACAGCAGCCGCGCAAGAATCTGGTCCTGCGGCTGCTCCGGCGTGCTGCTGAGCGTGATCACCGGCGCGTCGGCATAGCCGCCAACATGCAGCGTGTAGGTGACACCGTTGCTGACGTTGGTGGCGGTGAAGTCCAATGTCGGATCGATCTTCTTCTTGACACCGGTGCCGTTGAAGCTGAGGCGACCGGTGGTGAAGGTCAGGGTCGAGCCCGCCAGGTTCATGGTGCCCTTGCGCATGTCGAAGCCACCGCTGATCGCCGGCTCGGTGATCGTGCCGCCGACGTGCAGCGAGCCGCCGAGTTCGGAGTCCAGCCCGCGACCGCGCACGAACACGGCCCGCGGCGCATCCACGCGCAGATTGAGTGCCACCTCGAACTTGCTGGTCCGCGGCGGCTGCACCGGCTGTCCGGGTTTGCGCACATCCAGCACCGCCACGCTTGGCGGCAACGCATTCGGGATGTTCAGGTCGGCGCGGATGATGTGCAGGGTGCCGGCGGCGTCGAGCTTCTGTCGCAACGGTCCGCTGACACTCAGGTCCATGTCGATGTTGGCAGTGATCAGATCGCTCGCCAGCGGCCGCGCGTTATGCGCCTCGACCTTGACGCTCAGCGGCATGGTTCCGGACAACCCGAGCGAACCGTTGGCGGTTATCGTCCCTGGCCCCGCGTGCGCCACCAGATTCTGCACGCTCACCTGGTCACCATCAGCCGACAGCCTGCCGCTGATGTTGGTCAGGCGCATCCCGCGCGAGTAATCCTGGAAATCGGCGCCAGCCAGATCGATGCTGCCGTGTGCCTCTGGATTGGCCGGTGTGCCGGTGATGTCGGCGTCGAGCTTGGCCTGCCCGGAGACACGCTGGCCACCGGCTTCGAGGATGGGGTTGAGCAGCACCAGGTCGAAGTTGCCGCCGGCCTTGATGGCGATGGGCGCATTGCGGTTCAACGGTGCCTGGCCGTTGATGTGCAGCGACAGCCGTTCGCCCGCATCCGCTTCGATCTTGATCTGCGCCACGGTCTGCTGCAGCTGCGCATCGATGCTGACATTGCCCGGCGGCAGGCCGCGTACCGATCCGCTGTGCGCACGCAGGCCGCGCCCGACGATGCGCACCGAGCCCGTGGGTGCATCCGCACTGCCATGCAGCTCCACATCGACGTCCAGTTGCCCGTCGGCCTTGATATTCGGTAGCCACGGATGCAGCAGGTCGGAGGTGATGTCGTGCAGCGACGCGGTCAGATCGAGCGTGGGCGACAGTCGGCCTGCTGCCTCGAGCACCGTGGTGCCAACCCCGAGCCGCAGCCGGTCAACCGCAAGCCCGCCGGCGAACGACAGCACCGCCGGCGACAGCAGCCGCGCGTCCTCACCGCGGTACTTGAGCTCGAGCGCGCTGATCCGCAGTGTGCGCTGCCCGCTGTCGAGCACCGCCGAGGTGGTGATGTGGGATTGCGTGTTCTCATCGCCTTCGGTGGCGGCCGAGACCCGCAGTGCAATCGCATCCAGCGGACCGGTGATCTGGGCCCGCAGATCCGATGGCACGTCCTTTACCAGCGTACGCGTCGACAGCCGCAGCGCCAGCGTCGGCGAGTCGCTGACCGAATCGATGTTGCCCGACAGCTGCAGCTCGCTTAGCTGCTGCGCCGGTATGCCAGCATCCTTGGCCTCGACGCGCACGTGCGCGCGGCCGCCGGGCGCGGAGCCGTCGAAATCGAGTCGGGCGCTGACGCTGCCCTGCAGCGGCTGACCCAGCAGATTGGCCAGATCCTCGAGGTGCGGCAGGTCGAGCTCGAGCTGGCCGCGCGGCGCGCCCTTGGCGCCCGGAATGTGGACATCGCCCAGCGCCCGCAGACTCTTCCAGCTGCCGCGATCGATCTTGGCCTCGAGCGCGCCATCGGCCCCACCTTCGAGGCTGGCATCGAATTGAATCTGCGCCTCATCCACCGTGCCCGTCAGGCTCACGGTCCCGCGGGGATGTTGCGGCAGATCGTGGCCGTCGAGCTTCAGGTGCAGCACCCCGCTCTGCGTGCCGTTGATGCCGACCCGGCCGTCGACGTCGGCAACCACTGCGAGTCGGGGCGCCGCACCGGTCAGCTCGCCCTGCGCCGTCGCATTGCCCGCCAGTCTGGGCGACAGCACCGCCAGATCGGGCAGCGCCAGCGTCCATGACAGGCCCATGCCGTCGCCACCGTAATGCCCATGCACCGTCGCCTGCAGCCGGGACGCCGTCAGCTGCGCGCGCGAAATCGACAGACCCTGCGCGCCGAAATCCATGGCGCCGTCGAAGCTCGCCTTCGACCCCAGCAACGGCGCCAGCAGTGAGCGGCCACCGCTGATGGCCAGTGCGCCCGACAGGGCCAGGTTGCTGTCACCCGGGTGCGTGTGCAGCTGCGCCTCGAGCGTGCCGCGCCCGGTCAGGTCGAGCGCCGCCAGCGCCGCAAACGGCCTCAGATCGTTGATCGTGGCCGATAGCGTGGCGCTGCCGTCGGCGCCGGTGCCGCTCCACCGGCCGGTGGCACTGAGCAGCGCGTGCGTGGCGCTGAGGTCGATCGGCCGCCCTGGCTCCTTGAGATGCAGCGTCGCGCGCGCCATCAGCGGTGAGCCGGCCAGCAGCGCGCCGACCTTGCCGGCGACCCTCAGGCCGAGGGCACGCGCATCCAGCGTCAGCGTACCGCCCTTTCCGTTGAGCGACGCCGACAGCGACGGCAGCTGCACGCCCGGCACATCGACGCCCGTTGCCTCGAGCGTGGCACTGGTCTGCGGCGCATTGACCGCACCCTGCCATCGGCCCTCGAGGTGAACTGACTTCCAGGAGATGCCGGGGCGCGGCGACATCGCATCCGCGTCCAGCTTAAGGCTCAGATCGGAGGCACCGCTCTCGGCATCGAGCGTGCCGCTGGCCTCTGCGGTCGCGGATCCGGCCTTGACACTGAGCGCGGTGCGGACTGCTTGGCGCGGTCCATCGAGCGTCAGGTGAATGGAGAGGGCACCGATCGTCGGCACCTGCGCCAGATGTGCCAGCGGGCCGTCGGCATCCTCCTGCAGATCGATCTGCGCGCGTAGCTGCTGCGAATCGAACTGCGCCGCGGCGCGATACACCGACGGCACCGCATCGAGCCGGCGCGCCTGCAGTTGCAGCGAGGCCTGCTGCAGCGACATCCACACGCCGCTGCCGCGGAGCTCGAACGCCACTGCACTGCCGGTGAGCGGTGCCCCCAGGTCGGCACGCGTCACCTCGAGGCTGGCAACGCGCACCTGCGGCCAATGGTGGCTGCGCGAGGGCTTGTGATCGTTGGGATAGGCAGGCGCGCGCGACATGTCGACGTGCGCGGCCGACAGCAGCGCCACGTCGGCCCGGTATGCGAGCAATGCCGACGGTCTCCACTGCAGCCGCACGTCGTCGATCGCCAGCCACAGACCCCGCGGATCGCGCAATTCCAGCCGCCCCAGTGCCAGCTGATCGGGAAAGTGACCACGGAGCCCGCTCAAGGTGACGTTGCCGTGCGTCAGGCTCGAGGTAGTGCGCTCGATGGCGCGGCGGCCGGCGTCGGTATTTGCAAACAGGTACAGTCCCGCCGCCAGCAGCAGCGGTAACAGCAGTAGCGCCAGCGCCGACCACAGCAGCACGCGGTATCGACGCCGCATCAGAACACCTGCCCCAGACCGATGTAGATCTCGACGAAGGGATAGCCCTGGGAAGCCGGGTGCGCGCCCGGGAAGCCGACGTCGAAGCGGATGGGTCCTATCGGAGTGTAATAGCGCAGGCCGGTGCCAAAGCCGACGCTGACGGTACCGTGGAACGGCTTGGTGGTATCGGTAACGTCGCCGGCATCGACGAAGAACACCGTGCCCCAGTTCTGGCCGATGCGCTGGCGCAGCTCCGCGCCCGCGGCCTCGATCGAGGTGCCGCCGATCGGATTCCTGTCCAGAAAGGTCGGGCCGATGCCCTGATAGGGATAGCCGCGCACCGTGAGGCTGCCGCCGCCGTAGAAGCGCTGATCCGGGGGCAGTCCGAACTCGGTGGCGCCGAGCGCGAGACCGCCCAGCGCGCGCAGCGCAATGACGCTGCGCCCCGGCTGCGTCCAACCGAGACGTTCCAGATCGAAATAGGTCGAGATGCTGCTCTGGACGATCGTGAATGTGGCGCTGCCGGTCTTGGTGACGGTGCCTTCGATCGAATGCGTGCCGGCGCCGAGCGACTCGGTCGGCGTCACCGTCAGCGACGCGCGCATGCCGCGTCGCGGGTCGTCGAGCGGATTGGCTAGGCCGGTGCTGTCGTACTTGACGCTCAGCGGCAGCGAGATGAGCGTGAAGTAACTGGGCTCGACCTCGCAGGCGGCAGCCTCGGCCTCGGCTTCGGTCTGGTGGGGTCCGACCACCAGCGGCGGCCTGCAGGCCGCCGTCTCCTGGATGATCGTCTCCTCCTCGAGCCCGACCCCGGCGCTGACGGTCCATAACGGCGTCAGCTTGCGATTGAGGGATACCCCAAGCGTCGCCGCCATCTGCCGGTAGGCAATCAGATCCTGCTTCAGGTCGGCGGCGCTGAACTGCAACGACTGATCGCGCACCAGGAAATCGGGCTTGATGAGCTGCGCCGCAAAGTCATAGCCGAGGCCGGTGGCGGCGTTGCCACCCAGATTGATCGCGTTGGCCGTGAGATTGAGCTGTTCGGCATTGCCGAACAGGTTGCGGTTCGACCAGGTGGCGCCGGCGCTGCCGCCGAGATCGCTGGAGTAGGCGGCGTTGAGCGCCACCGCATGCAGCTTGCGCTCCTTGAGCTCGAAGGTGATCGGCAGGTTGCCCTGGGAGTCGAGTTCGGTTGCCGGCTGCACCGTAACACCGGAGAACACCCCCAGTGCCAGCAGGTCGGTACGGGCGCGCTCGATGCGCGACGGGCTGTACTGCTCGCCCGAGTGCAGCAGCAGGCGTTTGCGGATGAAGGCCTCGTGCGTGCGCTTCATGCCGGTCAGCAGGATCGCGCCAATCTTGACCTTCGGACCGGCGCTGACCTTGAACTCCAGATCCAGCACCGGCTCGGTCCGGTCCTCGTAGGCGACCGGATCCTCGACCTTGGCCAGCGCGTGGCCTTCCTCTCCGAGCGCCGCCAGCAGCCGGTCACGGGCTGCAAGCACGTTGGCGGCCACGGCCGGAGCACCGCTGTCGAGCTGCATGGCAGCCCGCGCCTGTGCGCTGATCTCGCCGTCGATGGTGATTTTGCGGATGTGGTAGAGCGTGCCGAGCTCGATGACGACATCCACCTTGGCCGGATGCTCCTTGGGCAGCGCGCTCAGGGCTTCCGCCAGCGACGGATCATCCAGAGTCCTGCCCTCGATGGTGATGGTCAGCGCCCGGCGGTAGTAGCCAAAGCTCTCGAGCACGGTCGCCAGGCGCTCGGCGTCGTCCTGGGCGCGGCCGATCAGCGCGAACGGCCCCACCGGGGCGCTCTTGCGCAGGGATTCCAGCTGCGAACTCGCATGCAGGGCCGAGTCGAGTGCCGCAATACCGGTACTGTGGATGGTCACCGTGTAGGGCTGCGGGTCCGCGGCCCGTGCCGGGGCAGCACTCCAGAGCAGCACGGCGATCATCCACCAGCACCCAGTCCACCAGCACCGAGGGCGCTGCGCCTTCAAAATCGTCTGCTCCTGCAATGGCGCCACGGCGCTGTCGCCAGTATGCCGGAGCGCCCCGCGGGGCGGCTGTCGGACAACGGTGACAGCGGCGCCTGACTGCGTAGAATCCGGCCCTGCCAAGAATTGTAAAGGCTGCGCGCAGCACTGCGGGATCTCCCGGACAATGCCACCATGCAGACCAGCGCCGATGTCCCCGATGAGAGCACCGAGCCGGGCCCCGGTTCGGTGCCCATGGCCGTACTGCTGGTCGACGATGACCGCGAGCTCTGCCGCATGCTGGTGGAGTACCTGGCGCCTGAGGGCTTCCGGGTTACGGTGGTGCACGATGGCGACGAAGCGCTATACGCGCTCGGCCGCCACCACTTCGATCTGATCGTGCTCGACGTCATGCTGCCGCACCTCAACGGGCTCGACGTGCTGCGGCAGTTGCGACCGAAGGACCTGACCCCGGTGCTGATGCTGACTGCGCGCGGCGAGGACATCGACCGTGTCGTCGGTCTCGAGCTGGGCGCCGACGACTACCTGCCGAAGCCGTTCAATCCGCGCGAACTGGTGGCCCGCATGCGGGCGATCCTGCGGCGCAGTCTGGCGCTCGAGCCGCAGGCCGGCCGCCGCGACCGCATCGACGCCGGCCCCCTCAGCCTGCTGTTCTCCAGTCGCACCGCCAGCGCGCGCGGCCAGAGCATCACGCTCACTGGCGCCGAGTTCCGCGTGCTCGAGGTGCTGATGCAGCAGCTCGGCACGGTCGTCTCGCGCGAGCAGCTCACGCGCCAGGTGCTCGGTCGCCGCCTGACCCCGTACGATCGCAGCATCGACACCCACATCAGCAACATCCGCCGCAAGCTGGCCGTCGTGGCCGACCAGGTATCGATCGTCAACGTGCGCCGCACCGGCTACGTGCTGACTATCGCCGACGCGCCTGCGGCACGCTGAGCGCGGCGCGCATGCGCAATCTCTATCTCCGCATCTTCATTGCCTTCTGGCTCGCCATGGTGCTGGCGCTGACCTGCTCCGTGATCGCCACGCTGTGGCTGGCGGATCAGCGGCTGCAGCACGAGCAATCCCGCCAGGACCAGCTGGCGCACGCTGCCTCCAGCGTGCTGGCGCAGAGCGGTGTCGCGGGCCTGCGCGACTGGCTCTCGCGTGAGTCGGTGCGCGCCGCACCCGACCGGCTGTACGTGCTCGACAGCCACGGCAACGACCTGCTCGGGCGCCGCGTCCCCGAGTTCCTGCGCGCGCGCATCGGCCGCGGCCCGCCCGGCGGTGGGCCTCCGCCCGAGCTGCCGCCGGACACACGCGATGTGCGCTGGCTGTCGCAGCTGGTCTCGCCCAATGGCGATGAGACCTACGCGCTGTCGTTGCAGCGCGCGCGGCGCGGCCCGCTCGGCCTGTTTCGTTCCACCGAGGCGCCGGCCATCACCGCCGTCGCCACGCTGCTGGTCAGCGCCGTGGTCTGCTTCCTGCTGGCGCGCCACCTGTCCGATCCCATCCGGCATCTGCGCTCGGCGACGCGCTCGATCGCCGCCGGCGACCTGAGCGTGCGCGTTGCCGGCCTCATGGGCCGCAGGCGCGACGAGCTGGCGATGCTGGCACTCGACTTCGACCGCATGGCTGAACGGCTGCGTGCGCTGCTGGCGTCGCACCGCGAGCTGCTGCGCGACGTCTCGCATGAACTGCGCTCACCGCTGGCACGGCTGCAGATCGCGCTCGGCCTGGCACGCCGTCCCAACGCCGATCTGCAGCGGGAGCTCGATCGCATCGAGCAGGAAGCCGCGCGGCTCGAGCAGCTTATCGCGGAGATACTGTCGC
>JBAUYT010000280.1:0-28317 GCA_049584935.1 Steroidobacteraceae bacterium
GCCCGACCATCGCCGCCTGCGCGAGATTGCCGGTGCCTTGCTCGATGCGCGCGCGGACGCCGCGCCGGTGGTGCGCTGGCAGGGCGGCGCGGTGCGCCGCTTTGGAGACCGCCTGCTGCCGGTGTCAGAGCCGGCGCTCGCGGCGCAGGCGGCCGCGCCAGCAGCCGCCAGCTGGAACTGGCGGCTGCAATCAGGGTTGCCGCTCGGTCCACATGTCGAACTCGAGCTGGTGGTCGACCGGCATGGAGAGGTCGATCTCGCATCGCTGCCGTGCCCGCTGCGAGTCAGGTTCCGGCGCGGTGGCGAACGGCTGCACGCGCCGCACGGCAGCCTGCCGCTGAAGGATCTGCTGCAGCAACGCGGTATCGAGCCCTGGCGGCGAGCGCAAGTGCCGCTGCTGTGCGTCCGGTCACGAATCGTCGCGGTGGCCGACCTCTGGCTTGACGCCGCCTACCGCGCCGGGGCGCACACGCACGGCGCCCGCGGACGCTTGCGCTGGCGATATCGCGATTGAGGCTGCGGCGCTGATTTGCTACCCTGACCGCCCGTCGTCATTGGCTCTTCTTTAGAGGCGGCGGTCTCCCCATGGCTCGATTCGTATTCGTCACCGGCGGCGTCGTTTCCTCATTGGGGAAAGGCATCGCCGCCGCGTCCCTGGGCGCCATCCTCGAAGCGCGCGGCCTGCACGTGGCGATGGTCAAGCTGGATCCCTATATCAACGTCGATCCGGGCACCATGAGCCCGTTCCAGCATGGCGAGGTGTTCGTCACCGCCGACGGTACCGAGACGGATCTCGATCTAGGCCACTACGAGCGCTTCGTGCGCACGACCACGGGGCGCAACAGCAATTTCACCACCGGCCGCATCTACGAGCGTGTCATCGCCAAGGAGCGCCGTGGCGACTATCTCGGTGCCACCGTGCAGGTGATTCCGCACATCACCGACGAAATCAAGCGCAGCATCATGCTCGGCGCCGGCGACGCCGACGTCTGCATGGTCGAGATCGGCGGTACCGTGGGCGATATCGAGTCGCTGCCGTTTCTCGAAGCCATCCGCCAGCTCGGTGTGGAGCTGGGCCGCAACCAGACGCTGTACATGCACCTGACATTGGTACCGGTCGTGGGCGGCTCGGGCGAAATCAAGACCAAGCCGACGCAGCACTCGGTCAAGGAGCTGCGCTCGATCGGCATTCAGCCGGATGTGCTGCTGTGCCGCTGCCGGGAGACGTTGCCGGACGAGCAGCGCCGCAAGATCGCGCTGTTCACCAATGTCGAGGAGCGTGCCGTCATCTCCGCGGTCGACGTCGACGACATCTACCGGATACCGCTGCTGCTGCACGAGCAGGCCCTCGACGACATCGTGGTGGACAAGCTTAGACTCGACGTGCCGGCGGCGGATCTGGCGGCCTGGCGCCAGGTCTCCAGCGCCAAGATGAACCCGGACGGGCAGATCGACATTGCCATGGTCGGCAAGTACGTGCAGATCCGCGACTCCTATATTTCGCTGAACGAGGCGCTTATGCACGGCGGCCTCAAGACGCGCACCCGGGTGCGGCTGCACTACATCGAGTCGACCGACATCGAGGCGGACGGCACCGACCGGCTTGCCGGCATGGATGCCATCCTGGTGCCGGGTGGCTTCGGCGAGCGCGGCATCGAAGGCAAGATCCAGGCGATCCGCTTCGCGCGCGAAAGCGGCGTGCCCTATCTCGGTATCTGCCTGGGCATGCAGCTCGCCATCGTCGAATACGGCCGCAACGTGCTGAAGCTTAGCGAAGCGCACAGCACCGAGTTCAATCGTGCTACACCGCATCGGGTCATCGCGCTGATCACCGAGTGGCAGGACCGCGCGCATGGCTCGCAGCTCCGGGATGAGAGCTCGCACCTGGGCGGTACGATGCGCCTCGGGGCACAGGATGTGGCACTGCACGCAGGCAGTCTGGCGCGCGACCTCTACGGCCGGGACCAGATCGCCGAGCGCCACCGTCACCGCTACGAGTTCAACAATCACTACCTGGACGCGTACACGCGTGCCGGCATGCGCTTCTCGGGCTTTTCGACCGACGGACTGGTCGAGATCATCGAGCTGGCGAATCATCCGTGGTTTGTCGCCACACAGTTCCACCCGGAATTCACCTCCACGCCGCGGGATGGTCATCCGCTGTTCACCGGCTTCGTGCGCGCCGCGCGTGCCTACCGGGCTTCCCAGCTGCCGGCTGCGGCCGGCGCATGAAGCTGGCCGGATTCGAGGCCGGCCCCGACCGACCCCTGTTTCTCATTGCCGGGCCGTGCGTGGTCGAGTCCGAGTCGCTGGTGCAGGAGGTCGCGGGCCGCCTGGCCGAAATCACCGCCGCTTTAGGTATTCCGCTGGTCTTCAAGGCCTCGTTCGACAAGGCCAACCGCTCCTCGCGCTCGAGCTTTCGCGGTCACGGTATGGAGGCGGGACTCAAGGCGCTGCAGTCGGTGCAGCGACACTTCAAGCTGCCGGTGCTCACCGATGTGCACGAGGACACGCCCGTTACGGAGGTGGCCGCAGTGGTCGATGTGCTGCAGACACCGGCATTCCTCTGCCGGCAGACCAACTTCATCGTCAAGGTCGCCGCCGCCGGCAAGCCGGTCAACATCAAGAAAGGCCAGTTCCTGTCGCCATGGGAAATGCAGAACGTGGTCGACAAGGCGCGCTCCACCGGCAATACGCAGATCATGGTCTGTGAGCGCGGCTTCAGCTTCGGCTACAACAATCTGATCACTGACATGCGCTCGCTGCAGATCATGCGCGCGACCCGTTGCCCGGTGGTGTTCGATGCCACGCACTCGGTGCAGTTGCCGGGCGCGGCCGGCAATGCTTCCGGCGGCCAGCGCGAATTCGTACCGGTACTGGCGCGTGCTGCGGTGGCGGCGGGCATCGCCGGCATCTTCATGGAAACCCATCCCCGGCCGCAGGAGGCCTTGTCCGACGGCCCGAATGCCTGGCCGCTCGATCGCATGGCGAGCCTGCTGACGACGCTCAAGCAGCTCGATGCGGTCACGAAATCACGTCCGTTCGAGGAATCGCTGCTATGAGCCTGATTGCAGATATCCACGCGCGCGAGATCATCGATTCTCGCGGTAACCCGACCGTCGAGGCGGACGTTATCCTCGCTTCCGGAGCGCACGGCCGCGCCGCCGTGCCCTCGGGTGCATCGACCGGAACGCGCGAGGCGGTTGAACTGCGCGACGGCGATCCGAAGCGATACGGCGGCAAGGGCGTGCTGCGCGCGGTCGACAACGTCAACACGCTGCTGCGTGAGGTGCTGATCGGCAAGGAATCAATCGATCAGGCTGGCATCGATGGCCGCATGATCGAGCTCGACGGTACCGACACCAAGGGCCGGCTTGGAGCCAACGCGCTGCTGGCAGTGTCGCTCGCCAACGCCCATGCGGCGGCGCGCGATGCCGGCTTGCCGCTGTTCAAGCACCTGCTGGGAGAGCGCGAACCGGTCATGCCGGTGCCGCAGATGAACATTATCAACGGCGGCGCGCATGCCAACAACAGTCTCGACATCCAGGAGTTCATGATCCTGCCGGTTGGCGCGCCATCGCTGCGCGAAGCCGTGCGCTACGGCGCAGAGATCTTCCACGCGCTGAAGAAGATCCTGAATTCGAAGGGACTGAGCACGGCGGTCGGCGACGAAGGCGGCTTTGCACCCGATCTGCCCTCGAACGAGGCAGCGCTCGGGACCATCCTGGAGGCGATCGAAACCGCGGGCTACCAGCCCGGCCGCGACGTCTACCTCGGTCTCGACGTCGCCAGTTCGGAATTCTTCCGCAATGGAAAATACGAACTCGAGGCCGAACAGCGCAGCTTTACCGCCGCGGAATTCACCCGCTATCTCGGCGACCTGGTGGCGCGCTATCCGATCATCAGCGTCGAGGACGGTATGAGCGAGGGCGACTGGGATGGCTGGCTGCAACTGACCCAGGCGTTGGGCAGCAAGGTGCAGCTCGTCGGTGACGATCTGTTCGTGACCAACACCCGCATTCTCGCGGAGGGCATCTCGCGCGGTGTCGCCAATGCCATCCTGATCAAACCCAACCAGATTGGCACACTAACCGAGACGCTGGCCGCCATCGACATGGCGGCCAAGGCCCGCTACGTCTCGGTGGTTTCGCACCGCTCGGGCGAGACGGAGGACACGACCATTGCGGACATCGCGGTCGCGACCGCGGCCACGCAGATCAAGACCGGTTCGATGTCGCGCTCGGACCGCATCGCCAAGTACAACCAGTTGCTGCGCATCGAGGAGATGCTCGGAGGCAATCCGCGATACGCGGGACGCGATGCCTTTGCAGTCAAAAGATAAGTTAAGCTAGCAATCTCATGAAATGGCTCGCCATATCGTTGCTGATCGCGCTGCTGCTGCTGCAGTACCGCCTCTGGATGTCGGGCGACGGCGTACACGAGGTCTGGCGGCTGGGGGCGGCGGTGTCGGCGCAGCAGTCCGAAAATGCGCGGCTAGCGGAGCGCAACCGGCAGCTGGCGGCGGAAGTACGCGACCTCAAGCAGGGCTATGCGGCGCTCGAAGAGCGCGCGCGCACCGATCTGGGAATGGTTGCGGGCAACGAAACCTTCTATCAGGTGGTGCCCCAGAAAGCCGTGGCGGGCGGGCAGAAGCCACCACCCGCCGCGCCGCCGACGCAGCGCACGGCCGCGGCGCACTGACGCTCACTGTGCCGATGCGCTACTGGCTCGTCATGCCCGCGGCCGGCGTCGGCCGCCGCTTTGGCGGCCCCAAGCAGTTCGCCGTGCTCGGCGGCCGCACCGTGCTCGATCTGGCGCTGCAACCCTTCATCGAGGACGTGCAGTGCCAGGGTGGCGTGGTGGCGCTGGCGGCCGACGAGCCGCGCCGCGCCGAGCTTGGCGCGCGCGTTCCGGCTCGCTTCATCCTGGTCGACGGGGGCGCCACTCGGGCCGAGTCGGTGCTAAAGGCCCTGGCGGCCCTGGCGGCCCTGGCGGGTCGCGCGGCGGTGGATGACTGGGTACTGGTGCACGACGCGGCTCGCCCGTGTCTGAGCGGCGGCGATCTGGCGCGCCTGCTCGCAGGCAGCATCGGCGCCGAAGGAGCGCTGCTCGCCGTACCGGTCGCCGATACGGTCAAGCAGGCTCAGGTGGCATCCCGGGGCGAGCCGGTTCAGTGTGCGGCGACCGTATCGCGCGAATCGCTGTGGCTGGCGCAGACGCCGCAAATGTTCGCGCTGGGCGCGCTGCGCGTGGCGCTCGAGCGGGCGCTGGCTCAAGGCCGTATGCCGACCGACGAGGCGCAGGCCATGGAGTGGCAGGGCGTGTCGGCGCGCCTGGTCGCCGCGCACGACAGCAACATCAAGATCACCAGCGCGGCGGATCTGCTGCTGGCACGGGCGATTCTGCAATCCCGGCAAGGAGGATCGGAGTGACCGACCAGCGAACCAGTCTGCGGACTGGGTCGGGCATCGACATTCACGCGTTCGGGCCAGGCGATAGCGTCATGCTTGCGGGCCTGCGCGTGCCGCATAGCCAGGGCATCGTGGCGCATTCCGACGGTGACGTGCTGCTGCACGCGCTGGTGGATGCCTTGCTGGGTGCCGCGGGGCTCGGCGACATCGGCATGCATTTCCCGGATACCGACGCCCGCTGGCGCGGCGCGGACAGCGCCCACTTCGTGCTGCACACCTGCGAATTACTCGCCGGGCGCGGCTACCGCGTGGTCAACGCCGACCTGACCCTGCTGGCGCAGGCGCCGAAGATAGCGACGCTGCGGGGCGCGATGCGGGACAACGTGGCGCGGCTGCTCGGAATTCCGGCTGACTGCGTCAACGTCAAAGCCACCACGCCCGAGCACCTGGGTTCGCTGGGCCGGCGCGAAGGGCTCGCAGCCATGGCCAGCGTGCTGATCGAGCAGCGCGGGCCGGACTGATCCCTAACCGGACGCCGCTCGCGCGCGCTGCAGCAGCACCAGGGTGGCGCCCGTTCCGCCGGCGGCAGGTCGCGCGGAAGTGAACGCCAGTACCGCCTCGGCGCGTCGCAACAGAGTGTTGACCGTGCTCTTCAATACCGGTCCCCTCACGCCCGAGCGCAGGCCCTTGCCGTGGATGATGCGCACACAGCCGAAGCCGTGGCCGAGCGCGTACCGCAGAAATTCCGCCAGCCGCCTGGCGCTCTGGGGTGCGGTCATGCCGTGCAGGTCGAGCTCGGCTTCGACGCGATAGTCACCCCGACGCAGGCGCCGGAACACCGCCAGCGGAACTCCAGGCCGCCGATACAGCAATTCGTCGCCGGGCTGAGCATCGATCAGCGGACCAGGCGCCAGCAGGCTTTCGGACAGGACCGCGGCGCGCTCGGCGCGCGCGAAGCGCGCCTGTGGACGGGGGCGCTTCGAACCCGCGGTCATCCTTCCGGCCGTTTGCAGCGGCCGCACGTCGCGCATCGCCTGCCGGAACAGTTCCGCGTCGTCATCTTCGTCTTCGGCGCCAGCGCTCATGGCTCCTCCCGGCCCAAGGCTTGAAGTATATTGGCGCCCTTCCATGCGGGCTGCACCCGCGTTCCGCGAAGAGAACCGTTCACCGCTTGCCCGTGAAAATACTTGTCAGCAATGATGACGGCTACCGCGCCGCGGGACTCGCCTGCCTACGGCGGGCGCTGGCAGCGCTGGCCGAGGTCACCGTGGTCGCACCCGACCGCAATCGCAGCGGTGCCGGTAATTCGCTCACGCTCGACGTGCCGCTGCGTCTGCACCTGGCCGAAGCGGGCGTCTACTTCGTGGCGGGCACCCCCACCGACTGCGTGCACCTCGGCATCTCGGGCGCGCTCGAGGGCGAGTTCGACATGGTGGCATCCGGCATCAACGATGGTCCCAACCTCGGCGACGACGTGCTCTATTCCGGCACGGTGGCTGCCGCAATCGAAGGCCGCTTCCTGGGTCTGCCCACGCTGGCCTTCTCGCTCTGTACTTCGGCCGAGGGTGAGCGCCGATTCGACACTGCCGCACGCGTAGCCGAGGCGCTGGTCGCGGCGTTGCTGCGCCGGCCGCTCGATCCATCGCTGATCCTCAACGTCAACGTTCCCGACCGCCCATTCGAGCGGCTGGCCGGATTCCGCAGCACCCGCCTCGGCTTCCGGCACCGATCCGAGCGCGTCGTGCCGGCGCGCGATCCGCGCGGCAACGCAGTGTACTGGATCGGTCCCGCCGGCGAAGCCAACGATGTCGGTGAGGGTACCGACTTTCGCGCCGTAGCCGACGGCTATGTATCGGTGACGCCGTTGTCGATCGATTTCACGCGCCACGCCGCGCTGCCGGACGTATCGCGCTGGCTCGCCCAGCTGTGAGCGGTGCCGCATGAGTGACGCGCGCTTCGCCGGCATCGGCATGACTTCGGCGCGCACGCGCGACCGCCTGGTGCAACGCCTGCGCGATCAGGGCATTACCAATCTCGCCGTGCTCGATCGTATCCGCAACCTGCCGCGCCACATCTTCGTCGACGAGGCGCTGGCCAGCCGCGCCTACGAGGACACCGCCTTGCCGATCGGATACGGCCAGACGATTTCGCAACCGTACATTGTCGCGCGCATGAGCGAGGCGCTGCTCGAGGGCAACCCGCTCGGCAAGGTGCTCGAGATCGGCACCGGCTGTGGCTACCAGACGGCGGTGCTCGCGCCGCTGGTTGGCCGCATCTGCACCATCGAACGCATCGGGGCGTTGCAGAAGCGCGCGCGTGCGCGCTGCGCCGAGCTGCAGATCCGCAACGTGCGCTTCAAACACGGCGACGGCACGCTCGGCTGGCGCACCCAGGCGCCGTTCGACGGTATCCTGGTGGCGGCCGCGCCGCTGACGATCCCCGAGGCGCTGACGGCGCAGCTCGCCATCGGGGGCCGGCTGATCGTGCCCGTGGGCCCCGAGGGTGAGCAGCAGCTGGTGCGGCTGACACGGCGCGAGCAGGGCATCGAGCGGCGCGTGCTCGGTGCCGTGTCATTCGTGCCACTGCTCGGCGGCGTGGGCTAAGGTGCGAACGGTGCCACCTCGACGCGACGCTCGAGCTGAAACGCCTCGGCCACCAGTCGCAGCGGACTCAGGTCGACATCGCTGCGGCGCTCGCGCACCAGGCTGGCGAAATGTGCGTAGAGCTGCGGATATTCTTCGCTGACCTCGACCGTCACCGGGCGGCCGTCGATCGTAAGGCTCCGGCCGCCGCGCGTGAGCAGCAGCCGCCCCGCGCTGGTCTGCAGCTCGATGTTCCAGCGCGGCTCGCCCGGGTGCAGGAAGTCGAGTTCCATTGCCACTGGCAAGCCGTATGGGTCGGCCAGTTGCAGGCGGGCGGCGATCGGCGTGGCGCAATTGGCGGGATAGGACAGCAGCGCCGTCCGCACGGTCAGAGCATGCGGCAGGATCAGCGTCAGGATCGAGAGCGCGTTGATACCGGGGTCGAAGACGCCGAGGCCACCGTGCTGCCAGATCCAGTGCTGCCCCGGATGCCACACGCGCACGTCTTCCTGCCAATGGACGCGTACCTCGTGGAGATGTTTTCCGGCCAGCCACGCACGCGCCGTACCGACGGCGGCGGCATGGCGCGAGTGCCACGAGGTATACAGCACTGCCTGCTGGCGCGCCGCCAGCGCCGCCAGTGCCTCTACCTCACTGACGCTCATGCCGGGCGGCTTCTCGAGCAGCACGTCGCAGCCGTGTTCGAGCGCACGTCGGGCGGCGGCGCAGCGTACCTGCGGCGTCGTGCAGAGCGCCACCGCGGCGGTCTCCGGTACTCGGCGCAGCAGGGAGTCCAGATCTGGATAGCAGGGCACAGCGTCGATCCGGCTGTGCGGGCTGGCGCCGGCCAGCAGCCGGAAGTCAGCATTGGCCGCCAGCGCCGGCACGTGCTGTTCGCGCGCGATTTTGCCAAGACCCACGAGCGCAATCCCGATCGGGAAGGCAGGCATGCCGTTCTCAGCTGCCGGCTACGCCACGTCTGCTGCGGGCGCCCCACGCGCAGAGGCTCATGGCTGGTATTCCGGTTCGGGCAGGCCCTGGTTGCCGGTACGGTACAGGAATACGGCACCGGCGTGAGGCTCGGCCTCGAGCCGCGATGGGCTCAGTCCCTCGATGGCGCTGGTGACACACAGCACGTCGAGTTCTGGACCGGCAAAGCAGGGACAGGTCGGCTGGCTTGCCGGTACCGGCAGGATGCGATCGACTCGGCCGTCCGGAGAGTAGCGCACCACGCAGCCGCCACCCCAGTGAGCGCTCCAGACGCAGCCGTCGGCATCGACGGTGGCGCCGTCCGGCTGCGTGCCTTCGGGTGTGACTGCGAATACACGCCCGGGGCCGAGATCGCCTTCGGGTTCATGCAGATCGAACACGCGGATGGTGCGTGTCGGCGAATCGGCAAAGTACAGCTGCATGCCATCGGGACTGGTGCAGAGGCCGTTGGAAATGCGGATATCGCGCAGGTGACAGCGGATGTCGGCGTGGCGGCCGACGCAGAAGAGACTGCCATTGGCTGCGCCGGCGGCATCGTCTTCCACCATGGTGCCGCTCCAGAAACGCCCCCGGCGGTCGACGCGGCCGTCGTTGAAGCGGACGCCCGGGACGATCGCATCGGGTTGCGCAATCCAATCGAGCGCGCGCTCGCGCGCGTCGTACAGCGCGATGCCGTTGGCAAACGCGGTGATCAGTCGTTCGCTGCCGGCCACCAGCCCGAAAGAGCCGATGCGCTCGGGTGCCGCCAGTACCTCGAGGCGGCCGGCGGTCCAGTCATAGCAGTGCAGCCGGCGCCCCTGGATATCGGTCCACCAGAGCCGTCCGCGCCGCCAATCCCACACGATGCCTTCACCAAGCAGGTTGCCGGCGGGCAGGATGTCATGCGGCTTCATGCCTCGAACATCAGTGGGATTCCCGCTCGACCGTGCTGCCGCTGGCGCCCACGAGGAAATCCAGATCGCAACCGCGATCCGCCTGGTCGACGTGCTCGACGTAGAGCCGGTAATAACCGCGCGCGTGTTTCGGTGGCGGCCGGCTCAGCCGCCACGCCGCCAGGCGCGCCGCCAGTTCGTCATCGCTGATCAGCAGTTCGAGCCGCCGGCGGGCGCCGTCGAACAGGATCTCGTCGCCATCGCGCACCACCGCCAGCGGGCCGCCGGCTTCGGCTTCGGGTGCCACGTGCAGCACCACCGTACCGAAGGCAGTGCCGCTCATGCGGGCATCCGAGATGCGCAGCATGTCCCGCACGCCGAGCTCGAGCAGCTTGCGCGGCAGCGGCATGTTGCCGACCTCAGCCATGCCGGGGTAGCCCTTGGGACCGCAGCCCTTCAGAACCAGCACCGAGCCGGCGGTCACCTCGAGCGCCGGATCATCGATGCGTGCCTGCAGATCCTCGATCGATTCGAATACCACGGCGCGTCCGCGATGCCGGAACAGGGATTCGCTGGCGGCGCTCGGCTTGACCACCGCGCCCCGGGGACAGAGGTTGCCGTGCATGACCCAGATGCCGGCCACCGGATTGGCAGGCTCCGCCAGCGTGCGGATGACCTGGCGGTTGAAGCACTCGGCATTGCCGTAGCTCTCGCCCAGCGAACGCCCCGTGATCGCAGGGGCATTGGCGTGCAGCAGCGGTAGCAGCTCACGGATGACGGCAGGCAGGCCGCCCGCATAGTGCAGATCCTCCATCAGGAATCGTCCGGAGGGCTGCAGGTCCACCAGCAGCGGGATGTCGGCCGTCAGCCGATCGAAATCGTCGAGTTCCAGGGTTACGCCCAAGCGGCCAGCTAGCGCCAGCAGATGCAGCACCGCGTTGGTCGAGCCGCCGATGGCGGCGAGCACCCGGATGCCGTTTTCGAAGGCCTGCCGCGTCAGGATTTTCGAGACCCGCAGGTCGTCGCGCGCCATCTGAACCGCCAGGCGCCCACTTTCGTGAGCGATGCGCCGGCGCCCGGCATCGACCGCCGGCGCGCTGGCGTTGAAAGGCAGGGCAATCCCCATCGCTTCCATGAGACAGGCCATGGTCGAGGCTGTGCCCATCGTCATGCAGGTGCCCGGTGTGCGGGACATGCCGGCTTCGGCGGCCATGAAATCATCGAGCGTCATGCGACCGGCGCGTACGGCCTCGCTGAACTTCCAGACGTCGGTTCCGGAGCCGATGTCGCAGCCGCGGAACTTGCCGTTCAGCATCGGGCCGGTGGATACGACAACCGTCGGCAGATCGACGCTCGCCGCTCCCATGAGCTGCCCGGGTGTGGTCTTGTCACAGCCGCCGAGCAGCACCACTGCGTCGATTGGATTGCCGCGGATCGATTCCTCGACTTCCATCGCCAATAGATTGCGAAACAGCATGGCGGTGGGGCGCATCTGGGTTTCGCCGAGTGACATGGCGGGGAATTCGAGCGGCAGTCCGCCGGCTTCCCAGACACCGCGCTTGACGCGCTCGGCGAGATCTCGCAGACCAGCGTTGCACGGTGTCAGTTCCGACCATGTGTTGCAGATGCCGATGACTGGGCGGCCGTCGAACACGTCCGGCGGTAGCCCCTGGCTCTTCATCCAGCTGCGATGGATGAATCCGTCCTTATCCCGGTGGCCGTAGCTACGGCTGCTTCGCAGCGGCTTTTTTGCCGTCGTCATTGTGGGTGCTCATCGGCCGTGTGTGGCACGTGCCGGCTGTAGGATTCCGATTCTATACAGCATCGATTGACCAATCTGCAGGCGTCAGTAGAGCTTCGAGCGTGTGCTATAAATAGAATTAGATTCTATCTGTAATACATTGTTATAATTCAGAATAACGATAGAACCTCAGGTAATCTCTGAAGATACTTGCCAGCGGCCAGAATTCACGGCAACATTCTGCTGTCGGCGTATGCCGACACCCGATGGGAGGCTCACCGAAAGAAGACACAGGGCGAAAACAAGGGGAAGACCGAAAAACGGTGAGCAAAAATAAAAACAGGTTGGATAACAACAATAAGCGGAAACAATTATTCGAATTTGTCAGCTTCGGATAATTCGGTGATACAACGATCTTCTCTCCCTGTGTCTTCTTTCGAGGTGCCTTCCGTTCGACGGGTTCCCGCCCGGGCCTGAATCAGGGAAATAGTCCCGCGGCCACGGTCCGGTCCTCTCCAGCCAGTATGTTGTAGGTGCGGCAAGCGGCACCGAGCGTCATGCACTCGAGCGCAACGTGGCGCGCCCGAAAACTGGCGCGTACGGCGGCGCTGGCGAACATCTGCCTTTCGCCCGCGCCAAGCAGTATTACCGCCGCTTCGGTGGCGAACAGCGGCTCGAGCTCCGCCTGTCCCAATGTCTCCAGCGAGTGCGCACTCCAGTCCAGGATCAGGCGCAACGGGGTGAGGATGAATGGTCGCGTGATGCGCTGCTCGCCGACGACGATTGCGCCATTTCCGTACTGACGCACCAGATTCAGATGTGACGGGGAGTCGAGTACCAGTCGCATGATGAGTACGATACGGCATGGCCGCCGAACTCATCCTCATTCTGCAGGATTTTTTTATCTCGGAGGAGGATGGCCCGGTGCCGGCGACGGAACCGCGCCTGTCGGCGCTGGAGACCTTGCTCGCCACCGCGCAGCACCGGCGGCTCGACCAGGGCTGGCGTGCCGAACTGGCGGCGCGGTTTGGCCAGGGCTTGGCCGCCGCCGCTTCGCCCGCACGGGTGGTCGCAAGGGCCTGCCTGCCGTCATCGGTGAGCCCGGCGGGCTGCTGGCTGGCAACGCCGGTGCATTACTTTGCCGGGCTCGACAGCGTGCATCTGCACCCCGCCGGACTGCTCGACCTGGCGCCCGAGCCGCAGCGGGCGCTGGCGGACGACTTCAACCGGACGTTCGGGGATGATTGGCATCTCTCAGTGGCTGGCGGCCGGGAACTGCTGCTCACCGGGCCGGCCGTGGCTGCGGACGGCGATGATCCGGCCCGATGGCTCGGAGCCAGGCTCGAGCGCCAGCAGGTGCAGGGAGTGGACTTCGCCAGACTGCGGCGGCTCTCGGTGGAGATTGAGATGTGGCTGCACGGACACGCGCTCAATTGCCGGCGCGAGGCGGAACACACACTGCCCGTAAGCGGTTTGTGGGCCTGGGGCTCCGCACCGCTGGCGGCGGGTTCCGGCGCCGACGGCACTGAAATGCGCTCGCCAGCGCGGGTGGTGCTGTACGGCAGCGACACGTTCGCGGCTGCTCTTTGGCGTCTGTGCAACGGTGTCGCCGCAGCCCTTCCCACGGATTTTGCATCCTGCCGCGGTTGGCCGGCGGCAGAACGCGCACAGGTGGTGCTATATCCCACGGCCGGCCGGGAGAATGCGGGCGGCGCACTCCGGGATTTCGAGCGGAGCTGGCTCGCTCCGGCGCTCGTGGCACTGCGGTCCGGCAAACTCGCAAGCATCGAGTTGCTCGCCGGCGGCCACGCCTTTCGCCTGCGCCGTCTGGGCCTGGCGCGCTTCTGGCGCCCACGTGCCCGCTGGCAGGAGGCGCTGGCTTGAGCGCGGCGGTGCCGCTGCGGGTCGTGCGGCGTGACCCCGGTGCGCCAACCCGTCTCGACGCCTCGTTGCATCCGGTGTTGCGGCGTGTGTATGCAGCGCGCGGCATCGTCGATGGGGCGCAGCTCGTTCTACGGCTGCAGCAGTTGTTGCCGATCGGCAGTCTGGAAGCGGTCGAGGCCGCGGCGGAGCTGTTGCTGCAGCACGGACGCCGGGCCGGCCTCATTCTCGTGGTGGGCGACTTCGATGCCGACGGCGCCACCAGTACGGCACTGATCGTGCGGGCACTGCGTGCCTGGGGCTTCCGCAACGTCGACTTCCTGGTGCCGAACCGTTTCGAATTCGGCTACGGACTCACGCCGGAAATCGTCGCGCTGGCGGCGCAACGCAATCCCGCACTGATCGTCACAGTCGACAACGGCATTTCGAGCCATGCCGGAGTCGCTGCGGCGCGCGCCGCCGGCATCGACGTACTGATCACCGATCATCATTTGCCGGCCGCATCGTTGCCCGATGCCAATGTGATCGTGAACCCCAACGTTCCCGGCAGCCAGTTTGCCAGCCGGGCACTGGCGGGCGTTGGTGTAGCCTTCTACGTCATGGCCGCACTGCGCCGGCAGCTCGACGCGGCCGGCATGCTGCCGGCGGGTACGCTGTCGGGGGCCGATCTGCTCGATCTGGTGGCGCTCGGCACCGTGGCGGATGTGGTGCCGTTCGACGCCAACAATCGCATCCTGGTGGCGCAGGGCCTGGCCCGCATCCGCGCGGGCCGCTGCATACCCGGCATCCTGGCGCTCTTGGAGGTGGCGCGGCGCGAGCGCGCCAGCCTGGTAGCGTCCGATCTGGGCTTCGCCATCGCGCCGCGGCTCAATGCAGCGGGCCGCCTGACCGACATGTCGATCGGCATACGCTGCCTGCTCGCCGATGATCCGGCTGAAGCGCGAACATTGGCGATGGAACTCGACGGTCTCAACACCCAGCGGCGCAGCATCGAGTCGCGCATGCAGGGCGAAGCGCGCACGGCCGTGCGTGCGCTGCGCGATCCCGCCAGTGGCGTGCGGCGCGCCGGGGTCTGCCTGTTCGATGCCGGCTGGCATCAGGGTGTCGTCGGATTGGTGGCGAGCCGCCTCAAGGAGCAGCTGCGCCGTCCGGTGATCGCATTCGCCCCGGCGGACCCGGACACTTTGCGCGGCTCGGCACGTTCCATTCCCGGCATCCACATCCGCGACGTGCTCGATGCGATCGCGGCGCGCGACGGTTCGCTGATCCACAAGTTCGGCGGCCACGCGATGGCTGCGGGCGTGACTCTGCCGCTGTCGGCGCTGGACGCGTTCGCGCGTGCGTTCGACGCCGAGTGCGCCCGCGCCTTAGGGGATGGCTCGCCGGATGTCATCGAGACCGACGGCGAGCTTGGGTTGCACGAGCTCGCGCTGCCGACCGCGCAGGCGCTGCGCGACGGTGGTCCGTGGGGACCCGGGTTTCCCGAGCCATCGTTCGACGGGCTGTTTCGCATTCAGGGCGCACGCGTCGTGGGCGAGCGCCACCTCAAGATCCAACTGCTTGCGCCGGAAGGACGCGGGCAGTTCGACGCCATTGCGTTCAACTTCATCGATCGGGAAGAACCGGCGGAACTGCCCGGGGGCGTGCAGCGGCTGGTCTATAGGCTCGACAGCAACGAGTACCTGGGCGAGCGGCGGTTGCAGTTCGTGATTGAGCACCTGCTGCCGGCCTGAGCGCGCGTGTTACCATTCACGCCATGGAAGTCAGCCAGCTCAAGCGAACGCTCAAAGATCTCGAGGAACGTGCCGTATCCTTGAGGGGGTTTCTTTGAGTACGATCGCAAGAAAGAACGCCTCGAAGAAGTAAGCCGGGAACTCGAAGACCCCGCCGTCTGGAACACGCCCGATCGCGCCCAGGAACTCGGGCGCGAGCGCGCTCGCCTGGCTGCCGAGATCGATGATCTGGACCGCACCAACACGGCAGTCAGCGACGCCGCAGAACTGCTGGATCTGGCCGAGCGCGAAAACGACGAGTCGACCGCGCGCGATATCGAGCGCGACGCCGGCAAGCTCGAAGCGGGCGTGCGCCGGCTCGAGTTCAAGCGCATGTTTCGCGGCGAGATGGATTCCCACAGCGCATTCCTCGATATTCAGGCGGGTGCCGGTGGGACCGAAGCGCAGGACTGGGCGCAGATGCTGCTGCGCATGTACCTGCGCTGGGGCGCCACCCGCGGGTTTGCCTGTGAGGTCATCGATTCCAGTCCGGGCGAGGTCGCCGGCATCAAGAGTGCCAGCGTTGCCATCCAGGGCGAGTACGCCTATGGCTGGCTGCGCACCGAAACCGGCGTGCATCGCCTGGTGCGCAAGTCGCCGTTCGACTCCGGCAACCGGCGCCATACCTCGTTCGCCTCGGTGTTCGTCTCACCCGAAATCGACGATGACATCGATATCGAGATCAACCCTGCCGACCTGCGCATGGACGTGTACCGCTCGAGTGGCGCGGGTGGCCAGCACGTCAACAAGACCGAGTCGGCGGTGCGCATCACGCACCTGCCGAGCGGCATCGTGGTCGCATGCCAGAACGAGCGCAGTCAGCACAAGAACCGCTCGATGGCCATGAAGATGCTCAAGGCCAAGCTCTACGAGCTTGAGGTCAACAAGCGCAACGCCGCGGCCAAGGTGCTCGAGGATTCCAAGTCGGACGTCAGCTGGGGCAACCAGATCCGCTCGTACGTGCTGGATCAGTCCCGCATCAAGGATCTGCGCACCGGCGTGGAGATCGGCGACACCACCAAGGTGCTCGACGGCAACCTGGATCCGTTCATGGAAGCGAGTCTCAAGGCGGGATTGTGAACGACGAGGACAACAAGCTGATCGGCGAACGGCGCCGCAAACTCGCGCAGCTGCGCGCACTCGGCAGCGCCTATCCCAACGACTTCCGGCGCGACGCGCTGGCGGCGCAGCTGCTCGCCAGCTATGGCGACCGCGATGGCGCGTGGCTGGATGCCAATCCGGTGCGCGTGCGTGTGGGCGGTCGCATGATGTTCCGGCGCGTCATGGGCAAGGCCAGCTTCGCCAAGATCGCCGATCGCAGCGGCCAGTTGCAGCTGTTTCTGCAGGAGGAGGCGCTGGGTCCGGTTTACGAGGCGTTCAAGAGCTACGACATCGGCGACCTGATCGGTGCCGAGGGGCAGCTGTTCCGCACGCGCACGGGCGAGCTGTCCGTGCGGGTCGAGGTCCTGCGCCTGCTGGCGAAGTCGCTGCGCCCGCTGCCCGACAAGTGGCACGGAGTGGCGGACACCGAGCTGCGCTACCGGCAGCGCTACGTCGATCTGATCATGACCGAGCGCAGCCGGGAGGTATTTCGCACGCGCACGCGCGTGCTGCGCTACCTGCGGGATTTTCTCGACGCGCTCGATTTCCTCGAGGTCGAAACGCCGATGATGCAGCCGATTCCGGGCGGTGCGGCCGCGCGGCCGTTCGTGACGCACCACAATGCGCTCGATCTCGACATGTACCTGCGCATCGCGCCCGAGCTCTATCTCAAGCGGCTGGTGGTCGGCGGCTTCGAGCGGGTCTACGAGATCAACCGCAATTTCCGCAACGAGGGCCTGTCGACCCAGCACAATCCCGAGTTCACGATGCTCGAGCTGTACTGGGCCTACTCGGATTACATCGAGCTCATGGACCTGATCGAACGGCTGCTGCATGGCCTGGCCGACGGCCTGTTCGCCAGCCGCCTGCTCAGTTACCAGGGCCGCGACTACGATATGGGGCAGCCATTCAGGCGTGTCACCATCGAGGCGGCGCTGCTGGAGCGCAATCCGGCGCTGGAACGCGCCCGCCTGCGTGACGCTTTCTATCTGCGCCAGGTCTGCGATGAGCATCAGGCCGCGTGGCAACCGCACGATGGCGCCGGCAAGCTGCAGATAGCCTTGTTCGAGAAGACGGTGGAGCACACGCTGCTCGATCCCACCTTCGTCTATGCCTATCCGCTGGAAGTGTCGCCGCTGTCACGCACCAACGACGCCGATCCGTTCATCACCGATCGTTTCGAGTTCTTTCTCGCGGGCCGCGAACTCGCCAATGGCTTCTCCGAGCTCAATGACCCCGAGGACCAGGCACAACGATTCCGCGCCCAGGTGCAGCTTAAGACCCAGGGCGACGATGAAGCCATGCATTACGATGCAGACTACGTGCGTGCACTCGAATATGGCATGCCGCCCACCGCGGGCTTAGGGTTGGGAGTCGATCGCCTGGTCATGTTCCTGACCGACTCGCCCTCGATTCGCGATGTGCTGCTGTTCCCCCATCTACGCCCCGAGACCTGACATTCATTGAGGAGATCGTAATGACTCATACCTCTCGCCTGTGGCCAGCCGGCGCCACGGCCCTGGCGGCATCATCCCTGGCATTGCTGCTGCAGACTTCGACGGCCACGGCCGCTGCCACCAACGGCGCTGGCAATAAAGCCGCCGGGGCCGCTGCCGGAACGACCAAGCCCACCAGTGACGATGACAAAGCGCTGTACGCGCTCGGCGTGCTGATCAGCCGCAACCTCGAGAGCTTCACTCTCTCGAGCGCCGAGCTGAAGATGGTCGAGCAGGGGCTGACCGATGGCACCAATCACCATCCGGCGCTCGACGCCGAGGCCTACCAGCCGCAAATCCAGGCATTGCAACGCACGCGGCTTGGCGCCGTCGATGAGAAGCAGAAGGCTGCCGGTCAGACCTACCTGGACAAGGCCGCCGCTCTGCCGGGTGCGCAGAAGACCACCACCGGACTGGTGTATATACCGATCACCCCCGGCACCGGCGCCACCCCAGACCGCACCGATCGGGTCAGCGTCACGTACGAGGGCAAGCTGATCGACGGCACTGTGTTCGACAGCACCGCCAAGCACGGCGGTAAACCGGTACAGATGAGCGTCACCGGCGTCATTCCCTGCTGGACCGAGGCGTTGCAGCTCATGAAGGTCGGCGGCAAGGCGCGGGTCGTGTGCCCCTCGGCGCTCGCCTACGGCGACCGCGGCGCCATGCCGACCATCATGCCGGGCGCCACGCTCGACTTTACGATCGATCTGCTGGAGGTAATGGCGAAGCAGGCGACACCGCCGGCGGGTACGCCAGGGGCTGCCGCGCCAGGAACCACGTCTGGAGCAGCCGGCGCACCGGGCGGCAAGCCGCAGAACTGAGCGCGATGGGCGCTACAACGTCGCTAGCGCGACGTTGTGGTGATGCGCATCGACAGGTCGATTGCCGTGACGTTCTTGGTCAGCGCTCCGACCGAGATGTAGTCGACACCGGTCTCGGCGATGCTGCGCAGGCTCTCGAGCCTGATTCCGCCGGAGCTCTCGAGTGCCGCCGGCCGCGAGTGCGCCCGGTTGACGGCGACAGCGGCGCGCAGCTGCTCCCGTGAGAAGTTGTCGAGCATGACCACGTCTGCGGCCGCGTCGAGCGCCTCGCGCACCTGTTCGAGCGTCTCGGCTTCGACTTCGACGCGCACGCCGGGCGCGTCGCGCCTGGCAGTGGAGACTGCTGTGGCGATCGATCCCGCGGCGGCGATGTGGTTCTCCTTGATCAGAACCATGTCGTACAGGCCCAGCCGGTGGTTGTGGCCGCCACCGCAGCGCACCGCGTATTTCTGTGCCGAGCGCAATCCGGGAATGGTCTTGCGAGTGTCGAGGATGCGGCAAGCCGTGCCGCTGACCGCCGCCACATAGCGCTGCGTCCGGCTGGCGGTGCCCGAGAGCAGCTGCAGGAAGTTCAGCGCGGTACGCTCGCCGGTCAGCAGTACGCGCGCCTGGCCATCGAGCTGGCACAGCATCGAGTCCGCGGCCACGCTGGCGCCATCCTGGAAATCCCAGCGGATCACCACCGAGGGATCGAGCTGCCGAAAGGTCTCGTCAAACCAGGCCGAGCCGCAGAGCACGGCGGCTTCACGGCAGAGCACACGCGCCTGCGCGCGCGTGCGCTGGTCGATCAGGCCGGCGGTGAGGTCGCCGGGCCCGATATCCTCGCGCAGCGCACGCGCGACCTGATCGGACAGGTCATTGGGCAGCGCGCTGTTCAGAACGGCAGCGGGTGGTTCGAGGCACCCATGCATAGCAGCAACGGAATGGACAGCACGAAGTTGCTTCGCGAGGCGATCAGCGCTATGCGCCGTGCCCTGGCTTTCTGCTCGTCGCTGGCCTGCACCAGCCCGAGGATCTTCTTCTGATTGGGCCAGATGAGCACCCAGACGTTGAACAGCATGATGGTACCGAGCCAGCCGCCGATGCCGATGACCAGGCCGTAGTGCTCCTTGCCGAGATTGCCCAAGGTGACCGCACTGCCAAAGGTGCCGGCACGGGTCAGATACCAGACCCCCGTGAGCCAGGTCAGCACGGCCGTCCAGCGAAACCACCACAGCGCTCGCGGCGCAATATATTTGTTGATCCCTGCGCCGCCCGGTCCTCCCTTGTCTGCCGCCGCCACGGCCATTGCCGGAGTCTGCACCACGTTGAAGTACCACAGCAGCCCGATCCACATGACCCCGGCCAGGATATGCAGCCACACCGCCAGTCCCAGCTCGGCGAAGGCGGTGGATTGGATGGCGACGCTGACGATGATCGCCAGCACGAAACCGGTGATCAGTGCGCCGCGCACAGTATTGAGCGGATTCATGACAGTCCTCGCATAAGTTATTGTTCTGTTTAATTGCGAAATCGAAAGGCGCTGGAAGAATAGGCCAGCGACCCCCATAATTCAACGTATGGGTGTCTTGGGACAATATGAAGGGCCAAATGGACGTCAATGACCGTATTCGCCAGCAGATCGGCGCCGCCCCGGCGGTGCTGTTCATGAAGGGCACGCCAGAATTTCCGCAGTGCGGATTTTCGGCACAGACCGCATCGGCGCTGCGCCATCTCGGCGCACAGTTTCACCACGTCAACATCTTCGAGGATCCGGAACTGCGCGAGGCGCTGAAGCGCTTCTCAAACTGGCCGACGTATCCGCAACTCTATGTCGGCGGCGAGCTGGTCGGCGGCTGCGACATCGTGCTCGAGATGTACCGCAATGGCGAGCTGAAGCAGGTGCTCGAATCCGCCGGAGCCGTCACCGCCCCCGGCTAGCGGATTCGACGCCAGCCGCTACGACAGAGAGCACGCGCCGGCGGATTGGCCGCTTGCAGAGCCATCCCCGAGGGAATACGCCGTCAAGGTGTCCTCTGCGGCCGCCACCGCCAGACTGACGGGCTGCGCCTGAAGGCGGGTCGGCTTGTTCCGGCCTCGAATCCTGCTGCTACACCGCCGACGCAAGGTCTCGAATACCCAATCCAATCCCACGGCCTGCGCGGATGATTGTAGCCAGCCACGACTCCCCGTCGTGAGTCCCGCTTTAATGCAACGTTCAGCGGCCCTTAATCAGGATCGCGTACGCTTTGCTCCGCTGCAAGGCCGACAGCTGAAGTCGCCAGAGTGTGGGGTCATGAATGCGTCAGGCAAACCGTTCAGGCGACTGGAGTGATATGGAATGCTAGCCTCAAAGGAGTTCAGGCGCGACTCGGTGTTGAAGAACAATGATGAGTTGGAGCTCGAGATTGTGCGGCGGGCGCAGTCCGGAGAGCGGCGCGCCTTCGATCTGCTGGTCATCAAGTATCAAGGCAGAATACTCAGTTTCCTTACGCGCTACACTCGTAATCCTGCCGATGCGGAGGACGCTTCACAGGAAACATTCCTCAAGGCTTATCGGGGTTTGAGACAGTTTCGCTGTGAGTCGACCTTCTATACGTGGCTGCACCGCATTGCGATCAACTCCGCTAACTCTCTCTTGAGGGCTCGCGGCCGTGACTTCGCTGGTCCGCAATGGGAGGCGCTCGCCAGAAGCGATCATGTGGGCCAGCTTCCGAACCAGCTAAGGGATTTCGGCACACCCGAACAGCTCATCGGCGCCGAGGAGATCCGCGACCTGGTAGATACGACGCTGGCTTCGCTGCCGCACGGACACCGCAGCGCTATCATGTTGCGGGAAGTCGACGGCCTCTCCTACGCAGCGATTGCCGCGGCCATGCTGATTCCAATAGGAACGGTTCGCTCACGCGTTTCTCGTGCGCGCGATCTGATGGACCGGCAGTTGCGCGAAGTGGTTGACGGCGGCCTGGGACGGTGCTTGACGCGGCGGATGCCAGCGGCTGCAGTCGCGATTGGCCCCGCGGGATGAGACGCACTGACAAGCAGTGAGTCTCCACACATCACCAACCCGTGCCCGGGCCATACATGAATCCATAGCCGGGACCCCATGGACCCCATGCGGCCCAGTTCCAGGCGGGATTTGAGTAGCGGCGACACACTTCAGTCGTGCTCCTGTTCCTCGCCCGCTGCCGAATAGGAATCGGCAACCGGCGCCGCGACGCCGAACCCGAGTTCAAGCGCGCGCTTCTCGGCGCGCGCAAAGCTGGCGGTGAGTTCATTGCAGACCAGGCAGAACAGGTCAGCGGTGCGTTCGGCATCGTAAGTGGCCGAATGCGCCGAGGCCTTGTCCCAGCTCAGGCCAGCCACTGCCGTGGCCTTGGCGAGTACCGTCTGCCCCAGCGCGGCGCCTGCCAGGGTGGCGGTGTCGAAGCACGAGAACGGATGGAACGGATTGCGCTTGAGTCCGGTGCGCGTCGCCGCCGCGTTGAGAAAGTTGAGATCGAACGATGCGTTGTGACCGACCAACACCGCACGGCGGCAGCCGTGCTGGCGGATCGCCGCGCGTATCGGCCGACAGATGCGCTGCAGCGCGTCGGCCTCGTCGATCGCCGGGCGCAGTGGGTGCCATGGGTCGATCTTGTTGACCTGCAGCGATGCCGGATCGAGCCGTGCATTCTCGAACGGTCGCACATGATACGAATGGGTCTCGCCAGGCCGCAGCTGGCCATCCGCATCGATCTCGATCAGCACCGCGGCGATCTGCAGCAGGGCATCGGTGCGTGATTCGAAGCCGCCGGTCTCGACATCTACGACGACCGGCAGGAAGCCACGGAAGCGCCTTGCCATCAGCGGTAGGGCAGCGACGGCCGCAGTCGATGCCGGAGCCGGTGTCTTGACGGTCGCCGCGATGCTTGCCGTAACGGTCGCCGTGATTGTTACCGAGGGGTCGGCCGCCGCGGCGCTGCCGGGGGCAGCGGGCGAGTTGACTGCGGTCTGCCGTGGATCTTCGCTCATGCGTCCGGCCGCACTTGCCAGGCCACGGTTTCCATTGCGCGCAGCGGTACGAGATCGGCACCGCCGTAGGGGTAGCTTGCCGGCACGGACCAGGGCTGCTTCACCAGGGTGATCGTGTTCTCATTCCTGGGCCAGCGATAGAAGTCGGCTGCATATTCGGAGGCGAATCCCTGCAGCCGGGACAGCATGCCCTCGGATTCGAAGATCTCGGTATACAGCTCGATGGCCGCGTGCGCCGAGAAGATGCCGGCGCAGCCGCAGCCGGTCTCCTTGGCGTGCCGCGCGTGCGGCGCGCTGTCAGTGCCGAGGAAGAAGCGCGGATTGCCCTCGGCCAGCACTTCCAGCAGGCTCAGGCGATCGGGCTCGGTCTTGAGCAGCGGCAAACAGTAGTAGTGCGGGCGGATGCCGCCGGCGAACAGCGCATTGCGATTGTACAGCAGATGCTGCGGCGTGATTGTGGCGCCGACCCCGGCACGGGCGGAGCGTACGAACTCGACCGCCTCGCGCGTGGTGACGTGCTCGAATACCACGCGCAGCTGTGGCCAGCGGTCGCACAATGGCGCCAGCACGCGCTCTATGAAGCGCGCCTCACGCTCGAACACGTCGATGCGTGGATCGGTGACTTCGCCGTGAACCTGCAGCGGCAGGTCGAGCCGGCTCATGGCTTCGAGTGCCGGATCGAGCCGCGCGATATCGGTGACGCCGGAGTCCGAATGGGTGGTGGCGCCGGCGGGATAGAGTTTGCAGCCGACCACCGCGCCCGAACGGCTGGCGCGCTCGATCTCCGCGGCATTGGTGTGATCCGTCAGGTACAGCGTCATCAGCGGCGCGAAACGCGACTGGCGCGGCAGCGCCGCGCGGATGCGCTCGCGGTACGACAGCGCCAGCGCCGTGGTCGTCACCGGTGGCGAGAGATTCGGCATTACCACGGCGCGCGCAAAGCGTTCCGCGGTGAACGGCAGGATCGCAGCCAGCGCGGCGCCGTCGCGCAGATGCAAGTGCGCATCGTCGGGGCGTCGCAGGGTGATCTGCTGAGTCACGGCAGGTGCGCTTGCAGCCGCCGTCCGAGCAGCAACTCGAGCGTCCAGCGCACGCCGAAACCGGTGATCTCGGTCGGCACGTGTGCCAGCCCGCCGCGGCGCGTGGCCGACGACAGATCCAGGTGCACCCAGGGCCGGCCATCGACGAAACGTTGCAGGAAACGCGCGGCGAGAATGTGATCGCCCTTGCCGTCGACTGCGCATTGCAGGACGTCGGCGATCGTGCTGTCGAGGTCGCTGTCGAAGTCCTCGTCCAGCGGGAAGTTCCAGACGCGCTCGCCGCTGTCGCGGCCCGCGGTCACGAGCTCCGCAGCCAGCGCCGGCCGGTTGGTGAATACGCCGCTGTAGCGCTCGGTCAGCGCGTGTACGCAGGCACCGGTCAGCGTCGCGAAATCGATGATCAGGTCCGGGCGGGTGCGGGCCGCGAGCGTGAGCGTGTCTGCCAGCACCATGCGTCCTTCGGCATCACTGTGGATGACCTGGATGGTTGTGCCGTTGGCCGCCCGGACCACTTCCTGCGGCCGGTAGGCGTTGGGGCCGGTGTTGTTCTCGGTAATCGCCAGCCAGGCATCCGCGGCCACGGGCGAGTTGAGCTCCGCGAGCGCAACCAGCGAGGCCAGTGCCACTGCGCTGCCGGACATATCGGTGTGCATGTCGAGCATCGAGCGGTGCGGTTTGAGATTGATGCCGCCGGTGTCGAACAGGATGCCCTTGCCTACCAGCGCGACGTCCGGGGCGCGTGCCGTTCGCCGCCGCCGGCCCCGCCAGCGCAGCTGCGCGATGCCAGCGGTGCGCGCCGCGTTGGCGCGCGCGACCGCGAGAAAAGCACCGGCGCCGAGGCGGCGCAGATCGCTTTCCGAATACCAGCGCAGTTGTAGCCCGTGTCGGCGCGCCAGCTCACGCAGCAGGCGCCGGTAGCCGTTGACGTCCAGCTTGTTGGGCGGCAGCGCGGTCAGGGCGCGTACCAGGTTGCCGGCGCGCGCGCTGGCCGCGACGCGCGACCAGTCGAGCGCGGGTGGCTCGTACAGCTCGATGCCCTGCAGGCGCCAGCGCTCGGCTGGACGGCTGCGGAAATCCGGCAGCGCCACGCTTGCGGTCCAGGCGGCCGTGAGCAGTGCTTCGCACCAGGGGGCCGCCTCCCGGGCAGCCGCACTGACGATGATGCCGATGCGCCGCGGACGACGCGCGGACAGCTCTGCCATGAGCCGTCCGGCGAAGCTCAGGCGCTCGAATGCGCTGGCGTCGGGTTTGAGGTAGCCGAGTATGGCCTGCGTCTGTCCGGCATTGCCGAGCGTAGCGCCATGCCATTTGAGTGCCACTGGCTTCGAGCGCGCGTGCAGGGCACGCCAGCGCGCCGGCTCGGGCAGCCGCGACCAGAGCGCGGCCTGTTGTGGATCGGTGAGTACCAGCAGCGCATCGAGCCTGCTCGCGGCAGCCGCGCCCGGCAGCGATCGATGTCGCCGCAGCTCCGCCAGGGCGCTGTTGGGAAGCGTGGCAGCGGGCCGTCGCCGCGCCCGACCCTCGTGCTTGACCATGCTAATCGGAATCTCGGATCATGCCGCCGTTCAGAGCGCCAGCGCCGCATGCTAGCACAGCGCGGTGGGAGGAAATTTCGGTGCACGTGCCGCGACCTGCCGCAAGCGGGCGTGGACGGAAAGCACTAGAATCAGCACATGAATGACGTCACCACCCCCGCGGATCTTGATCCTACCGAGACGCGCGAATGGCTGGCCTCGATCGATTCGGTGCTGCGCACCGAGGGACCGCAGCGAGCTCACTACCTGCTCGAGCGGCTGATCGATCACACGCGCCGCTCCGGCGCGTACCTGCCGTTCCGTCCCAACACCGCCTACGTCAATACGATCGCTGCCACGGCGCAGCCCGAATACCCGGGAGACCGCTCGCTGGAGCGTCGCATCGAAGCCTACATACGCTGGAATGCCATGGCCATGGTGGTGCAGGCGAACCGCAAGTCCAGCGAGTATGGAGGCCACATTTCCAGCTACGCTTCCTCGGCGACTCTCTACGAGGTGGGTTTCAATCACTTCTGGCGTGCGCCCAGCGACCGTCATCCCGGCGACCTGGTCTACATGCAGGGCCATTCGTCGCCCGGGGTGTATGGTCGTGCCTATCTCGAGGGCCGCCTCACCGAGGAACAGCTGAGCCGCTTCCGCCAGGAGGTCGACGGCAATGGACTGTCGTCCTATCCGCATCCCTGGCTGATGCCGGACTTCTGGCAGTTCCCGACCGTCTCGATGGGCTTAGGGCCGCTGATGGCGATCTACCAGGCGCGATTCATCCGTTATCTCGAAAACCGCGGCCTGACCGCGCCTTCCGATCGCAAGGTCTGGGCCTTCTGTGGCGACGGCGAAATGGACGAGCCCGAGTCGATGGGCGCGCTGACCATGCCGGTGCGGGAGAAGCTCGACAATCTGATTTTCGTAGTCAACTGCAATCTGCAGCGCCTCGATGGTCCCGTGCGCGGTAACGGCAAGATCATCCAGGAACTCGAGGCGGCCTTCCTCGGCGCGGGCTGGAACGTCATCAAGGTCATCTGGGGCTCGCGCTGGGACCCCCTGCTGGCGCGGGATATCGGCGGCAACCTGCAGCGCATCATGGAAGAGTGCGTCGACGGCGAGTATCAGAACTTCAAGGCCAAGGGCGGCGCGTACACGCGCGAGCATTTCTTCGGCAAGGACCCGGTCGTCAAGGAAATGGTCGCCAACATGTCGGATGAGGACATCTGGTACCTCAACCGCGGCGGCCACGATGCCCGCAAAGTGCACGCGGCCTACGATGCCGCGGTCAGGCATCGCGGCGGTCCCACGGTGATCCTCGCCAAGACCGTCAAGGGCTTCGGACTCGGCAAGAGCGCCGAGGGCCAGATGGTGGCGCACCAGCAGAAGAAGCTGGATGAGAACGCGCTCAAGGAGCTGCGCGACCGGTTCAACATTCCCGTCTCGGACGCCGACATCGACGGACTGCCGTTTCGCAAGCCGGCAGAGGACAGTCCGGAAATGCGCTACCTGCAGGGACGGCGCAAGGTGCTCGGCGGCTACCTGCCGGTGCGCAAGGCATCGGCGCCGCCACTGGTGGTGCCGCCGCTCGAAGCGTTCCGCGCCATCCTCGACGGTACCGGAGAGCGGGAAATCTCCACCACGATGGCGTTCGTGCGCATTCTGACCGTGTTGCTCAAGGACAAGGGCATCGGCAAGCACATCGTTCCCATCGTGCCGGATGAAGCGCGCACCTTCGGCATGGAAGGGCTGTTCCGGCAGATCGGCATTTACTCGGCGGTCGGCCAGCTCTACACCCCGGTCGATGCCGAGACCTTGATGTCGTATCGCGAGGACAAGAAGGGCCAGATGCTCGAAGAGGGCATCAATGAGGCGGGCTCCACCTGCTCGTGGATCGCGGCTGCGACCTCCTACGCCAATCACGGCATCAGCATGGTGCCGTTCTATATCTATTACTCCATGTTCGGTTTCCAGCGCGTCGGTGACTTCATCTGGGCCGCCGGTGACATGCGCGCGCGTGGCTTTCTGCTTGGCGCCACTGCCGGGCGCACGACGCTCGCCGGCGAGGGACTGCAGCACCAGGATGGACACAGCCAGCTCGTGGCCACGACGGTACCGAATTGCCGCGCCTACGATCCCACCTTCGCCTACGAGCTGGCGGTCATCATCCAGGACGGCCTCAGACGAATGTATGCGGATAACGAGAGTGTCTTCTACTACATCTCGGTCATGAACGAGAATTACGCGCAGCCGGTGATGCCGGCGGACTCGCAGTCGGGGATTGTGCGCGGAGGCTATCTGCTGCGTCGCGGCTCGGCCGGCGAACAGCGCGCCACGCTGCTCGGCAGCGGCACCATCCTGCGCGAATGCCTTGCCGCGGCGGAGCTGCTCGAGCAGACCTACGGTGTGCGTACCGACGTGCTTTCGATTACGAGCTTCAGCGAGCTGCGCCGCGACGCGCTCGAGTGCCAGCGCTGGAATTTGCTGCATCCCGCCGACGAGCAACGTGTGCCGTACGTACAGACATTACTCGGCGGCCACGAAGGACCAATCGTCGCTGCCACCGATTACGTGCGCAACGTCCCCGATCAGATTGCGCCCTGGGTCACGGCGCCGTACGTCACGCTCGGTACCGACGGTTTCGGGCGCAGTGATGCGCGTGCGCAGTTGCGACGGCACTTCGAGGTGGACCGCCACTTCATTGCGCTGGCGACGCTCAAGTCGCTGGCCGACGTCGGTCGCATCGAGCGCAGCGTCGTGGTCGGCGCGGTGCAGGCGCTTGGCATCGATCCCGACAAGGCCGATCCGCTCAACGCCTGAGATTCAAGGAACCGCGTTGGCTTCGAAAGAAATACACGTGCCCGACCTGGGCGACTTCAAGGACGTGGCCGTCATCGACGTCCTGGTGCAGCCCGGCGAGTCAGTGCAGGTGGACAGCCCGCTGCTTACCCTCGAAACCGAGAAGGCGACCATGGACGTGCCGTCGCCGGATGCGGGCGTCGTCGAAAAAGTGCATGTCCAGAAGGGTTCGCGTGTTTCCGCCGGCGCGCTGATCGCGACGCTGCGGGTGGGGGAGGTCGCGGACGCTACGCCGCCC
>JBAUYT010000281.1:0-5520 GCA_049584935.1 Steroidobacteraceae bacterium
GCCTTCGCCGCCGATCGTCGATGCCGGCGCGCCGCCGGCTGCGGCCATGGGCCGTGCCGCACACAAGCCGATTGAGGCCGCGCGCAGTGCCACGGTATTCGTCAAGTCCGGCTGGGGAATCGGTTCCGGCTTCATCATCGACGAGCAATGCCATGTGATCACGAACCGGCACGTCGTCGAGACGGACGGCAGCCGCGTGGCGGACCGATTCGTGAAGGATCCGGATACGCGGGTGCAGATTGCCAATGCACAGCAGCAGCTCGAACAGGAAATCGGCCGCGAACAGCAATTGCGTCGCGCGATTGCCGACCAGCCAGGCATGAACACCGAGCGCCTGCAACTCGAGCAGCACATTCAGACCATGCAGCAGCAACTGACCGACCTGCCGGATCAGATCGGCGATGTCATCAAGGGCAAGGTCACCGCCTCGGGCCGCGAGGGCTTCAGCGTCATCCTGATCGACGGCACCGAGTTCAAGGGGCTGCACGCCGAATATGCCGACAGCCGCGATCTGGCGCTGCTGCAACTGCCGATGCAGCATTGCCCGCACCTCTCGCCGGGAGACTCCACACAGCTGTCGGTCGGGCAGCAGCTCTACACGATCGGCAATCCCTCGGGACTGGGTTATTCGGTGACTTCCGGCGTGTTCTCGGGTGAGCGCGCCGACGGCGACGACCGCTACCTGCAGACCGACGCGCCGATCAATCCCGGCAACAGCGGCGGTCCGCTGATCACCGAAGATGGCCGGGTCGTGGGCATCAATACCATGGTATTGCGCGGTACGCAGGGCATCGGCTTTGCGATTCCGATCGAGGCGGTGTACGCGGAGTCTGCGTTTCGCCTGAGCCGCTGAGCGGCCGAGTCGCGTGGGCTCGAGGCGGAGGACCGCCTAGCGGTACTCCAGTCCCAGGGCTTTGAGCGACTCGCGCATCTTGTAGATGTCGAGCCCCAGTTCGCCGGCCGCAAGGCGCCGGCGCTTGTCGTTCTCGTTGGCAACGCGAAGCTGCGCGGCTTTGACGACGGCGGCGGTCTGCGCGCGGCTCACCACGACCACACCGTCGTCGTCCGCAATGATGGCATCGCCGGGCTCGACGCGCGCGCCGGCGCAGATGATCGGCACATTGACGGCGCCCAGGCTGGCCTTGACCGTGCCCTGTGCGAACACCGCTTTGCTCCAGACCGGAAACGGCATCTCGGTCAGCGTCGCCAGGTCGCGCACGCCGGCATCGATGACCAGGCCGACGACGCCGCGCGCCTTGAGCGAGGTGGCTAGCAGATCGCCGAAGTAGCCGTCGGAGCAGGGCGAGCTCGGTGCCACCACCAGTACGTCGCCCGGCTGGCAGACCTCCACCGCAACGTGAATCATCCAGTTGTCACCCGGCGGTACCAGCACGGTGACAGCCGGTCCGGCGACGCCGATCGGGCGGTAGATGGGCCGGATGCACTCGGCCATGAGGCCGACGCGGCCCTGCGCTTCGTGCACCGTGGCGACGCCACACTCAGCCAGCGCGCTGAGCTCGTCGCGCGCGGGCCGTACGATCTCTCGAACGACGATGTGCTTGCTGATGGCCGTGCTCCTCGATGGCTGCAACCAATTATATCGCCGCGCGTGAGCGCACGCGCATGCGTGGCGGCGGCAGGGGCACCGGTGCCGTGTCGTACTTGCTGCGCTGGGTAGGCGCCAGGTGCTCGGCCGTGGTCTTGAGCAGATCGCGCACCCAGGCGAGTCCCAGATCCTGTTCCCGATGACGATTCCATGCGGCGGCTTCGCGTATTACCGGCACCTCGAACGGCAGCGGCAGGATCTTCAGCGGCAGATAGCCGGCGTACAGCCGGGCCAGGCGGTTGTGCATGGTGGCGATACGCGTGGAGCCGATCACATACTGCGGCAGCACGCTGAATTCGCCGACCACGGTTTCGACGCGGCGCTCGAGCCGCTGGCGCTGGAAGAAAAGCTCGTCGATGGCGGGATGCCGCTGCGGATGCGCGCCGGGACGTGCCACTACGTGCCCGAGTTCGAGATACTGCGCGCGCGTCATCCGCTCGCCGACCAGCGGATTGCCCGACCAGGCGACGCACACATAGTGCTCCTCGAACAGAACCTCGCTGCGAATGCCTCCCGGCAGGAACTGATCCGGCATCAGCAACAGGTCGACGTCGCCGCTTTCGACCGCGCTGACCGAGTTCAGCCCCAGCGGCAGGATTTCGAAACTGCAGTGCGGCGCGATGCTCTCGGCGCGCGTCGAGATCTCGGCCATCAGCACCGTCGAGACGTAGTCCGACATCAGCAGCTTGAAAGTGCGGCGCGCGGTAGCCGGGTCAAACATCGGCCGACTGTCGAGCGTCGCCTCGGTTCGCAGCAGCAGCTCACGCACCGGCTGCACCAGGCTCGCTCCCAGCGGCGTCGGTACCAGGTTGCGGCCGACCTGATTCAGCAACGGGTCGTTGAAGTAGGCTCGCAGGCGCCGCAGCGCGCAGCTCATGGCGGGTTGGCTCAGATTGATGCGCTTGCCGGCACGCGTGGTGCTCTGTTCGCTCAGCAGCGCATCGAGCGCCACCAGCAGGTTCAAATCGAAGTGATTCAATCGCATGGCGACTCCCCGCACGTGCTCATGTATTGATGGAATTGATGGACTGAATTTATATTAATTATTACTACAAATATACCGATTCGCGTTAGTCTCCAACGCGAGAATTTCGTCATCGTTGCAGGGCCGCAACAGGCCCGCGAACTGACGTAGCTGGGCCGCAAAGGCCTTGTCTTAAGGGGGATACATGGAATTGATCCGTTCATCGACGATCGGTGTCGCTGCGGCCGTGGCGTGGGCACTGTACGGACCGGCCGTGCTCGCCCAGAGCGCCTCCGACGGCTCGGGCGCCGGCGACAACGGCACGCTCGAAGAGGTGGTGATCACTGCACAAAAGCGTACCGAGAGGCTGGAGGACGTTCCGGTCTCGGCTCAGGTGGTCAGCGCCAACGCGCTCGCCAATTCCAATGTCAGCGACGTTTCGGATCTGAACAAGCTGGTGCCGTCGCTTAACATCAACGGCACCATCAGTGGCCGCGCGCCCATGGGTATCCGCGGCATCTCCAGCGTCTCAAACGAGCAGGCGGTGGGTGTGCCCTCGGGCGTTGCCATCATGGTCGACGGCGTGCCGGTGCCGTCGGACTCCGACATGGGCAACAACATCGAGGACATCCAGAGCGTCGAAGTGCTCAAGGGCCCGCAGGCGACGCTCGGCGGCAGCACGGCAGCGGCCGGTATCGTCAACTATGTCACCTACAATCCGACCGACACCTACCAGGGCGCCGGCACGCTGCTGGGCACGACCGACCACGAGTATCGCGCCAGCGGGCATTTGTCGGGGCCCATTACCAATGGCCTGGATTTCAGCCTGTCGGCCTATGACTCGCACCGCTACTTCCCGATCACCAACGAGTTCTACGGCACCAAGGCCGACCAGCGCGACTACGGCGTGCGCGCCAAGCTGCTCTGGAAGGTCACCGATGACATCGAGGCCAAATTCACCTACCACCACGGTACGGTGCAGCAGCATGGCTTCAACTTCGTCTATACGCACCTGCAGCCGGGCGCCGACCTTCTGTTCACACCGGGTCCCCTGACGCAGCAGCTCGAGCTGGGTGGCATCGTCCCCAGCTGGGAGAACCTCGACTACAAGAGCCCCGTCAATACGGCCGGCCACCGCGCCGACGACAACGACGCGCAGCTGGATCTCAGCTTCAATCTCGGCGGCGGCTATACGCTGACCTCGACCAGCGCCTATCAGCATGAGAGCCAGGTATCGGTGCAGGACCTGTTTGCGGTGTCGAACTACTTCTTCGATACGCTGGTGACGGGCAGTTTTGCCGACCCGATTACCAGCGACCCGCACGTGTTCAACAATACGCAGCTGCAGCAGGAATACCTGACGCAGAAGAGCGAGGAAATCAAGCTGGTCTCGCCCGTCGATCAGCCGGTCAGCTTCGTTGCGGGTCTCTTCTATTCGGACAGCAAGGTGGAGGAGCTCTACCACCGCGGCCTGCCACCCGCGGCGCTGAACCTGGACGTGTTGCCGGACACGACGACCTTCGACGTCTACGGCCGTGCCACCTGGAAGATTACCGATCCCACCTGGCTGGTCGCCGGCCTGCGCTATAACCGCGATCTGCTGTCCTACACATACAACCAGATCATCTACAACGGCGAGGGGCCGTTCTACAGCACCGGCAGCAGCAACTCCAATGCCGTCGTCGGCGACATCAGCCTGCAGCAGCACTTTACGCCCGACCTGATGATGTATGGCACCTATGCGCGCGGCTACTCACCCAAGGTCTACAACACCGCGGCAACGCTGACCTCGGATGCCGAGATCGCGCCGGTCAACCAGGAGCACATCAACCACTTCGAGATCGGCACCAAGGGGACCTATCTCGAGCACCGGCTGACCTTGAACGTGGCGCTGTTCGATACCGTCTATCAGAACTACCAGATCCAGTCCTATCAGCTGCTGCCGGGCCAGATCACCTCGAGCCTGGATCTGCAGTCGGCGGGTAAGGCCATCACCCGCGGCGCCGAGCTGGATACCAGCTGGCGTGCCACCGACTACACCACGGTATCGTTGAGCGGCGCCTACATCGACGCCTATTTCGCCGACTATACCGGCGCGCCCTGTGAGGGCTTCGCCGTTGCCGGGGTGCCGCCGGCAAACTGCACGGCACAGGTCGGACCCGGCGGCACGACCTATATACAGAACATGTCCGGCCAGACCATGCCGAATGCGCCGCGCTGGAAGTTCTACGTTGACGGCCAGCAGAAGGTGCCGCTGGCAGGCTTGCCGTTCGACATACTGGCGGATGTCAACTTTGCCTACCGCACCTCGGCGCAGATGCTGCCTGATAACAATCCGAATGCCGTTATGGGTGCGTTCGGCATCACCAACATCTCGGTGGGGCTGCAGAGCAAGAGCGGCAAGTGGTCGGTCACTGCGTTCTGCAACAACCTGTTCAACAAGGTCTGGTATCAGGACGTCGAGGATTTCTGGAACGGCCCCTGGAGCAACACCAGCACCGTGATCGCGGAGCCCGCGCGCGATGCAGTGCGCTACGGTGGCATCCGCCTCAACGTCAGTTTCTAGCGGTTGCCTTCAATCGTGACGGTGGCGCGCGCATCCTGCGCGCCACCGTTGGCGCGGTGGCTGGTGGCATCCGCCAGCACAACCTGGAACTGCTTGCTCTTGTGGCGCAGCGGGCTGGAGATGATCGGCACGTACACCGTCGTGCGGTCCTGGCCGCTGGCGAGATGTTCCGTGCGCGCCCCAAGCGAGGCATAGTCGACGTCAGGCTCGGCCGAGCCACCCTCGGTCCACCAGATGAAATTCACCTCGCCCTGCGTATTGCCGCTACGCTGAATCACGATGCGCGCAGCCGGTTCGGCCGCGGCAACCACGTAGCCGGCAGAGCTGAAGGCGGCGTGCGGCGGGCTGTCCGGCGTCGCTGCGGGCCGCGCTGCATTCGTGGCC